>JBMFPH010000249.1:0-4203 GCA_049969215.1 Anaerolineae bacterium | reverse complement strand
ACGGGATTGGGGGCTCTACACCACGGTGTGGCTGAACCTGGAGCGGCTGGAGCGCGCCGTCGTGGCGGGCGAGGTGGCGCTGGAGGCGCAGCCTTCGGCGCTGGCGCGGACGCGCATCCGCACCGTGCGGGCGGCGCTCGAAGCGGCGCCCAAGACGCTCGCCTGGAAGGTGCGCGCCCGCGTGGGCAAGCGCCTGCGCTGGTACCAGGAGGTCGAGGAGGTGCAGCGCTGAGGCCCTCACTCTCCAGCCCCCTCTCCCTGGAGGGCGAGGGGGTGTCTACTCCCTCCCCGTGAACGGGGAGGGCCGGGGTGGGGGCAATCGGACACCCGCCTGCCGGTTTGGAACCTGCAGGAAGTGAAATGCACTGGGCGAGACAATAATTTGCCCCTTATCGCCCAGTTGTGCATATCACAGCCAATTGATTATAATGGCATGGTTCTTCTGCATCGTTTATAGGTCTCTGGATAATGGGTACAGGTGGGCAAACCGTTTTGGAACAGTCGAGGATTTTCTACTCGAGTGAAAGAATTATCCTGATTCATGATGATATTCTCACTACTCATGCGATTGCACCGAGGAGTGTCGATCTGATCGTCACCTCTCCCCCCTACAATGTGGATATCCAGTATAACTCCCATCGCGATGATATTTCGTACCCCGAGTACTTGGAATTCACCCGTGCCTGGCTTGCGCGGTGTTTCGAATTCCTGAAAGACGATGGGAGATTCTGTTTAAACATCCCGCTCGACAAAAACAAAGGCGGACAACAAAGCGTCGGGGCTGACATTACCACCATCGCCAAGCAAATCGGTTTCCGATATCACGCAACGATTATCTGGAACGAGGGCAACATCTCGCGCCGAACTGCGTGGGGCTCTTGGATGAGCGCCACCGCGCCCTTTGTGATCGCCCCGGTGGAGCTCATTGTGGTGCTATACAAGAAGCGTTGGCGCAAGACCAGCGGGAGCGGAAAGTCCGATATCACGCGGGCTGAGTTTATGAGCTGGACAAATGGCTTTTGGACTTTTGGCGGGGAGAGCAGAAAAAAAGTGGGACATCCGGCGCCGTTTCCTCTCGAGTTGCCGCATCGGTGCATCAAGTTATTCAGCTTTGTGGGCGACACCGTGTTGGATCCTTTCGTGGGGAGTGGAACCACTTTAATTGCTGCGGCCATGCTGAACCGAATTGGGATTGGAGTGGAGATCGACCGACAGTACTGTGAGCTTGCCAAGAGACGAATCCTTTCCGTGCCAGAACTGACCCAGAAACCACTCGGCTTGAGCATCGGTTATGGCAGCTAAACGCACAACAATTCGCGAACTCATCATTCAATTAGAACCTGTGAAGGATCATCACAGTATATCGAGAGAGGAAAAGGGATTATGGCTGCGAATCTGAAAACGATTGTCTCATCTGCTACCCAAACGGTGGAGATCAGCCGAGACGGGCCGACCGTCATCATCGGCGAGCGCATCAACCCCACCGGTCGCAAGGTGGTGTTGCAGGCGTTGCGCGAGGGCAATTTCGACATCGTGCGCCAGGACGCGAAGGACCAGGTGGCGGCGGGTGCTGCCATCCTGGACGTCAACGCCGGCGTGCCCGGCGCCGACGAGCCAGCGCTGTTGCAGCAGGTGATGCGTGCCGTGCTGGAGGTGACCGACGTGCCGCTGTGCATCGACACGGCCAACCCGACGGCACTGGAAGCAGCCCTGAAATCGTACACCGGCAAAGCTCTGGTGAACTCGGTCAACGGCGAGGAACGCTCGCTCAACGCCGTGTTGCCCCGGGTCAAGGAGTATGGCGCGGCGGTGATCGGCCTGTGCATGGACGACGACGGCATCCCGGCCACGCCGGAGAAGCGCCTGGCGGTGGCGGGCAAGATCATCGAGCGCGCCGCCCGGCTGGGCATCGACACGGCGGACGTGATCATCGACCCGCTGGCGCTGACGATGGGCGCCGACAGCAAGGCAGGGTGGATCGCCCTGCGCACCACCGCGCTGATCGTCCAGGAGTTCGGCGTCAACATCAGCATGGGCGCGAGCAACATCTCGTTCGGCATGCCCGACCGGCGGTATATCAACGCCACCTTCATTGCTATGGCGATCCATGCTGGTATGACCTGTCCGATCACCAATCCGTTGGTGCCGGAGGTGGCGATCGCCATCCTGGCGGCGGATTTGTGCATGGGGCGGGATGACTACGGCATGCGCTGGATTCAGGCATACCGCAAGCGTTCCAGGGAGGCGGCCGCCGCGCAAGCTTAACCCGCCGGACCGCCAGCCATCGCTGCCGTGCCGCCACCGTGAGGGAACGGCATAATGGCCCCCCACCCCAACCCCTGTACGGGCGACCGGCCGGTCTCCGAGGGCATGGTGCAATGGTAGGGGCAGGCACAAGGGTTGCCCCTCCCTTCCCATCCATGGGGAGAGTCGGGGTGGGGGTACGCCCTGGGCTGAAGTCCAGGGTTGGTATCTGAAGCCCTGACGGGCTGTCGGGCTGCTGCCCGACCCGGTCGGCTTCAGCCGACTTGCGTTACCAGCCGCGGGATTTATCCCGTGGCAGAGATTTTACCGCCGAGATCGCAGAGAATTAACAGAGGGAAAAAAACCTCCGCGTGCTCTGCGCATTCTGCGGTGGAAGATTTTCCGCTCCCTCCCTATCCACGGGGAGGGTCGGGGTGGGGGGCAATGCCGCTCCCGCACGCTCGTGACACGCCCAACCAGTTTTCCATAACTCGCCAGATGCGCTTATAATGTGTCCTATGGACGAGCGCGCGGTTTCCCCGCAGGTCAAGCCAGAAGAGGCCGGTCTGGACGCCGGCCTGCGTCCGCGCACCTGGGACGAGTTTGTCGGTCAGGCGACCGTCAAGGAGACGCTGCGCATCCTGATCGCCGCTGCCAAGGCGCGCGGCGAGACGCTCGATCACATTCTGCTCTACGGCCCACCCGGATTGGGCAAGACCACCCTGGCACACATCATCACCGCCGAGATGGGCGTCAACCTCAAGATTACCTCCGGCCCCGCCATCGAGCGACCGGGTGACCTGGCGGCAATCCTGACCAACCTGCGCCGTGGCGATGTGCTCTTCATCGATGAAATCCACCGTCTCAGCCGCACGGTCGAAGAGGTACTCTATCCCGCCATGGAGGATTTCGCGCTCGACATCGTGATCGGCAAGGGGCCTGGGGCGCGCAACATCCGCCTGAACCTGCCCCGTTTCACCATCCTGGGGGCGACCACGCGGTTGGCGCTGGTGGCGGCGCCGCTGCGTGATCGCTTCGGCGCCATCTTCCGGCTGGACTTCTACAGCCCGGAGGAGTTGGAACAGATCATTCGCCGCTCGACCCGCCTGCTCAACACGGTCATCGATGAGGGCGGCATCCAGGAGATCGCCGCCCGTTCGCGCGGCACGGCACGCATCGCCAATCGCCTGCTGAAGCGCGTGCGCGACTACGCTCAGGTGCGCGCGGATGGGGTGATCACGCGCGAGGTGGCCCGCGAGGCGCTGGCTCTGCTGGACGTGGACGAACTGGGGCTGGACGATCTCGACCGCAAGGTGTTGCGCACGGTGATCGAAAAATTCGGGGGTGGGCCGGTCGGTCTGGAGACGATTGCTGCCAGCTTGAGCGAGGAAGGCGACACGATTATGGACGTCGTCGAGCCCTACCTGCTGCAGCTGGGCTTCCTGGATCGGACACCGCGTGGCCGTGTGGCGACGCGGCGTGCCTACGCCCATCTGGGCCTGCCCTTCCCCGAGGATAAAGCGCCACAGCAACCGATGCTCTTTTGAAAGCAGCCGGCGACTGTAGGGGCAACTCTGGTGGTTGCCCTGTTGCGTGCAGGTGTGCTGCGGCATGTTGGGGCACGGCATGCCGTGCCCTACACGGGGGTGAGACCATCGTGCCGCTTGCTGACACGCGCGGCGCAGTTTGTCTCGTCCAGTCACGACCCCGTACCCGAGCCGCGACCGTGCGGGAACGGTATCCGGAATTGCGAATTTGATCCCCCGCAGAAAACAAGGAAACGAAAAACGCGAAAGGTGCGGGTTTCGCGCCTTTCGCGTTTTTCGTCGTTCAAAATTCTCTCATTGAGATAAGGAGGATTTTACCTCGCTGCACTACGAGCCGGTGCTGCCTGCCGGCACTTCGGCGCTGAGATCGACCGGCACCACCAGGATTTTGGGGATAGCCACCGTCGGCGCC
>JBMFPH010000248.1:0-4206 GCA_049969215.1 Anaerolineae bacterium | reverse complement strand
CACGGTAAGCCGCTCATCGTCCATGATGTCACCCAGGATGCGCGTTTTTATCCCCGTATTTCCCTGGAGTTCAATTTTCCGGCTCGCTCAATCTTGTGCGTGCCGTTGATAGTGCGTGGCAGCGTTATCGGCGCGTTAGAGGTGCTCAACAAGACCGGTGATGCCCAGTTCACCGTCGAAGATCGTGACATGCTGACAATCCTGGCTGCCCAGTCTGCGGTGGCCATTGAAAATGCGCGGCTGTATCAGAACCTGCGTGAAGAGCATAACCGCCTCGTTGCCGTTGAGGCGGAAGTGCGTCATCGCTTGGCGCGCGATATTCACGATGGTCCAGCTCAGATGTTAGCTTCTGTGATCATGAATGCCCACTTTGTGCGCGAAGCACTTGCTCGCGGCAGTGTCGAAATGGCTCTGCGAGAAATGGATGAAGTATTGTCATTGGCGGAGAAAGCGCTGCGCCAGATTCGCACTTTGCTCTTCAATTTGCGACCGGTGACGCTTGAGATGAAAGGGCTTGTTCCCGCTCTTGAGATCTATGTAAATATGTTACAACAGAATGAGCGTTTCTCGGTTGCATTGCAGATTGAGAATGAGATTGCGAGGCTGAACCATGAAGCTGAATCGGCCATATTTGCTGTGATCCAGGAAGCGATAAGCAACGTGAGAAAACATGCAGAAGCCAGTCAAGCGATCATCCGTCTAGCAGTCACAGAAGAAGGTTACCTAGAGGTCAGCGTGAAAGACAATGGCGTAGGATTCGACCCTGGCGCCATCTCTCAAGCTTGTGCAGAGCGAGGCAGCTTGGGTGTCTTAACGATGCAAGAGCGGGCGCTGAGCTTACAAGGCAGCTTGTCCATCCGCTCGCGCCCCGGCGAAGGTACCGAGGTCCAGTTGCGTCTGCCGCTCGCACCCAACCTGGCAGGTGCGGCTGGACCGGCTCCTGTGTCTTGATCATCTTGACACTTTTCCCTTAAGCTGTAGTTTAAGTCTTTGGATGCACCGGATATTTTAGTGCGATTGAATAGGGGGTGGCCCTGTGACCATTGCAGTGACCGGCTCGATGGCGTATGACTATATCATGTCCTTTCCTGGACGTTTTGTCGAGCACATTTTGCCCGATCAGTTGCATGTGCTCTCCGTGAGCTTCCTGGTCGATTCGATGCGCCGCGAGCGCGGTGGCTGTGCGGGAAACATTGCGCACAACCTGGCACTGCTGGGCCAGGAGCCTCTTTTGATCGCCACGGTGGGGCAGGATGCGCACGAGTATATTGCCTTGTTGGAGGCACAGGGAGTAGATGTATCCGGGGTGATGATCGTGCCGGATGAATTTACCGCTTCTTTCTTTGTCAGCACTGACCGCGATAATAACCAGATTGCCAGCTTCTATACGGGAGCAATGGCCAGAGCAGGGCAGCTCTCTCTAAGTGATCACCATCCCGAGACCATCGAGTTGGCCATTATTTCTCCCAATGATCCGGCAGCTATGGTAAAGTATGTGCGTGAATGCCAAGAGCTGGGCATTCCCTATGTATACGACCCCAGCCAGCAGATCCCTCGCCTGACCTCTGAACAACTGCTCGAGGGCATGCGCGGTGCGGAGGTGCTCATCGTCAATGATTACGAGTTCGGTATGATTCGTCGTCGCACTGGTTTGGGTGAAGATGAAATCGAGCGCATGGTAAAGACATTGGTTGTCACACGGGGTGAGCACGGTTCTCAGATCCGTACCCGCGAGGGTGTATGGGACATCCCGGCCGTGCCGCCGTGTCGTTTGGTAGACCCGACCGGTGTCGGCGATGGATATCGCGCCGGCCTGATCACAGGCATACGCTACGGCTTGCCGTGGGAGGTAGCAGGTCGTATGGGCAGTTTAGCGGCCACCTATGTGTTAGAAGAGCATGGCACCCAGCGCCACTATTACACGGTGGAGGGTTTCATTCAGCGTTATGCTGAGTGCTTTGGGGATAGCTCGTCTCTAAGAGTGTTGCAGGAGAAATCCGGTGCTGCCTACAGCCCCATATCAAGACCGTTAACCATCACGACCAGATGAAGGAGCTGAAGTTGGCAAACAAGGGTTACGACGTTAGAGATTTGACATTGGCCCAACAAGGCCTTAATCGAATAGAATGGGCAGCGCAGGAGATGCCCGTGTTGCGCATTATCAAAGAACGCTTTGAAGCGAGCAAGCCGCTTAAGGGGGTCCGCATGGCCGGCTGTCTGCACATCACCACTGAGACGGCCAACCTGGCGCGTGTTCTGGCCGCAGGCGGGGCAGATTTGGTATTATGTGCCAGCAACCCGCTCAGCACCCAAGACGACGTGGCTGCTGCACTGGTGCAATACTTTGAGATCCCAACTTTTGCCATTAAGGGAGAAGATCACGAAACCTACTATGCCCATTTGCGCGCTGCTCTAGATCACCATCCGCACATCACGATGGACGACGGTGCGGATCTGGTGAGCACGTTGCACAAGGAGCGTACGTCCCAGATCGGTGAGGTTATTGCTGGTACCGAAGAGACGACCACCGGGGTGATCCGCCTCAAGGCAATGGCACGACAGGGTACATTGCGCTTCCCCGTGCTCGCCGTCAACGACGCCATGACCAAGCATCTCTTTGACAATCGGTATGGCACCGGACAATCCACGTTGGATGGTGTCATTCGCGCAACCAACCTGCTCATTGCCGGCAAAACGGTCGTGGTGGCTGGTTACGGCTGGTGCAGCCGGGGGATCGCGATGCGGGCAAAGGGTCTGGGAGCAAATGTGATCGTCACCGAGGTGAACCCGCTCAAGGCGCTCGAAGCGGTGATGGATGGCTATCGCGTGATGCCCATGATGGAAGCGGCGCCCATTGGAGATATCTTTATCACCGCAACAGGCGACATCAATGTGCTTGATCAGCACCATTTTGAAGTGATGAAAGACGGTGCCGTGATGGCAAATGCGGGACATTTCAATGTTGAAATCAATATCCCGGCGCTGGAAGAAATGGCCGTCGAGAAACGGCAACCGCGCCCGTTCGTGGAACAGTACATCATGTCGGACGGACGCCGTCTGCACCTGCTGGCTGAGGGCCGTCTGGTCAACCTGGCAGCGGCGGAGGGCCATCCGGCCAGCGTCATGGATATGTCCTTTGCGAACCAGGCGTTGGGTGCGGTCTATATGCTGCGCAACGCGGAACGGCTGGAAAAGAAGGTGTACGTGATCCCTGAAGAGGTGGATCAAGAGATCGCGCGGCTGAAGCTCGAAGCTATGGGGGTGCAAATCGACACTCTCACCGCGGAGCAGGAACAGTATTTAGCTTCCTGGGAAGAGGGCACATGATACAAGTCGGGAAGCGATGAATGCCTGAACGCCGAATCTGGCGGTTTCACTGCCAATGGGTATATAAACTCCATACACTCCCTTCTTTGATCCCGCCGGGGGAGGGGAGATGACAACATCTTCTGGGACAAGGAGATATTACACGGATGAGTAATCTCACATTTATGAGCTCGCCTCAGGTCTTTCTGACCTCTGAATCAGTGACGGAGGGCCATCCGGACAAAATGTGCGACCAGATCAGCGATGCTGTTCTGGATGCCATCATTACGCAGGACATGTGCGCCCGGGTCGCGTGCGAGTGTGCTACTACGACGGGTCTGATCGTGGTGATGGGCGAGATCACCACGAATGCCTATGTCGATATCGCCAGCGTCGTGCGCGATACAGTACGGGACATCGGTTATACCGAATCCACTTATGGCTTCGATTACAAGACCTGCGGTGTCATTGTCTCGATCAAAGAGCAGAGTGCGGACATCGCAATGGGCGTGGATTGTGCCTATGAGGCACGCATGGGTGAGATGTCAGAAGAGGAAATCGAAGCGATCGGCGCGGGCGATCAGGGGATGATGATCGGTTTTGCCTGCAACGAGACACCCGAATTGATGCCCATGCCTATCGTGCTGGCACACAAGCTGACCAAGCGGCTCGCCCATGCACGTAAGATGGGCATCTTGCCCTATTTGCGTCCGGATGGGAAGAGCCAGGTGACGGTAGAATATGCGTATGGCAGGCCCAAGCGCGTGGATACCGTTGTGGTCTCCACCCAACACGCGCCGGAGGTGGATCAAGCTACCATCTACGAAGATGTCTGCGAGCACATTATCAAGGCGGTTGTGCCGGATTCTATGTTGGACGCCAAGACCAAGATTTTCGTCA
>JBMFPH010000247.1:0-4223 GCA_049969215.1 Anaerolineae bacterium | reverse complement strand
GTGGTGGGCGGCGACGGGGTGGGCAGCGGCGGCGCCGGCACGACCGGCACGCTGCCCAGGTCGCCGCTAACGACGACGTAGCGGCGCGCCACCCAGCCGCTGCCCGATGCCGCGCGCGCATAGGCGACCTGCAGCCAGCTGCCATCAGCGCTGATGCCGCTTATCTCGGCTGAGTGGCCGGCGCGCAGCGCGCCCAAGATGGGGTAGGCAATGCCCGGCCCGCTGCGCACGTTCAGGTCGAGCATGGCTGTTGCTATGGGCAGCCGGCACGGTTCGCAGATGTCCACCGCGGCGGGCGTGCTGGGCGTGGATCTGGCGGTCGGGGTTGGGGTGGCCGTTGCCGTGAGAGCGGGCAGCGGGCTGCTGAAGCTGGGTGGCAGCGCAGCGCTTGGAACCGCCCACAGCAGAGACGCGATACCTGCTAAGGCGACACATGCCGCCGCCAAGACGAGAACCTGCATTCGGGCTCTCACTCTTTCGTGCTTTCGGCCGCTGCGGGAGAGAGAGTGGAACCAACCCTGCGCGTCCATATCACCGTCCCTGCTCATGCGCGTATCTGGCACAGAAGCCGGGTGTGGGCCCGGCTTCTGTAGAGAATACAAACTTTAAGAAAAGCTTCCACCGCGTATCGAGTCAACCACGCAGTTTCTCATGGGGTGATGGAGAAATTGTCGAATCTGATTACGGCATCGCTCTCGGTACCCCACACCGCCAGGTCAAATAACCCGGCGTCCTTCAGGCGGCTTTCATTGACTTCGATTTTCAAGTCCCCGTTGACATATGCTTTCACATTGTCGCCATTGCGCACAACTTTCAAGGTATTCCACTCATTCTTACTTCTTTTAAGAGTATTTGTACATATTGGCGATTGGCCACCCGCGGAGCCATCCTTATAGCTCAATTTGACCCTCGCTTTGCCGCTTTCACAGCCATCGCTGCTGTCCCACGGGGCGGCGTCCAGCTGCCAGCGCTGATCCAGAAGACTGGTAGTAGCGTTGAAGATCAAACTGAACCAGGCTTTTGCGTCGCTGGTGCGCATCGCCTCCACTTGGAAAGTACCCTGGGCTAGGAAAACACCCGAAGGCGCTGATATCCAGCATATACCCTCCTTCTTCAATTTGACCCGCAGTGTCCCATTATCCACTCCCACATCACAGACATCGCTTGCACTGAGCCTCGCCCACCCCTTATCACTGCTGAAATCATCCGACCAGGCGCCACCGGTTGGCTGCTCCTGCCGCGCGATCAGGGGGAGGTAGGCGTAGGTAATTAGTCGAGCATTACCGGTTACCCAGATGGTGGCTACTCCGGACAAGGTGCCATTCCCGGTTATCGCTGCTCCGGTTTCACTTGGCTGCGCGGTGACTGTCACTGTCCCGGTAACTGGCACAGTGGGAGCGACAATATATGGATACCCACTGACACAGACTGACGAATAGAATGACTGGGTCTTGCTGCCGGACATTGTCATGTTCTTACTCTCTGACCGCCCGCCGGGGATATACACGACCGTGAGTGGCACATTTCCTGAGAGGCTAACAGCAACGTTTATGTAAAAGCCTCCCCAGCAGCTGACCCGCACAGTTATGGATGGGGTGACGTTCCTTGTGTAGGTGAAGGTCTGCGTGCCGCTCACCGCAGGGTAATGACTAATACTTACGTTAGCGGAAACATTCTGCGTAATCGCACTGGCCGACACGTCCGGCTCTTGCGCCTGGGCCGGTGGCAATGCCCCCGCGCCGGGCAGCAACATCAATAGAAGCCCCATACAGACCAACAACCCCGCTACAACCCCGAATCGCTTGCCCTGCGTTGTGATAGTAGGTTGTTTCATCGCAAGAGAACCTCCTCAAGCAGAATAGCGCACTGGTAAGACTTCGCCTTCTTTACCCTGAACGAGAAGGGAACGCACTGCTCACTTGAGCAAACTGCGTCCTCCATACCTCCCCAAGCGTTCCACAGGCTGCTCGGCAATCCGTATCTCATCTTAGCATAGACGTTAATGCGGAGCAATTTGTTCCATCCTCGCGCATTTCATGTGCAGCAGACGCTTTACCTCTCGGTTCAAACCTGGTCACTGCGCGACGGGGTCGCACCCGGAGGGTTGCGGCTCAGACACTGTAGAGTGCGCAAAACCGAGCTGCGCGCTGGAGCAAAAGGATGCCTCCATGCTCTTTCAAAACGTTGAGCACTTCTGTCACGTGCGGTTGGTCCCCCGGCATGACAGCGTTTGGGACATGAAAACACCTTGTCCGTGCACTTGACTCATCCCTGATGCGGATTTATATTTCGGGGTGATTCGCCAGACCAGTTCACAGAAGTAGGAGAAGGCCATTGACCACCACAGTTGTGCATGAGTACCCTCCGCTGGAGGACGAGATCGATCTGCGGCAGTACATCCGCACTTTGTTGCGTTACTGGCGCTGGATTGTGGGGTTGAGCATCGTGGCAGCCGTGCTGGCCTTCGCGATTAGCTCCGTCTTGCCCCCTCAGTACGAAGCAACCGCGCTGGTGGCCATCACCGGACCGCGCTACCACATGCAGTTCGACCCGCGCATGCAAGACGTGCCCTTCGATCCCAAACAGTTCACCAAAGGGTACGCCGCCATCGCCACGGGGGATGAACTGCTTACGACATTGCTGGAAGCGACGAACAGCGGAGTGTCCACCGGCAACGCGGCGCTTTCATTGGTAGATCTGAAGGCAGCACTGGACGCTCAAGCGGTCGGCGACGGCAACCTGGTGCAGCTGACCGCGCGCGCTGGCGACCCGGAAGAGGCGGCACACTTGGCGAACATGTGGGCGGAGCGTTATGTGATCCAGCTCAACATGCTCTACGGCCAGAGGCAGGAATTGTCTACCCTGGAAGCGCAAGTGGCGCAGGCAAAAGCAGCGGTGGAACGCACCGATCAGGAGCTGGCGCGGCTGCGTAGGGAGTATGGCATCGGCTTCCGCCCCTCGGCAGCGCCGGATGTGGTGGAGCCTTTGGGCATCGTGTATCAGCTACAGGCCAAGACGCGCCTTCTGGCCGATTATGAGGCGCGTGCCAGCAAGATTGCTCAGCTATTGGAGGAAGCGCGCGCAGTGGCGCAACGTGCCGGTGGCGCCGCTCCGGCCATCGTCAGTGGCCTGATCGCCGATATGCTCGGGCTGGGTCAGCTCAACACGGTCGGAATGCCACAAGTGCAAATCAGCTTGGGTGACCTGGATGTCGAAGCCAGCCTCGCCGCATTGGTTGAGGCGCTGGAGGCCAAGCAGGCAGCCACCCAAGAGGCAATCGCTCAGCTGCAAAGCGAGGTGACGTCTCTCCAGGCAGAAGTGGCAGCACGCCAGATGCGGCTGGAGCAGCTATTGCGCGATCAGCAGCTCAATCAGAACACCTACTTGACTCTGGCCAACAAGCTGGAGGAGACCCGTGTCGAGGTGAACGGCGATATTGCGCGCATTGCCAGCCGCGCGGCTATGCCAGAGAAGCCGAGCAGCCCGCGGCGCATGTTTAACACCGCTCTGGCAGCCGTGGCGGCGGTGATCGTGGCTGCCTTCGGCGCCTTCTTCGCCGAATACTGGCGGCAGGGTGAACTTCGTCCTGGCGTGGCCACAGGGGATGCTTCGGCCTGAGGCTGCGCGCATGCGGCTCAACCGGTTGTGGTGGATAGCGTTGGCGTTGGGGGTGCTGGGATTAGTTGCGCTCAGCCTACCCTATGCGCTCAGCGCTCATTATCTGGAGAAGGGCAGCGTGCGGCTGGTACAGGGAGATCCCCCCGCGCTGCATGCTGCCGTGGAAGACCTGGAGCGCGCGGTTGCACTGGACGGGCGCAACGTCCAGGCGCGCCGGCAGCTGGCGCGTGCCTATCTGATTCTCGCGCAGCCGCAGTCGGCCCTGGCGGCTCTGCAACCTGCCCTGGATGTCACGCCGAAGAACCCCTTGGTGTCGCTTGAGCTGGTAGACGTATATACCGCGCTGGGCCAGGCCGAAGCGGCGGTGCAGACCTACGAGGCCGGCGGTCTGGATATGCCCAGCGCGGCAGCAGCAGCGGCTTATTTGCAGTGGGCTCAGAAGCATAGCCAGGTGGGTGATTCGGCAACTGCTGTTAATCTTTGGCGCAGGGTGCTGATCGCCGACCCGGGCAATCTCTATGCCCTGTGGCAGCTGCGACAGGCAGCCCGTGTGGCCGGTGACGATGCCGTCGCTGCACGTTATGAGGATCAGCTGCGCTACTTTG
>JBMFPH010000246.1:0-4238 GCA_049969215.1 Anaerolineae bacterium | reverse complement strand
CGTGGATGGTTAAATGTATACGCAGCACACAGATTATCAACTTTGAGCAAGATCTCACCGCCTGCCTTGCAGCCCGCCGTTTCACATTTCTGGAAAACAGCGCTCTGGGTCTCTGCGATTCGCTGAGCAAAGGAAGGGATCTCCTGCCAACGCCAGCACGCGACGGTGTGACGATCGCTCACTGCTGTCAGATACTGCTTTTCGACAAAGCAACGTTCCTGAGCAAAATCACAGCGCGGAGCGAATGGACAGCCCGGTGGAAGCCCGCCCCGCTTGAGCAATCCCTTGAGCAGCAACGAACGCACGTGTTTGGGAGCCGTGATGCGAGGTACGGAAGCGATCAAACCCTGTGTATAGGGATGTAGCGGTTGTTTGAAAATCGTCTGTCGCGGAGCGATCTCGACAAGTTGGCCGGCGTACATCACCCCAATGCGGGTGCAGATTTGTGCCACTACGCCCAGGTTATGCGTCACGTATAACATAGCCAGTCCGTAGCTCGCCTGCAGGTCCATCAGCAAGTCGAGGATTTGAGCCTGTGTCGTGACATCCAGACCCGTTGTGGGCTCATCCAGCACGATCAGCTGCGGGTCGCAGGCGAGCGCCATAGCGATGATGACGCGCTGTTGCTGGCCTCCACTGAGTTGATGGGGATAGCGCTTGTAGATTATCGGCGGGTTGGGCAACCCCACGCGTGCGAGTAGGTCCAGAGTGCGCTCGCGTGCCTCACGGACTGTCTTGCTATAACGATGCACCATGAGTGCCTCGACGATCTGGTCACCGACGTGAATGCCGGGGCTGAGAGCCGTGGTGGGATTCTGCGGCACCAGGCTGATCTGGCGCCCGCGGATGCGTTGCAGGGAGCGGTTCGAAAGACGCAACAGATCCTGGCCGGCAAAGAGAACCTGTCCGGAGCGATAACGTGCGCCACGGGGCCGGTATCCCATCAACGCATTCGCTGTGGTGGATTTGCCGCAACCCGATTCGCCCACCAAACCCAACGTCTCGGCTGGGTTAATATGCAGGTGAAGACCTTCTATAACCGGATTCCATCGATCCCCTTGCCAGTATTCGACCGTCAGGTCACGAATTTCGATCAGTGGGCCGTTGGATTGCATCACTTCCATTGCCTGTCACGCGTCACCAAACTGCCGGAAGGGTACGCTCACCAGCTGGCACCATTCGCGCACCTCGCGCGCTACGTGACCCACCACGACGGCGTAGTGGTGGCCAAAGCCGGCATTGCCCCACTCCTCCAGGGCAGAACTCAAATTGAAGGGGAAGACCACCTTCGCCGCTGAGCCGGGAAACTCGAGCTGATATGGCACCGACTCACCCTCCATGGCGGCGATGCGCAATGTACCGCGCCGCCCCACCAGGTTGGTCAGAGTGACCGGCGTTGCCTTCATCGTCGCCTGGATGATCGGCCCATATGCGCCCGGGCCGATGTGCTCTGGGATGGGGAGCAGTCCCAACCTCTCGGGCTGCGCTGCCAGGCGTCGCGGCAGGTTGCCGCAATGGTGCAGAATGCCGCTGTTATCTTCAAAGTTGATGCGGATGAAATCAGAATGGAAAGTCGGTTCGCCGGACAGCAACTGCATGGCGGCCATCATCACGGCGCCGGGAATGTCGCTCTCACAGGAAGCAGCTATACCCATGTCGTTGGCAATACTTTTGCCCAAGCATGGACCACCCAGATGATCGTGAAAACATTCCACTGAGAAAGCTTGCAGGTTTTCCTCAGCGATGATGCGTTGCAATGCCAGATGGCTGCGCACACCATATAGGATCACCTCGCGTGGTGTAGGGCCGGGGTCAAATCCGGGTGCCAGAGCTTGCCAAGCCGCCTCCACCTCGGCGGTTGAGATTGCCTCCACGGTGCGCTGATAGCGCGTCAAGCCGACGTTCACGATCTGAATGCCGAACGTCTCGCGCAGAGCCAGCTCGTCGAACATCACATCGGACATGCCCTCGGCGCGAAAGCCCATCAGTCCGATGCGTATCCCTTTCATCCGTTGTTTCAAAGCGGCAGCACGCGCGTAGAGCAGCATTTTGTCCCAGCTTTCGCGGTCGCGTAAGGAGCCGACGATGAAGCGGTAGGGCATGCCCAATTCCTTGAAGGGCACCAGGGTCTGTTGCAAGCCCACCAATGCCCCCCATGCCTCACGGTCGGCCAATCCCCAGAGAACCGCTGGCAAACCTATGGCTTCAGCTAAAAGGGGGATAATGTGATCCAGCGTAAAGTTGCCCGGGGCGATGCAGATCGCATCCAGCTGTTTATCGGCGAAATAACGCACCACTTCGGAGATTTCGCGCTCATGCGTATAGGGCTGGGGATAGACGATCGCTTCCAGTTCTTCGTGCGGTGCCACATCAGGGAGCATCTGGGGCAGCTGACGCGCAAACTCAGCGCCGTCCTCATGAGGCCAGCTGGACACAACAAATCCCACCCGCGGACGTAGTTTGTGACCTGTCGACTGTTTAGTAGGTGTCATGGACATTGGAGCAGCTCCCGCACGTTTAGGACGCCCATAAAATGTCAATCGCTCCAGTTTCTACGGATCACTTTGGATGAAAGCACAGCTTTGATACCAACGCGGGGTCATCCAATCGAAAACACTCGTTATGAACGAGACTTTCCAAGCACCCGTTGCTGCTCTATCTTGAGCGGCGCGGGGGCCTGAATTTGCGACAAGTATATCACAATCGTGCGTTCATGTCGATAGATCTTTGCTCATATTGTACTACAGGTATGACCACACAGACCACAAAAACATATCCCGGGGCTTCTCACGTACGTATTACTAAAGGACCGTCTTTATAGCGGCTGGCCCATCTTCCAGCTCTGCCATAGCCCGCTCGTATTCCTCTTTGTTGGGTGCGCGACCGTGCCAATCGCATTGGTTCTCCATGAAAGACACACCCTTGCCCTTGATCGTATGTGCAATGATCACGCTCGGTCGACCGCGCACATGCTGCGCTGCTTCGATCGTGTCCACAATTTGTCGCATGGAGTGCCCGTCGATTTCAAACGTCTCCCAATTGAACGCGCGCCATTTGTCCCGCAGCGGTTCGATGGGCATCACCTCGCTGCACCACCCGTCCAGCTGAAGATTGTTGTAGTCCACGAAGGCGATGAGGTTGTCCAGCTGGAACTTGGCGGCAGCCATGGCCGCTTCCCAGATTTCACCTTCGTTGAGCTCACCATCACCTAGCACCACGTAGACGCGCGCATCGTAAGCATCCATTTTCAGTCCCAGTGCCATCCCAACACCAGCAGACAGACCGTGACCTAGCGAGCCAGTACTGATGTCCACTCCGGGGGTTTTCTCCATGTCCGGGTGGCCTTGCAGGCGACCGTTAATCTGGCGCAGGGTTACCAGCTCCTCAATGGGGAAGAACCCACGTTCTGCCAATGCCGCGTACCACACCGGGCAGGCATGTCCTTTGGACAAGATGAAGCGATCTCTCTGCGGCCATTGCGGATTGCCAGGATCTACCCGCATGAAGTGGAAATAGACCGCTGTCACGATATCTGTGGCGGAGAGTGAACCACCCGGATGTCCCGATTGGGCAGCATAGATCATATGGATGATGTGGCGGCGGATGATCCGTGCCTGACGTTCGAGAAATTCGACCGTCTCTTGGGAGATGGGCATCTTTCTTCTTACCCTTGTGTCAATCTCACAGTGACATCAATTCCTTGACAGCTGCTATGACGGCGGCGCTATCCATACCGTATTTCCGCAATAGCAGGCGGTACTCGCCTGATTCGGCGAAGGTATCCCGCAGACCGATGCGACGCATCGGCGTGGGACATTCTTCGCCTAACACCTCCGCCACAGCGCTGCCGAGTCCACCGTGAATCTGGTGATCTTCCAGGGTCACCACGCGGCGTGTTTTGCGCGCCGTCTGAACGATGAGCGCACGGTCGATCGGTTTGAGTGTATGGATATCGATCACCTCGGCATGGATGCCTTGTTGTGCCAACTGCTCGTGTGCTTCGAGGGCGATGGCCACCATATCTCCGATGGCGATCAGCGACACGTCGTCGCCGGAGCGCAACAGCTTTCCCTTGCCGATGACAAACTCGTCTTCAGGAGAGTAGATCACCGGTACCGGATCGCGTGTAAAGCGCAGATAAACGGGTCCCACGTAATAAGCTGCTGCGCGCACCAGCCTGCGCGTGGCGTAGTAATCCGCTGGCACGATTACAGTCATCCCTGGGATGGTGCGCATAA
>JBMFPH010000245.1:0-4317 GCA_049969215.1 Anaerolineae bacterium | reverse complement strand
ATGGATCGGGCGGGAAGTAGAGCCCGAGCTTCTTGACCGTCTCATCCAGCACCTGGTTGGTGACGCCGGGCTGGGTGATCACCAGACCGCCCTCGCGGTCGAGCGCGAGGATCTGCTTCATACGGGCGAAGCTGACGATCACGCCGCCATCCTCGGCGACGGCGCCGCCGGAAAGCCCGGTGCCGGCACCCCGCGCGACCAGTGGTATGCGATGTTCCGCGGCCCAACGCACCACGCGCACCACCTCGTCCCGAGAGTGGGGTAAGACCACTGCCTGAGGCCTTCCGCGCACCAGCGTGCCGTCGCGTTCATAGGGGATCAGCTCGACCGGATGGGTGATGACCTGCCCGTCGCTCAGCAGCCGGCCGAGGGTATCGAAAGGCGAAGCAGAAATTGCTGTGGGTGTCACGGTCGTTTTCATCGAGCATCTTCCATTTGGGAAACAGAGGGTGTGGCAGGGATTCCATCGCCGATGCGGTACGAGAGGTCGAGCACCTCGACCAGATGCATCACCTTGGCCGGGAGGCCGGCGCGGCGTACGCCGGCGAGCAGCTGCATATGACAACCTGTGTTCGTCGTCACGATCAAATCGGCGCCGGTGGCAGCGATGTCGGCCATCTTGGCGTCCAGGATGGCGTTGGCGGCATCCACCTGAGCAATGTTGTACACACCCGCGCTGCCACAACAACGATCCGGTGCCTGGAGTTCCACCAGCTGCAAGCCGGGGATGGACTTGAGCAGCTTGCGCGGTTGGCTTACCACCTTCTGGCCATGGCGCAGGTGGCACGAATCGGCATAGGTGGCACGTGCCTTGACCTCGCCCCGTGGAGGTACATTCAGGTGCTCGGCTAGAAACTCGCTGACATCCTTGACCATCGCCGCGAAGCGCTGGGCACGTTCGGCATATGCGGGATCATCCGCTAACAGGTGGGGATATTCTTTCAGGACGGTGCCGCATCCTCCGGCGTTGCAGATCACCGCTTCATATTGGCCCTCCTGGCTCAGGAAGACATCGATGTTGCGCCGTGCCAGTTGGCGTGCCGTCTCCAGATCGCCCATGTGCAGATGGGGAGCGCCGCAGCAGGTCTGCTCGGTCGGTGCAGAGACCGTGTAACCGTTGCGCTGCAGCACTCGCAGGGTTGCTTGGTTGACCTGGGAGAGAAATGCTTCCTGGATGCAGCCGGTGAAGAAGAGCAAACGCCCATGGGGCGTTCCCTGTGCGGGCGCCGGTCGGCGATAATCGTGGTAACGGGGCACGATGGCCGGCAGAATGTCCTCCATCGCGCGGAGTGTCTTGGGCAGCCAGTGGCGGAAGGCACGCACCACCCGCTGCAGCTGGCTGACCTGATAGAGCCAGAGCAGCCGCGCGAGCAGCTTCAGCAGCCATAATCGAGGCAACACCAGCTGCATGCCGATCCAACGCAGCAGGCGTTCCCCCAAGCTGGGTGTGCGGTTGTGTTCCACCACCAGGCGTGCGACCTCCACCAGGGCGCCATATTGCACACCAGACGGGCATGCTGTCTCGCACGCGCGACATGCGAGACACAGCGTAATGTGTGGCGCGAAGGCGCGGCGGAAGTCTTCCACGCTCATTCTGCCTTCGGCGGCGGCACGCATCAGCGCAATGCGACCGCGTGGCCCATCCGTCTCCACACCGAAGATGGCATAGGTGGGACAGGCGGACAGACACAAGCCGCAATGGACACATTGGGAAAGTTTCCGTCGATATTCGGGAGATCGAAGCAGGTCCAGGTCACGTATCATCGTGTCAGCCATCAACTCCATCCGCATGGTACAAGGGAAGTGCTAATCTGCCACACATAACCTTTTAACCTGACAACCCACGATGGCACCGGTGGTGCATGTTGGCAGGCTATTATACGTCAAGGCGGGGAGGTGAACAAATGGCCGTTTGAAAAGCGCATCTGGAATGGGAAGAACATTTTATGGAGCGTCCGCCGGATCGGGATCGCGTTCTTCCACCCCCATCCGTTGCAGGCGACGGTCGATGCGTTCCCAGTGGCTGCCGGGCCAATAGATGCGACCGCATCCCGGGCAGCGACGAAAGTGTTTGTGAGTGCGGTAGACGTAGGCCGGCACACAGTCCATCACCTCATCCGGCGAGACATTTTGGAGCGGTGTGTTGCACTCGGAACAACGGGGCAGCGACATCCCTTGAGGCAGAGGAAAGGCGTGTACCACCTGGGCCAGCTGCTCATCCAGCACCTGGCTCTCGATCAGCATAGCAGAGATGCCTCGTCGCGCTGCCAGCGTGCTGTCGCGCGTGAGCAAAATGCGCCCTTCGGCACGGGCAATACGCACGAGCTCCCGGTCGTCCCGGTCGTTGGCATAGTCGGTGTCGTAACCCAGCCGGCGCAGCCAGCGGGCCAAGCTGCCCAGCATCACATCCACGACAAAGCGCACCGAAGTGTCCTCTTCCATGCCTCCATTGTAGCACATTCGGAAGCGAGATAACCAGTCTATGTCTCGTCGGTCACTTCCAGGGGCACTTCGAGGAAGCGGCGGGGCCCGTCATCGGCCAGTCGCCACACGGCCACCGTTGCCGGATGGCGCTCGATGACGGACACGATCAGGTAGTAGTGACCACTCCATGCCCGCTTCAGATCCTCTTGGGAGGGGATTGCCGGCCAGTCGGGATGGGAGTGATAGAAGCCGATGATGGCCATACCCATATGTTCTGCTGCTTCCACAGTGCGGACAAAATCGACGGCATCCATTTCGAAGCGGGCAGGTTGACCATGGAGCACATTATTGCCGCGCTCGATGCGATGCACGACGCCGCCCTCGTGTTCCATTCCCACCAGGAAGCCAAAACATTCGTAGGGATAAGCCTCAACGGCGTGCGAAAAGATGTGGCGCAGACACGACCCGCTGATGTGCATGGCCAGCACACCATAGCATCCCCTTGCCCAACTGTCAAGCGATGATGAGGAGGGTGGTGTTGAAAAACTCTTTAGTTACCAGCTTTATTGGCCCATTTTCCTATGAAAATCTGATCACTCAAGGGACTTTTTCAACACCCTCGATGAGGAGGTTGAAAATATCGAGATGAAAGTGGCCATCTCGCCTTGCAAGTGGATTCACCGCATACGCTCAGCCTGGATTGTCAACCTCGCTTAGCATCCTTCGATCACTTTTCGAGTGCCTTGAGCGCAATTGCGTAATTCCTATGTCACCCTTGTTCTTTTGCCACGTTATGCATATTATTCGTTATGCATCTCGGCCTAACCTGAATTTCCGTAACGTTTTTCAGCACCTTCACCTCGAGGGATTGGAGAAAAGGCGAAGGCGATTGGAGGTCTGGGGGTGTCAAAAGAGGGTAAACGAGCTGGTCAAAGTTTCACGCAAGGAAACCGAACATGGATATGGGTGCTCGAAGAGTACTGGTGATCGATGACGAACAGAACATTGTAGAACTTGTGGCCGCTTATCTGCGCAAAGAGGGCTACCAAGTTTACACTGCCACAGACGGTACCTCTGGGTTGAAGGCAGCGCGCTCTATAAAGCCGGATCTGATCGTGTTAGATATTATGCTGCCCGGAATGGATGGGTTGGAGCTTTTAGCACAGCTACGCCGCGAGTCGAGCGTTTACGTTATCCTGTTGACCGCTAGATCAGATGAGACTGACAAGATTGTTGGTCTCACGGTCGGCGCTGACGATTACATTACAAAGCCATTCAGCCCGCGAGAGCTGGTAGCTCGTATCAAGGCGGCGCTACGCCGCATTCAGTCCAGTACAGGTGTTGATTCCGGGATGCTGGTCTTTCGACACCTGCGCATAGATCCTGCCAGCCGGCAAGTCTGGGTGGATGAACGGCCGGTAACTCTAACTACGATTGAGTTCGACCTGTTGCGCACACTAGCTGAACATCATGGCATGGTGCTCAGCCGTGAACAGCTGTTGGAACGGGTATGGGGCTACGATTTCTACGGGGAAGAGCGCGTGGTGGATGTCCACATTGGCCACATCCGTCGGAAGTTGGGGGATGGTGGTTTCATCGTTACTGTACGTGGGGTAGGTTATCGATTCGAGGACGAAAAGTGATTCGGGCAGTCCACTATGTGCGTCGTCATTTGGTCTGGAAACTGCTTGTTTCCTACTTTCTCGTCATTCTTGTTGGCATAATAGTGCTCATCTCGGCTATCGAGTACTTTATGCCCAATGCCTTTGAGCGCCATCTGGCCGCGATGGCAGCCGCAATGCAGACAGTTTCACCAGCCTTAGCGGAAGATCTCTTCACCAGCTTTCGTCGGGCGGTGAACGAATCCTTGGCGTTCTCGTTGGTTGCTGCCTT
>JBMFPH010000244.1:0-4343 GCA_049969215.1 Anaerolineae bacterium | reverse complement strand
GGCATAGCGCATCACCCGTGCATGCAGGTCGGGCTGCTGACCCAGGTAATAGGCCATCGTGCTCCAGCTCCAGCGTTCCCCCGTGAAGCGTGCATGCAGTCGCGCGCTGCCGATACCAAGGCGACGGAGCACCTCAGCTGCCGGCATCACCGTGTCGGGCCATGGGGGGATGTCCATCACCCCTTCTTCGATCAGGCGCAGACCAGCGCCGCGCAACACCTGCTTGATGCGCCCGATGCTCGTCCATTCTTCTGCCACCGTATGGAAAAACGCGCGCTCCAGCAGATACTTGCGCAGCAAGTAACCGGGCTGGAGCGGGTTGGGCATGGCAACGAACACCAGCCGCCGGCTGACCCGTACCAGCTCGCGCAACAAACCGGCCGGGTCGGGCAGGTACCACAGGCCGGCCCACTGCCACGCCAGGTCAAACGAGGCATCTGCGAACGGCAGGCGAGTGAAATCCTGATGCAGCACCAGCTGCACCGGCAAATTCAGCTGCTGCCAAATGCGCTGAACGCCTCTCAGCCGTTCCGCCTCCCAGTCCACCAGGGTGACATCACACCCGCGCCGCGCCAGCTGCACACTGTTGATGCCACTGACGCCGGCCATGCCATAGAGGGGCGCCTCCAACACGGAACGGATGCCGAAGCGCTCTACCAGGCGTTCCAGATAGCGATTCAACACCAGGCGTTCATAGACCAGGCCGAGACCCTCGTTATAGTCGGTGAGATAGCGCTTCCAGGCAGGTTCTGCGGCGATATCCGTCATCGGGCAATCCTGCTCAACGGGGGCCTAAGGGCTTGGGGGGATTCTGAGCACTTCCCCGGGCTACCAGGCGCGTAGCGCCCAAGACAGGGCGTCCGCTGCGCTCATAAAAAGCGGCGACGATATCCTCCTCCAGCGCCAGGGGCTGGTACAGCGCCCGAAACTCGCGGCTGCGATCGAAGATGATCTCATCGGGCGCGCGCCACAGATAGATCGTGTCTGGCTGGCGCACAAAACGCTCCAGCCGGGCGGTGAGCGTGGCGTCCGGCTGCCACTGATAGCCAAACGCTTCCACCGGCCGCACCTTGCCAAGGGTCAAGAAGTTGACCGGCGCGGCGATCCCCCAATCCATCGCCACGACCGGCAACGCCCCCCGCCCCGCCGCCGCATATTCATGATCGGAGTTCGCCAGCCAATCTGCCAGGTCGTAGATGGCATCCGAGTGCGCGCTCAATCCGCCGCTGCGTGTCAATGCCTGATGGTAGCGCAGGTCATTCACCGCGTTCATCACCCAGGCAACGCCGACAAGCGCGAACACACCGATGGCAAAGGCGGGCAGATGGTACCGCCTCCGAGCAGCGGTTTCAGGCGCCCCGCTATCGCGCTGCTCATCGTCTCTCGCTGTGCGAAGCACACATCCGATGCCACCACCCAGCGCGAGAGCAGGCCACGGCATGAGGACGGCGAAATGGGTCACCCACAACGCCGAGACGGTGGCACAGCTGGACAGCAGCACCCCCACGATCACGATAAAGGGTGCCAGCGCGCCATATCTCGGTTGCGGATCGCGCCGCAGGGCCCAGATGAGTCCTGCGAACCCCGCTGCCAGGGCAAGCGGCGCCAGCCAATTGTCATAGCTGCCACCCAGGTACCACAGATGGCCACCAGTCAGCACAACCAGCATTTGTTTGCTACGCGCAACCAGGTTGGTCAGATAAGCCAGGTTGTTGGTGCCATAGTAAGAAACGGTCAGGTTCTCCATGATGCTCGTGATGGTGCCACCTGTCTGCACATTGTAGGCGATCAAGGGAGCACACCCCGCCAGAAAACCGACGACACACCACGCAATGACAGCACGATGGGTCATCTTCTGAAGCATATAGCGCACCGTTTCCGCCAACCGCCCGCGAAACCGCACCAGCACCACGACAAACGCCGCCAGTGCCAACCCCACTATCATCCAGAGGAAGAGCAGCTTGGCGTAGAGACCCAGGCCGAAGAGAAACGCCCCGGCGAAAGCGCAGACCCGCGACCCGCTGCGCCACCAGCGCAGCCAGGCCCACGCCGCGGCCAGACCCAGGGTTGCCGTCACCGAGGTGACGAAGACGCCCTGGCGACTCCAGAAGACAAAGCTGGGATCGAGCGCCAGCAACCACGCAGCGATGCCACCCGCCAGAGGAGTCACCAGCGCACCCGCCAAGCGATACACCAGGTAGAGCGTGAAGGCACCCAGGACAATGGTGGTAAGGCGTACGCTGACCACGCTGGGACCGAAGATCAAGAAAAGGGGCAATGCGAGATAGGTATGCAGTGCACCGATATAGTCCTGCGTCATCAACGGCAGCTGCCACCCTCCCAGCCGAATGCCATTATCCCGGAAGGTGGTCACTGGTTGACCCAACACCAGCTGCATCGCCGGCAGCACATCGAACGCCTCATCATAGTGCAAACCGGGCAACGCGAGCTGCCATACCGCTGCGCTCAGGTAGAGCAGCACGGCGAGGACAAAGATGGCGCGATCCAGCAGGTGATGACGCATCCCTATTCTTGGGCCAACAATGTGACGTTGGTCACATAGGCATCGTAAAGCCAACCGGAGCCATACAGACGGATGAACTTGAGGTAGACCGGCTTCGCCGTGCTCAAACTGTCCAGCAGGTTGGGCGACTCGAAGGGGTACCACACATAGCGCACAATGCGCCGACTGGAGTTGAATGGCGTGTCATAAAGGATCCAATCCGAGGGCGCAGGCGCATAGTAGAATCCATAGTACCAATCGCGGTTGGTGCCATCCACTTCATCGTAGGCCAGGTGCACCATAAGGGGGAACTCCGATCCGAGCGTGCCACCTCCCGGCAAGCTCTGCAGGTTGACACGCACGTCGAGCAGGATGCGCAATGAGTCAAAATCCTGAATGTTTTTGTTGATATACTGGATGACCCCCACCTCGCTATGGACGTTGTCCTGTCCGCTGCTTTGCAGTTGTAATGCTGATTGGACGCCAGTGGGGATGATGCGTGCGGTGGTGGTGACCACCCCCGAGGGTGGCTCGACCTGATACACCTGCCAGCTCCCCTCAAGGGGTTGCGAAAAGTCTCCGTTCACCAAAAGGTTTCGCTCAGCCGGCAAAGGACCCAAGGGCGGCTGGTTGCGCGACACGATCGCCCGCTGTCCGGCAGCGAGCACAAGTATATTCTCTCCAACGGTGACATGGGCCAGTCCGGCGCGTGTGGTGATCTGCATTTCATCGTCGGTTGCTTCCAGCGAATAGCTGCCCTCGCTGAGCACCGCATCCGTGTCCATACACTGGAGCTCGAAATGCAACGCACGCGCACTGTTGCTCATCGTCTTGGTCCTCGGAGCTACACGCACCCGACCATGATGCAACTCCACGACGATGGTATCGGGCTGCTGCCCACTCGAGAAACGGGGCGAACGAACCTGGTGGATGGTCACATCGGTATTATTGTACAGGGTCAGAAGACTCTCATTGAAGAAAGTCACGATCGCCTGAGCACTGTTGTCCGTGCTGATGTGTGTGTTTTCTTCGACCTGGACGGTCGTGCCATCCGGAACGGGGATCGGCACGCTGGCATCAACCCGTTGCACCAGCACAGTGCCCTGTACCGAGGTGACGGAAGACTGCTCCGGTTGGGTCGCATTGAGAAGATATGAGCGGACACCCAACGGGATGCCGATCACCAAGGCACAAAAGGTGACGAACGCCGACACCAAGACGGTCCAGGCGAGACGCTCGGGATTATCTCTCATCTGTGTCTGATCCTTCTCGGGCGAGCGTCGATGGGATCACACTCCGTCGAAGCGATAGAGACCCGCTTTGCGCGCCCACGAGAGCGCCTGTTCCCATTCTGAGCGGGTGATACGGCGGCTCAGTTCGGGGTATTCGCAAGCTTTATAGGCGGGCCGATATTGATCCATAAGGTTCAGGTACGTGTGGGGGGAAATCTCGCGGGCCAGAAACTCGACAATGCGCTCGGTGCCAGCCAAATTCTCCGGCAGGATCAAATGGCGCACCAGCAGGCCACGCCGTGCCAGCCCATTCTCATCCACCACCAGGTCGCCTACCTGACGGTGCATCTCACGCACGGCTGCCTGGTTGACCTGAGGATAATTGGATATCCCTGAATAGCGGCGCGCTACATCGGCATCGGCATATTTCATATCGGGCATATAGATATCGATGACTCCATCCAGGATGCGCAGCATGGTGAGCGAATCGTAGCCGCCGCTGTTGTACACCAGGGGCAAACGCAAGCCAGCCTGCGCCGCAATGAGCACCCCCATCAGGATCTGCGGGACGACATGGCTCGGCGAGACGAAATTGATGTTATGACACC
>JBMFPH010000243.1:0-4376 GCA_049969215.1 Anaerolineae bacterium | reverse complement strand
GTATCAAACGTTTTGCCGATCGTCCATTGGGACGTGCGCTTCTGGAAGTCTCGTGCGCTTACGTCGTTACAAGGTAGATAACCCGCCACGTAATCGAGCGCGCGATCCTCCGGAATATAACGCCCGCGCCGGCCGATCACGACGCCCAGCTCTCCTTCGTAGTCAACTCTCTGTGAAACACGAGGCAGCACAATTGGCTCATCTGGTCCGATTACGGCATTGGCATATTTTGAAAAAATGGCGGGGTATTCTGGGATGGGTTGTCCTGTTTCAGCAGCATGGTCACGGTAGTTCAGCCCGATACAGATAATTTTCCCTGGATTCGGTATCGGAGCCTTCAACTTTACTTCTTCAAGCGCGATTCCGTCGGCGACATGCGCAATAGCTGCAGCTGCCATGCACCGCGCTTCTTCACCTTGCTTTAGAAACGAGAGCATATCATCAGGCAACCGAGGTTCTGCTTCCTGCAGATCAACTATTATCTGACACCCATCACGAACACACAAAGCACCTAAGCGCAATCTGTTATTGTGTACAAATGTCACCAGTTTCATCAGACCGCTCGCGAGCAGATAGTAGTCTCTGCTCCATCCTCCTTTTCATCCTGTGACTTCGTAGTAGGGGAAAAGTCGAAAAGGTTTTCCTTGGTCAACCCTTTCTACACAGCTACATGACGCAAATAGGCCTCGATAAATCCATCAATGTGACCATCCAGCACAGCTTCTGCATTACCCACTTCATAGTTAGTGCGGTGATCCTTGACCATCTTGTAAGGATGTAACACGTAGGATCGTATTTGGTTGCCCCAGCCGGCTTCCACATGCTCACCTTTCAACCGCGCAGCCTCTTCTTCGCGTTTCTGGCGCTCCAATTCATACAAACGGCCACGTAGAATACGCATAGCCATTTCGCGATTCTGCATCTGAGAGCGTTCGTTCTGACAGGTGACCACAATGCCAGTGGGAATGTGCACCAGTCGCACCGCGGTAGCGTTCTTCTGCACATGCTGACCGCCTGCCCCAGAGGATTTGTATACATCCATCCGAATATCCTCTGGATTGATGTTCACCTCGATATCATCGTCCAGATTCGGCATCACTTCCACCAACGCAAAGGAGGTATGACGGCGATGTGCCGCGTCAAATGGCGATAGCCGCACCAGGCGATGGACTCCACGCTCCGAGCGCAGGTAGCCGTAAGCATAGGGGCCTTCAATCAACACTGTAACACTCTTCAGGCCTGCCTCCTCACCCTCCAGCGAATCCAAGATTTCAGTCTTATAACCCTTATCCTCTGCCCAGCGCAGGTACATACGTAGCAGCATTGCCACCCAATCCTGACTTTCGGTACCACCCGCGCCAGCGTGGATGGAAAGAAGAGCGTCATCTCGGTCGTGTTCGCCTGACATACGCAGACGAAACTCCATCTGCTCAAGTGTTTTCTGAAGCTCTATGGCCTCCGTTTCCAGCTCAGTGACCAATGCCTCATCCTCATCCACACTGAGCAGCTCACTCAGCTCCAACGCATCGGCGACACGACGATCTAGACTACGCCAGGTTTCCACTTCTTCGCGCAAGACAGCGAGCCGACGCATATGCACCTGTGCTGCCCTCTGATCGTTCCAGAAGTCAGGTGTAGTGGATTCTTCTTCGAGCCGTGCGATCTCCTTCTCCTTAGCAGCGATGTCAAAGATGCACCATGATCTCACTGACCCGCTGCCGCAGCTCAGCTAGAATGGCACGCGTCTCTTCTACGCTCATAACATTTTCACCCCCGTCCGAAAATCACTTTCACGAATGAATTGTTGCCCTACTTGCCGAACAATCCGTCCACGAAGGATTCGGCATCGAATTCCTCCAAGTCGCTCAGCTGCTCACCGGTACCGACGAAACGTACTGGCAGCCCTAGTTCACGTGCGATGGCAAACACCACTCCACCCTTGGCAGTGCCATCCAGCTTGGCTAGTACCACACCGGTGACATTCACGCTTTCTTTGAAGTAGCGCGCCTGACTGATGGCATTCTGACCGGTAGTGGCATCCAACACGAGAAGCGTCTCGTGTGGTGCTTCATGCACCTGACGCGCCATAATAACCCGCAGCTTCTCCAGCTCCTTCATCAGGTTGTACTTGGTGTGCAGACGACCGGCGGTATCCACAATGAGCAACGTGGCACCACGTGCTTGGCAGCTCTTAATAGCGTCGAAGACCACTGCACCGGGATCGGCACCAGGTTGATGAGCGATTACCGTAGCCCCGGCACGTTCACCCCACATCTGCAGCTGACTGATCGCAGCAGCACGGAACGTATCCGCTGCAGCCAATGTCACCCGGTATCCCTGTTCGCGATATCGGTGCGCCAGCTTAGCGATGGTGGTCGTCTTGCCCGAGCCATTCACCCCCACCACCAGAACGATGTTAAGCAGTCGATCGCGATTGATATTCAATCTATGGCTATTCTTTAAAAGATTAATCATTTCCTGACGCAACACTTGCTTCACGTCACTGGCCCGTGTTAATCCTCGGCGTGTTACCGTCTCGTGCACTGTCTTGATCAGTAAATGGGTGGTCGCGACACCAACGTCTGCCTGGATGAGCAATGCCTCCAGGTCGTCCCACAATTCAGCGTTAATCTCATTGTTGCCGAAAAGACCCGTGATTTGCCCGAAGAAGGCGTTGCGGGTACGTTCCAGACTCTGCCACAGCTTGTTTGCCTCGAGTACCACTATTTTCTCCAAATACGAGAAGCTCGTCTGAATGGTGATAGTATTCATTATATGTGAGCGGGAAGACGTTGACAAAAGCGCATCATTCCTTGGAGAAGAAGCAATGTCTCAGTGGAAATGAAAATGATGTAGCCGTCCCCCGTCTATGTCTCGCGCATCCTTCAGCTCGGCATGCGCTGCAAGCCATTCACTCATAGCTTGTTCAGAGGGAGATTGGTCTGTCGGATTGCTGTCGAAGAACCATGCTTCGCGATGATGCTGGGCAATTTGTTCCATAAGTGCCTGGGTACGTGCCACCACAGAATCGCCAGGTGGCGCATAGTCGTCCAACATGTAGAAAGTCAACCGATCACGCAGAAAGGGGTATAACCAATCGTAAGTGCGATGATCATAGCTTACGATGATTAGCGCCATGTTTTCTTGGCTTTCGGCACGCAGCACATCAATGGTGGCACGATAGGGGGATAATTGATAACGCACATCGAAGTAAGCACGGATGAAGCGCACGCCAGCTACAGTGCTACTGATCAGCAGCACTGTCCCCAACCCAATCAACAAGTGGCGCCAGGCGTGTTGGATCCGTGCACTGAACCAGGAGGGGAACAGGATAAAGAGGCACTCGAGACCCACCATGACGAAGATCAACGTCCGTGTACCGACTGTCATAACCAGAAGCCAACGTTCATCGGGCACTATGATGAAAAAGACATTCGCTTCAATCAAGTTGGCTAAGCTGGCAACTACTGCGTAGAACACACCGCGCAGATTGGGCAACAGCAAAGCGATGAACACCAACACCCATCCCAACCACTGGGGGCTATACCCTTTAGAGTAGAGCATGAAAAGGCACACGGCAAAACCAGCAAAAGCAACAATGCTGCGGGGTTGGTGCCACTCGATGGATCGCGTGTAGACGAAGAGAAAGGCAGCGGCAAATGCCAGTGTAATGAGGGGCCAAGGCACGTGTCCTGGTGCCGTTGTTGGCTGCCAGCTCAGGTCTCGCATATCGAGCGGAATGATGCCGTAGTCATACCTTCCTTCTAACAGCGCCCAAACCGTCTCCCACGGCGCACGGGCATTGCTGATGACAAACGACCCCCATACCAGCCGAGGATTGACCAGGTAGAAGGGCAACCCGATGAGGATGACGGTCAGGGCAAAGATACCGAAATAGAGAGCGGCATGCACCGGGTCAAATCTGAAGTTCAAGTGGGGCAACGTAACCAAGCGCTTCTCCATGCGTGTTATGCGCAGCCCGATCGGCAATAAGAGCACCGGAATGAGCTTGATCATAAAGCCCAGTCCACATGCCACCGCACTCCATAGCGGACGCCCGCGGAGTAACAAGTACAAACCCAGCAGGAAGAAGAAGAGGGGATAACTCTCAAACCAGCCGGTCAGCGTATATACCGGTACGAACAACAATCCGTAGAACCACACAGTGCGCAGAGCATTGCGTGCGCCACTTATACAGGTGGCGATAGTATAAAGCAACACCAAATTGCCGACCTCAAACAGAAGAAAGACACCACCTAGCAGCAGCGTGAACCACAGGTTAGGAAACTCCCACGGAGGCAGTAATGTACTGATCCACCACACGCCGATCATCAAATAGGGGAATAGTGGGGGATATGTGGTCCAGAGATTGACAT
>JBMFPH010000242.1:0-4388 GCA_049969215.1 Anaerolineae bacterium | reverse complement strand
CGGACAGTCCTGCCGGAAGGGCCATCCTGGCGTTGCGCGACCTGCCGGCGGATAAAAAGCCGGAGAAGCTGGTGGTGATGCACCCGGCCGGTGCCGTGGGCCACTGGAGTGTTCCCTTCCCTGAAAATGCACCGACCGCACAGCAGGTCTTCGAAGAAGAGACCGGCATTAAGCTGGAAGTCATCCCCACGAACGAGAACGAGCAGTTCCAGAAAATCGTCCAGGATGTCACCACGCAAGCAGGCCAGTATGATATCTATTCTTTCTGGGGCAACAACCGCGGCACCCTGGTCGAGACGGGCGCCTTTCTGATACTGGATGACCTGGTGGCGCAATATCGGCCGGAGTGGGAGGAGTACTACGTCGGCGGCCAGTTGACGGTCGAGAGCTTCAGCAAATATGCTGGCCACTATGTGTGCGTCTCGTTCGACGGTGACTACCAGTCCTGGAACTATCGCATTGACCTCTTTGAGGACCCCGAAGAGCAGAAGAATTTCAAGGCCAAGTACGGTTGGGACCTGCAATGGCCGGAGACATGGGAACAGCTGGACCAGATCGCCGAGTTCTTCACTCGTCCGGAGCAAAACTTGCTCGGTTGTACCGACTTGCGCAACCCTATCTGGAGCTTGACCAACTGGATCCAGCGCTATGCCAGCTTCGCCAACCCTGCCCAGATGCTCTTCGATCCGGAGACGGGTGATGCCCTGATCAATTCCGAGGCTGGTATCAAGGCCACCCAGGAATTTGCCGACACCTTGAAGTATAAGTCCAAGGATGCCCTCAGCTGGGGTTGGCCGGAGCAGTACAACAATATGGCGGCAGGCGGTGCTGCGGTCACCTGTGCGTTCCCCAACATGCCCAAGTTCCTGGACAATCCCAACAACCCAGACAGCAAGGTGGTGGGCAAGCTGCGCACGGGTCTCTCTCCGGGCCGCATCATTGACGGCAAGCTCATCCGTCGTACGGTGTGGTGGCCCAACATCACGCTGGCGGTCTCCTCGCAGACCAAGTATCCGGAGGCGGCTTACTTATTCCTGCAATGGGCCGACTCCTCGCCGATGTTCACCTTCATGGTGGGCAACCCGGCCGGCTATTACGATCCCTTCCAGAAGCAGAACTTCACTGACCCGGTTGTGGTGGGCAGCTACCATGAGTATCACGTCCCCACAATGATTGCTTCGATCGAGCACTCAGTGCCGCCGCTCAACATTAACGGTGCCAGTGAGTATGAGACGGCACTGGACAACAATCTGCAGGCCGTGCTCACCGGCAAGAAGACAGCCGAGCAGGCGATGGCCGATGCCGCCGCCGAGTGGAACGCGATCACGGATCGACTGGGGCGCGAGAAGCAGATCGAGGCTCTCAAAGCGCAGGTCGCCGCTCACTCCACTGTGGTGGACACACCCACGATCCAGAAAGCATAAGTGGTCGGGATGATTCTTCACTCCTCCCAGCGCAGGGAGCTGGGAGGAGTGACCTCCCTATTGTGATATAGTCGATCAGCAGGAGTGGTTGGAAACAAAAATGGACAGTAATGTAGCGATTCCGGCAGTACAAGAGGAGCAGGTCAAGCCGGCAGCGCGTCTGCGGCGTCGCAGATTTCTGGACATGAGCGATGTACGCTTCTTCACCACATCGCTCACCGCGCCGGCCCAGTATGTCCTGTTATTCATTATCATGTTCCCCCTCCTAGCCGAGGTCTACATCAGCTTGACCTCTTGGACTCCCACGCGGGGTGGTGATTGGACCCAAGCATATCGTTTCTGGGACTGGGGGCGCAACTATGTGGAAGTGTTCCGCGATCTCGCGTTCTGGCAGGCGCTCGGGCGCACCTTCCTCATCGCGGGTGTGGCAGTGTTGTTGGAGTTCTTGCTCGGCCTGGGAATCGCGTTCCTATTCCTGGATGAGTTCCCCGGCAAACGGGTATTCTACGCACTGATGCTTGTCCCGATGATGATCGTGCCCGCCGTCGCCGGCTATGTGTTCTGGCTCTTCTTCCAGTCCAATGGCCCCCTCAATGCCATTATCTCGCTCCTAATCGGGCAGCCGTTCACCTTGACCTGGCTCGCCAACGATGTCACAGCCATGATCGCGGTCATTGTTGCGGAGGTGTGGGAGTGGACTCCGCTGATGTTCCTGATCATGCTCTCGGGCCTGGTAGGATTGCCGGAGGACCAGATGCGCGCCGCCACGATGCTCGGCGCCACGTCCTGGCAGAAGTTCCGCTATCTGATGCTTCCGATGTTGAAGCCCATCATCATTATCGCGCTCGTCATCCGCGGAATGGAGGCGGTCAAGATCTTCGATATGGTCTACCTGATGACGCAGGGCGGTCCAGCGCAAGCGACCGAGACCATCTCGATCTATATGTACAAGATCGCGTTCCAGCAGGTGCGTTGGTCCTACGCGGCTGCGGCGGCGATGACGATCCTGGTGATTATGACCATTCTCGCTTCATACGCGTTGCGCCCGCTGCAGGCGCCACAGCGCGAGGCCGCGTAGTGTGCCCGTAAAGGACCGCTTGAGTGGAGAGGATGGTGGAGAAATGACTCGACGTCCAACCTGGCAAATCGTGTTACGCTATGTGTTGGTGCTCATCGTGGTGGGATTGTTCACATTTCCCACCTATTGGATGGTCACCATGGCCTTCAAGCCCAAGGTCGAGTGGTCAACCGCTCATGGTACCATCTACTGGGTCCCCCAGAACCCGACCTTGGAGAACTTTGAAACGGTTCTGACTGAGTATCGCGGCAAATTCTTCCGCGCCAATCAGAGCTCCGCGCTGCCTTCCATCCGCAGCAGTATCATCGTCTCGATCGGTGGCACGTTGTTTGCGCTGCTCATTGGCACGCTGGCTGCCTATGGCCTCTCGCGCTTCTCGGTGGACACGGGTGATTTGCCGTGGTACATTGCCCTGGGCCGGCTGGCCTTGTTGATCTTGGTGTTGTTGCCCTTTATGGTGCTCTGGGCATGGCTGGGTATCATCCGTTACTGGTATGGCATCCTCAGTTTCACTCTACTGGGCATCGGTGCCGACCAGCTGATCGGGAGACTCTTGGCGCTTTATTATCGCGGGCCGACCGGCAGCTTAGCGTTCTCCATACTCCAGTTACGCATGTTCCCGCCCATGGCTATCGTGATCCCGGTGATGATTATGTGGTCGGCCTTCAAGCTGATCGACACATGGTATGGGTTGGTGGCGGTGTATGGTGTGGTCACCTTCCCCTTTGTGGTCTGGCTGATGAAGAGCTTCTTCGACGAGATTCCGCGCGAGATGGATGAGGCGGCCATCGTCGACGGTGCATCGAACTGGGGAGCGTTCTTCAAGGTGGTGCTGCCCCTGGCGAAGGGGGGCCTCGCCAGCACGGCGCTCTTTGTGTTCATCCTCAACTGGAGCGACTTCCTCATTGCCCTATTGTTGACCACCCGTGATTGGCCGACGATCCCGGTGTTTCTGAACTCGCTGGTTTCCTCTGAAATCGGTGCTCAGCACGGACCCAAGGCGGCGTTGGGCCTGCTGGCCGTGATCCCGCCGGTGGTCTTCGGCATTCTGATCCAGCGCTACCTGGTGCGCGGCCTGACCTTTGGTGCGATCAAGAGGTAAAGCGGACATGGCAAGCGTTCGTCTGGAAAATCTACGCAAAGAATTCGGCTCCGTCGTGGCCGTCAAAGAGCTCAACTTGCACTTCCCGGATAAGAAATTTGCCGCCATCCTGGGCCCTTCCGGCTGCGGCAAGACCACCACGATGAACATGATCGCGGGCCTGGAGACACCCACGCGCGGTTCCATCTATTTTGACGACCGACGCATGAACGATGTACCACCCGGCAAGCGGGATGTCGGGTTTGTGTTCCAGAATTATGCGATCTTCACCCACATGACGGTGGCCGAAAACATCGGCTTCGGGTTGAAGATCAGGGGGGTAGATGAGGCAACCATCCGCCGCGAGGTAGGCAAGATCGCCGAGCTGCTGGAGCTCACCGATATGCTGAACGTGAACGCCGGCCGGTTGAGCGTCAATGACATGCAGAAGGTGGCGCTGGGGCGCAGCATGATCGTCAAACCGCGCATCTTTCTGTTGGATGAGCCGTTCAGCAACCTGGATGCCGCCTTTCGCGCCTATATGCGTGGCGAGTTGAAGCGTATCCAACGCGAGATCGGCCAGACGATGATCTACGTCACGCACGACCAGGTCGAGGCGATGAGCATGGCGGATAACATCGCGGTGATGGATTTCGGGGTGTTGCAGCAGTTCGGCACGCCCGATGAGATCTACAACCAGCCGGTCAACCTCTTTGTGGCCAATTTCATCGGCAGCCCTAACATGAACTTCATCCCCTGTTACTTCCGCAACGAGGACGGCAAGGGCTATCTGGTGCAGAAACAC
>JBMFPH010000241.1:0-4450 GCA_049969215.1 Anaerolineae bacterium | reverse complement strand
GCCCAATCCGACGGGTGTCTCACCGGGATTGTGCAGCTCGATCCACTCATCCTTGCGGTCGGGTGTGCCATCGCCGTTCCAATCGACCTGACGCGGTGCCGGCAATATCTCGTTGATGAAGACCGTGTCCGCGGCCGCCATGCCAGCGATCCAGATGGGGGCACTGCTGGCTACGTCACCATCCGCCTGTATGGCACGCACCCAGTAGTAATGGCCGGGCTGCGTCGTTGCCGGCAGCGACCATGATGCGTTGGACGAAGGGAACGCCCGCGTGGCCAGCGGTGTGCTCCGGTCGAAGAAGGTCAGGGTGATCGGCTGTGTGACGGTGCCGACATCAGCCACCTCGATCTCAAAGACCAGCTCTTCCGGTTTGGAAAGCGTGCTCCCCATCCACCAATCACCGCTGCGCAGGGTGAGCGCCAGACGGTTATCCTGAGTGGCGAAGACACGCCGCGCGCGCAGGGCAGCCAGCAGGTCATCCGATGTGAGCTGCGGGGCGACAACTCCCACGCGCCGGCTGTCGAAATCTGCGGCGTCACCGCTTGCGGATGCTTCATCGGGCAGCGGCGCCAGCTGCCAGCCGCTGGCCAGCATCTGCATCCAGGTGGTCTCGAGCGGGTCAACCCCGCCGGTGGATAATGGGCTGCCGAACACCTGCCATAGGTGGAATCGGGATGCCGTGGCGGGCGGGTCAGGCAAGTCGGACAGCGGCGTGACCAGCGGTGCCCGGTGCAAGCTGGCCAGCGCCTGCGGTTGCGTCTTCAACCAGGCGTCGAGGGCGATCACAGCGTCACCCGATGCCGCAGGCGGCGCGAAGTAATCCGAGGTGTTCCATATGCTGGCGAAGCCCTGCGGCAGGGCGCGGTATTCAAAGCCACACAGTGCCACAAATGCACCCGTTTGACTTGCGCGCGCGCCGCGCTGCTGACAATCCGACCACAGGCGTGGATTGAGAGCAGCAGCATCGTCGGTAATCGCCAGAAAGTGCAGGCCGGCGGCGCGCGCTGCAGCGAATCCCAGCGCCGGAGGGGCATTCCCATCGGAGTAGCTGGAGGGATGGTTGAGCACTCCCCAATAGGCGTGCATCCCACCGGGCAGGTCGACGGTCGGCGGCGCTATGGCGGGTGGTTGTGGCATAGCGGTGACACGGCCCGGCGAAGGAAGCGCGCGCGTGAAATCAGCCGGCATGAGGTCGCTGTCGAGCGGCCACAAGCGCTGCAAGCTGTAGGGCGGCGGTGCGCGCACCGCATCGGGCGCCAAACCCGCGGCGGCGTAATCACCTCTCAGGTAGGCGACGCTGTCCACAATCTGGTCATCCGGTCCGAGCAGCACGACCTCGTCCCCCGAGTCATCAAGCGCCCAGGCACGTCCTGCCCAGGCGGTGTACGGGGCCAGGTCAGGCACGGCGGGAGTGTCCGGATAGGCGGCGCTGCCGGTGATGAGCTCGAACTCGGGGAGGAAGCCGAAGCGCGCGGCAAACTGTGCGGCGTTCTTGGCGATCACTAGGCAGGCATCGGGAGAGAGCTTCACGCCGGAAGGGAGCTCCCACATGCTCTCACCCTTTCCAGCTTGTGCCGCGTCCCCTATCTTGATGTGATACAGTGTGGCCTCGACTGGCTGGGCGTTGCACAGTTCGACAAATTCATCGCCCTGGGTGGTGGGTGTGGTGCCGGCGTAGAGGAACTCGCTGATGCGCAGTGCTGGGAGAAGCATAGTGGAATTGGCCGCGCGTGGTGTGCCGTTGATCGGATTGCCAGCCATGTCGCGAGCGATATGGTGGAGGCCATCGTGACTGGCCCAGCTGGTGTCTTCATCGGGCAGATGCGGCGCGATGCGTTCCATGCTGTGTGCTGCTGGCACTCCTGAACCGCCCGGCCATGGCCCACCATCGCCATTGGCCGTGTCGATCCGCAGGGTTCCGATGAGCAGTTGGAGCACCTCACCGGCATCGTCCAGGCCATCGCCGAAGTTGGCCACCTGGTCGGCCGGGATATCAGCCATGGCGAGGTCGTCCTCGCGTTCGAGCAGGAAGAAACCGCGCGGGGCAATCACCCCATGTAACACCACCATCAGGCCACCGTCGGCGGTCTTGAGTTGCCAACCACCTACGTCAATGGCACGCTCGGTGGTGTTGGCCAGTTCGATCCACTCGGCACGCGAGTCCGCCTGAGTGCCGCTCCAGGCCACCTCGTTGATCACCACCTCACCCGGCATAACACTGGGAGGCGGATAAGTGCTCGCATTGCGCTGACGCGGCGTGCCGTTGATCGGGTTGCCCAGCACATCCTCACCGTTGCGCACCAACCCATTGTGGGTAACCCAATTTTCGTCCAGGTCGGGAGCTTGGGGAGAGAGGCGCTCCATGGAACGGCGTGCGGTGCGGTCTCCTGCAGGCCAGGGGCCACCATCCCCATTGGCCGTGTCGATCAACGCACCGCTCGCATCCAACAGGTGCAAGGTCTCACCCTCCGGTGACAGGGCGCCTACATAGATGTTGTCCGCAGGCACATCACGAACGGTAAGGTCGTTGTTGCATTCCAGCAGGAAGTATCCCTGTGCTGCGATGATGCCTGCCAGGTCGATCACCCACCGTCCGTCTGCTGTGCTCAGTCGCCAGTTGGTGAGCCAAATGGGCTCTGAGGTGGTATTGTAGAGCTCGATCCATTGGGCTGTGATGTCGGCCACGGTGCCTGCCCAACCGATTTCGTTGATCACCACAGCGCCGGGCATGGTCTGCCCCGTCAGTGACGAATCAGGCGGCAGTGTGATGGCGAGTGTCGAAGTGAGAGAGCTTGATGGAGTGGACGGCAGGTCGTGCTCCGGCGTAGCAGGTGCTTCGATCACAATAGAGGCATCTGGGATTTCCTGAGTGGCCGGCATATCACCAGGTGGTGCGAGAGTATCCTCCGCTGGTGGCGCTGTATCAGTCTCTTCGGCGATCGGTGTCTCATGGGTGAGGGGCGCCTCAGGAATGGCAGTGGGCGTGTGGTCATTGGTTGGCGTCGCATCGACGGGCGCAGGTGTGCTCTCTCCTGGTTTTGTGGGTGTCTCGACCACAGCCGTATCTGGAACTCCCTGAGCGGGTGGAGTCTCAACAGGCGATAACGCGTCCGGTGGAGCTTCATAGGGTGTCGGAGCGGTGCTTTCCTCAGAAGGCACGGGGGTGTCTGCTTCGACTGGTGATGTTTCCTCTTCAGCTGAGCTGGTCGTCGCTTCATCAGTTGGCAGCACACCACCTTCTTCCGGCGGCGTGGGTGTGACCGGCGAGGTGGTCGTTGCAGTCGTTTCTTCCTGGGGCAGCTGGGCTTTCAGCGGGCTTGCGAAATCAGCGGACCAGACCGCCCCACCCATCAGTCCCAGGCAAACCACTACATGGACGACAGAACACAAGCGACGCTTCGAGGGGTTCATCGGGATCCATGCGAGCTGGGCATAACGTCTCAGAAGTCTTGCATTAATGGCCGCCTTGTGGTCATTATCGATGTTCTATTCCGGTGGGTGAGCACGCTGCGATGAGTGTGCACCCTGTGAAGCAACTGCTCATCGGCAGCTCAACGGCGTGTGCTGCCATCCGGCATTATTGCTTCCTGCAGATTGGCGTTCTGCAAGCGCGCACCGTCCAGCGACGCATACTGCAGGTTGGCGCGCCACAGGTTAGCACCTTGCAGGTCGGCACCTCGCAGGCGTGCGCCGCGCAGGTCGGCGCGCTCCAGCGTGGCACGCTGTAAATTGGCGTTTTGCAGGTCGGCATGCTGCAAATTCGCCCAGCTCAGGTTGGCACCCTGCAGGTCGGCGCCCTGTAAATCCGCTCCGGCCAATTGTGCGCCCTCCAGATTCGCCCCGCGCAGCCAGGCATTGCGCAGCACCCCACTTGTCAACCAGCCCCGTGCCCGCAGTTTGCGCACCGCCTCATCCGTTACTTCGGAACGCGGGCTGCTCATCTGCTCAATGAGCGATCGCTTTTCCTGTTGCTCCAACCGTTGTCGATAGAGACGATCGATCACCAACACAGCGAGAAGGATGCCCAACAAGTTAACGATCAGAGGGCCGACAAACGCCCCGAACAGGTAAGCCGAGACAGACTGTCCACCAGAGCAAATGGCTGCATAGCTCAGTGCCGCCACCGCCAATACCAAGCTGCCAAGAGTCACTACAGGCCAGAAGAGAGGGACACTGCCGAGATGCGCCCAGACGATATGCCCTATGGTGCGCAGCCATCGCATTGTGCGCTGCATTGTGTTCACCCCACTTGATCTCGAAGATCGTTCACATCCTGTTGGTCCGCTCGCACAGCCGGAAACGTGACGATGAAGGTGACACCCCCTTCTTCTATGTTGAGCGTCCCATGCAGCTGCGCTGTCAGGATGCGGATTAACCGCGAGCTGAGCGCCGTGGAGGCGAAATACTCTATGCTGGACGGTTCGCGCATCCCGTTGTGACTCAGCTGCAA
>JBMFPH010000240.1:0-4450 GCA_049969215.1 Anaerolineae bacterium | reverse complement strand
CCGGAAGCGGCGCTCGCTGTTGCGCAGCGACTCAACCAGTTGTGCATTGCGGATCGCAATACCTGCATAGGCAGCGAACAGAGCGAGTAAATCTGCATCGGTCTCCGAGAAAACGCCCTTCTTATCGGATACCACCCCTAATACACCCACCATCTCTCCGCCCCAACGCATCGGCACTGCCACAGCTGCTCCGATCACCGTGTTGTCCGGAGGCGTCATAATATGCTGCGGCCATTCCGTATAGCTCTCCAACACCAGCGGTCGCCCGGTCTCCCAAACGGTGCCTACCAGTCCCTCACCGCGCCGAATCAGGGTGCCCAGCGGAGGACCGGCCCTTTCCACGCCGATCACCACTGCCCATTCCATAGCATCGTCCTCCGGTCGGTAGAGAGCCAGCCCAGCACCGATGCCCTCCAGCAGGTGCACCGATTGTTCTACGATAAAGCGCAGCAACACGGGCAGCAGCAGCTCCGTGGCGAGCTCCAACACAAGCCGGCTCAATGCACTCAGCTGGGTAGTGCGCTGTCGCAGGGTGTTCTCCAGTCGAACACGGTGATCCACATCGCGCAGCAACAGCACGTATCCTCTTAACCTACTGCGCTGGTCTACCACGGAGGTTATCCTTACGTCTACATATCGCTCCGGTTGGCCCGCCTCGCCATCCTTCAACACAATCATGACATCCGGTTGACCAGCGCTGTGTTCCAGGCGTGCCCGTAGCGCTGGCCACTCCGGGATATAATGTGAAATTGCCCCTCCGACCGCGCGCTGGGCGCGTGTATGCAACAAATGTTCAGCGGTTGGATTTAGCTCCACGATGCGACCCTGTGCGTCCAGGACAACCAGGCCATCCGGCAGGTTGGCGATTACCACATGGTGAGCGGCCGGCACAATCTTGAACAAATGATAGCGAAATAGCCCATACGTCCAGCAGACGCCGGTGACCGTCAGGGCAAACGGTGCCGTCTCGAAGCCGGGCAGGGAAATCCATCCCAACGTCATCGGCACGTCGGATACAAGTGGAACGAGGGCACCGATGATCACTGTGATGGCTTGTGCTCGATGCAGCTCGGCAGACCGCACCAACACTATGTGGATGAGAACGGCGGCGCCCAGGAGCACCAAACAATAGCCGTAAACAGCATGGACCACGAACCAGATATCATAAGGCATATACAGAGGAGGTGGTATGTGGTTTAGGTTAAGGCTTTCCAACCAAGCGACGTAGCGCGGGTCGGCGTCGCGCATCCAATGCACCACCGTAGTTGCCAGCGGCACAACGCTCATCAGCGCCAGATTACGCGATCGCCAGAAATCATACCCGGCATACACCAGAGCTAGGCACAACCACGTGACAGGCGCGGCATCCACAGCCAGGAACATCACCCGTCGCCAGAAGAGTTGGGCGGGTATATCCCGGCTGGCAAGGTAGAGCGCGTTGGTGAGCATCCACCACGCCACCGAGAACATGAAAAACATAAAGGGGACGGCGCCACGCGCATCACGTCGCTTCCAGGCATACAAGCCCAAGCTCGTGGTGATGCAGGCCGCTATGACATCGGCAACAATTACTGTGGTATGGTATCTTTCCATTACACCTTTGTCTGCGCCTGGAAGCGGAGCACACAGGGGATATAAGCGACTATGCAAAATCCTCGCACACTGGGTAGACTATGACAAGCAACCTGCTCCTACATTAATAATTTTAATCTTAACCCGGCTGAAAGTCAAGTGGTTTTCGAGAACATTTCACTGTGCTTAAACTTCTTCGGGATGCATTCCATTTTTGAGGAGACGCGGTGGAATGTGGCGATCGAAATCACCCCCAAGAAGGCCTGGCGGCCTCATGTCCGCCTGCGCAGGCAGGGACGGCAGCGTCCCCGCAGGGGGACGTCTGGCAGGCTTGCCGCCAGGCACGACTTCAGTCGCTGCTGCTCTTGCCAATTCACCCCAAACTGAAATGCACCCCTTCTTCGAATGCCTTGCTGTTTCTTGAAAAACAAGATAGAATTTGAAGGGAAAAATAAACACTGCGGTAAGATCTCAGTAAAACGCTTCAGCGTCACACCGAAATGGCGACCATCGCAGGCGAGGTCGGCTGCAGCTGCAAACTCCCATATCGGCATAGGACTACTGATAATCAAGAAAGGATCGAAAAATGGCAATGTCATCTGACAACAAGGGATTCGGTATTGTGTCCGTCTTAATCGTGCTGCTCGCCCTGTTCGCCGCGGCGGTACACCTGTATATGGGCATCATCTACTACGACACATTGTTCGTGCTGAACGGCCTGGGATATCTGGGACTGCTCGGTGCCTTGTTTCTGCCCATCCCCTTCATCCGGGATCTACGTATTGTATGGCGCTGGCTGCTGGTGGGATATACCGCGCTCACCATCATCCTGTATTTCGTGATCAATCAGCTAGGCGTTGATACACTGGGGCTCGTGACCAAAGCAGCAGAAGTTTTGCTGATCGTGTTCCTGGTGCTGGACCGCCGCCGAAGTGGATAAACACCCGGCACACCGCGCTTACTCACCTGAATGAGAATGAAACACCGGATCGAAAGAGCGAGCATGCAGATCCATCCGCGGCGGGAGCATGTCAGATCGCTCCCGCTGCACGCTCTCTCTCCCTCGATTGAATGGGGGCAGCAAGACATCCCTCCCGCTGGTAACGTTGGAAAAGATGTCCCCATGGGGTGGTCTCTTTCCAGTGCTCGAAAACCTTGCGGTCGCGCGTCGGCCAGCGGTAGTAGTCGTGATATACCTCGGAGCCCAGGATGAAGATGTTCACCAACGGGGTGCGGAAGAAGAAGTTTTGGATGGACTTAAGCGGTCCGAACCACAACAGGTCGCCGGCACGGCTGGCCAAGTTATCGCCCACGTGAAAATTCCAACGTTCCTCTGCCGCGTCGACATCTCCCACCACCTCAATGTCCCGCACATCGCCCACTCCCAACCCATGCTCATGGGCCAGGCGGATGTATCCGATGTCGTGCAATGGATCAAAACCCATCATGCGGGCAGCCAACGCGTCAATCGCCACCTGATCCGCGCTCGCCAGGATCACGTTTTTGACCTCGGGGATCATGGTGCGCGGACCGGGTCCATTGCCCGCCGTGGTGCCGTCCATCACAGCGAATAGACCGGTGTGAATCTCCTTCTGGATCGCCAGCAAGTCCACCAACGTTTCGTGAATCCAGCTGTGGGTATAGTGCCGCCGTGTGCAAAGCAGGCCGCCGAAAGCGTTCTTCATGGCGCCGGTGGTGGTCGTGTAAATGTGACATTTCACTGTGGGCAAGTGCACAACGTTCTTGCCGATAAAGTAATCCGGAATGCGGATGCCCTCCGGATAGATATGATCCAACGCCAGCATCTTCTCTTTGGGACGATACACGATCCATTTCATGTCCTCGTCCCGGAAATTAAACAGCACAGGAATATTATGGGCACGAAAGATAGGCACGTAGCCGTTCAGGTCTTCCCCCTTAAACGCATCAGTGACCACTGTCTTGTTCTGCACGCATACCAGATCGCGATAACCATGGGCGCGCAGGCCCAGGATGGTGCCCTCGAGCTGCCACGGGGTCGTATTGGCACCGGGAAAGGGGAAATGCCACGAGATGTTATCCTTCAGGATCGTGGTGGCAGCATGGTCGAGTGCCTGATCCACACCAGCCAGATCGATCAGGCGCTGGTAATCCTCCAACACGGTTTCAGGCTTGGTGCGCAAAACAGCGACCTTGGCACGCGTAGTCATGCTCTCTCTTCCTCCCTGAGATAAAGTTCACCCTTTGTCTCGACGTTTCTGCCCGTAGTAACGCTCAAACAGCCTGTCACGACATGAAGCCCCGTAGTCAACCTACACGGCGAGCAACTTGTGAGCTCAGTATACCTTACATCGATTGCCGTGTCCAAATCCGAACCTTTCTCTTAATCGCGCTGATGCCGGCTACCCTGTTCTGCGGTTGCTCAGGGGATAAACGCACGCACCCAGCTCACTTCTGGACAATAGGAGAAGGCAGGAGTTCACCCCGCTGCCAGCGCGACAAGATTTCTCGATTGGATGGAAAGGCGATGTCCTCGGGGATTTCTGGTGGGGCGAAGAAACGCGCCTCATCGGCGTCGTCGCCGGGAGTGAGCTGGCCTCCCACTATTTGCCCCCGGTAGAAGATGACTACACCCGCGCCGCGAGGATCTCGTCGATAGCGCCCCACGTGGAGCAGGTCGGTGATATGCACCTGCAATCCGGTTTCCTCCAAACATTCCCGCGCGGCTGCCTCGGCGGGATCTTCGTCGCTCTCCACGAAGCCGGACGGGAGACACCACGCGCCGCGGGAAGGCGCCACTGCTCGCCGCACCAGGAGCACTTTTCCTTCATGCTCGACCAGCACGGCGACACCCACCTTGGGATCCACGAAATGAACAAAACCGCACGACGGACAGACG
>JBMFPH010000239.1:0-4456 GCA_049969215.1 Anaerolineae bacterium | reverse complement strand
TCAGCCATAACGGCAGCCCCTCCTCCCCTGAACGAATCGTCCAATGTGCCATGTGGGGATGCGTGGTCAGTCCGCGTGCGGGTGAATAATCACCTTCATTCCGGAACGTCCTTCCATAGCTGTGAAACCTTCCTCAATGCGACTGAGCGGGAAATGGTGGGTAATGAGTGGTGCGACGCGTACCAGCCCTTTTTCCAGGAGCTTGACTGCCAGCTCGTGGTGACGTGGCACACTTCCGTGTGAGCCGGTGACGAAGCACTCTTTGTAGTGGATCGTGTTAGAAAGGACACACATGGGACGGGCATCCTTCTTTAGCCCGCCAAAGAGGTTTACATAACCACGATGCGCTACCATCTCGATCGCTTGCTCGTGCGCCTCCACGGAACCGCATGCAGTGATCACAACATCCGGTCCTTCGCCGTTGGTCTCTTCGCGGCAGCGTGACACCAAGTCCTCGCGCGAGGTGTCAATATAGACATCTGCCTGATAGAAACGGGCAATTTCCATGCGCGTCTGACTGCGTTGTGCCGCAATGACCTTCGTGGCACCCATCACGCGTGCCAGATCGATCATCATGCAGCCAATGGGTCCCAGACCGATGATACACACGGTCTTGCCCAAACCTACCTGTGCGAGCTCCATCCCATTAATGGCACAGGCAAGTGGCTCCGCCAGCGACGCTTCTTCGTAGCTCAGTCGATCGCTGATCGGGGTCACAGGACCCTCTTCCAGTACCAGGCGGGGCAAAAGCATATACTCGGCAAAGGCGCCGGGAATCTGATAACCGATGGCATAATTGACCGCGCAATTGTTCCCCAGGCCGTTGCGGCACCAGTGACACTGGCCACAGGGCACATCGGCGCCAATGGCGACGCGATCCCCTTCTTGGACACGCGTCACATGGCGCCCCACCTGCACAATCACCCCGGCTGCCTCGTGGCCGATGATGGCAGGTGGCTGGACACGTGGATTCCCGTGGTGCAGGATGCGCACATCCGAACCGCATATGCTGGCCGCCTCCACGCGCAACAACGCCGAGTAATCATCCACCTGCGGCGTCGGTACCTCTTTGACCACTAGCTTACCTGGTGCTTCGAGAACGGCAGCTTTCATATTCCCCTCCAGAGACCATGACTATGTTGAAAAATGCTCCTCTGAATGAGAGCCAGCAGGAGATCACGGATAAACAAGCACTTTGGAGAAAAACTCACGCCCTTCTTTCATCATCAGCAAAGCTTGTGGAGCATCGCGCAGCGGAACCTGATGGGTAATGAGCGGGCGCAAAGCAATGATTCCTCGCTCCATTCCACTCAAGACCGCCCGCCAATCGTCATCGTTCCCTGCCACACTATAGTCCGAATTCCATGTTCCCAGCATGGCAACTTCTCGCCGCATCAACTGCGAGATGAGCGCAGCGGGCAATGTCACATCCGCTGCGGGATTGCCCAAAATGACCATCGTACCGCCTCGCATCGTACACGCCGCTGCTTGCACGAATGTCTGCGCTACCCCGGCGCATTCAATAGAGATAGCGACACCCTCACGCTGAGTGACGGAACGAATAATCTCCAATGCATCTTGTTCGCGGCTGTTAAAGGCGAGCTCGAAGCCCATTTCTTGTGCCATCTGCACCTTGCGGGTAACGATATCGAATACGAAGATAGGTGCAGCGCCCATCGCACGTGCCCACTGAGCAACCATCAATCCGATGGGACCGGCGCCGAAGACCGCAACGCTGCGGCCCAGCAAGTTCTGCCCAATGCGCCTCAGAGCATGCAGTGCTACAGCGGCGGGCTCGGTCATAGAAGCTTCTTCCAAGGACACCCCTTCCGGCACGCGCAACAGGTTCTCTTGAGGCGCTATGACATATTCGGCAAACGCCCCGTCGCTACGCGACCCCAGGTAGTCATAGTCTGTGCACTGCACATATTTGCCTTGTTCGCACGGGGCACATTTGCCACACCAGATGAGCGGAAAGACCACCACTCGCTCGCCGGGCAAGACGCGATCTACCCCCTCACCGCACTCTTCCACAATCCCGGAAAATTCGTGTCCGATAATGGTGGGAAAACGATAGGTCCCCTTGACAAACACACGAGGGATGTCGGAACCGCACACTCCGCAGAATGCCACGCGCACTAACACCTGTCCACTTTTAGGGTGGGGCTTTGGCACCTGTTGATACCGTAGGTCACCCACCGCATGGAGCACGCAGGCGTGCATGAGTGCCCGATTATGCGATTCGTTCGCTGGTGTCATGACGGCGCATCCTGAGTCCTTCGGCGATTGCCTGACGTGTACGCGTTATGTTATCCAGTAAGCTACCATCCCGATGGAAGACGCTGCTGGTGCCGGTCACCAGGATGTCGGCACCTACCGCGACCATGTGGGGTATTCTATCGAAGCTGACATTTCCGTCCACCTGAATGGGGATGTCCACACCATTTTCTTCCAGAAAGAGAGAACAGTCGCGGATCTTGCGGTAGGCAGAAGGCACCATCCGCTGGCCGGCAAATCCGGGGTTGACGGTCATGATCAGAACATAGTCCATCTGTTCCGTCACGTAGCGCAACACGGTAAGGGGGGTTGCGGGATTGAGTGCTACCCCAGCTTTGATGCCGTGGCTGCGGATAAGCGTTAGCGTGCGGTCGAGATGCACTGCCGATTCGGCATGCACCGAAATGGATTGCACCCCGATGTCAGCCAGCAGGGGCACAAAGAAGTCATTGTTATTCACCATAAGATGCACATCAAAGGGCAATTGTGTATGAGTCCGCAGTTGTTCCAGGAACACCAGCCCGATGGGCATGTTGGGCACGAAGTGAGCATCCATGATATCGAAATGGAGATAGTCCACACCCGCCTGTTCCAGCTGGTGGAGCTGTTCAGCTAACCGCCATATGTCGGCGCACATCATAGAGGGTGCTATCTGAATGGGGAAAACGCGTGCCATGTATGGGAAACCTTGCTCGTGGCACAGTATACCACACTACCGAGAAAAGCAGAAAAGTGTCTATGCTCGGCGAGGTGACCCACTCCTCTACTGCTCCAGAAGAATGGTGGAATGAAAGGCATTTGCCTCTCCTTGCAGCGCTTGTCATTGGCCAACTGTTGGGCTATACTATAATGGTTGTACAAGCCATCACGACGGGAAAAGTCGCGGAGTGTTTGCCTTATGCCGCCTATTAGCCCCATCATTCAAATCGGACCGTTGACAATCCACCTGTATGGCGTGATCATCGTGATTGGCGCCATAGCAGCAGGTATTTTGACCTCGATCGAGGCCAAACGCAAAGGGGATGACCCGGAACACGTTTGGAATATCGTGACGTGGTGTCTTCTGGCCGGCATCCTGGGTGCGCGCCTGTATCACGTGTTGTCGTCCCCCCAGGGAAACGCGATAGGCTTCCGTTATTACTTCATCACCAATCCTTTTGAGATGGTGCAGGTGTTGGGGCTCTCTTTTCCGTTCCCCACCGCGCTGATGATCTGGAATGGTGGCCTGGGCATCTATGGGGGGATCGCGGGGGGTGTGCTCGCATTGGCCATTTATGCTTGGCGCAATCATCTTCCTTTGGCGCGCTGGCTGGACAGTGGCGCTCCGGGTCTCATCTTGGCGCAGGCGATCGGGCGCTGGGGGAATTTTGTGAACCAGGAACTATATGGCCCTCCCACCACGCTCCCTTGGGGCATCCCGATTGATGCAGAGCATCGCCTTCCAATGTACGCCGATCTGAGCCGCTTTCCTGTCGAGACGACACGTTTCCATCCGGTATTCCTATATGAGTCGCTCTGGAACTTGGGCGGCTGTCTTGTCTTGCTCTTTGTGGCACGCCGTCTGCGGCTGTTCGATGGAGATGTGTTCTGTTTGTACCTGATCTTCTACGGGTTGGGGCGATTGCTCGTCGAGTCTCTGCGTCCTGACGCCTGGCTGATCGGCAATATCCCGACTGCGCAGATTGTGTCGGCACTTCTCATTATCCTGGGCACAAGCATCATCGTGTTGCGTCGGCGCCCGGATCATGCCGATTCGTCCGAGGTGAGCGCATAAGCCCGTTTGGGCGCGGGTTATTTGCCATCCGGGGGAAAGCACGGTATAATTGTCACCAAGGGTGGTGACCATAGCTCAATTGGCAGAGCATCTGGTTGTGGCCCAGAAGGTTGCGGGTTCGAGTCCCGCTGGTCACCCCTGGCTGGCTTGCCCACGTAGCTCAGCCGGCAGAGCAACCGCCTTGTAAGCGGTCGGTCGTCGGTTCGAGTCCGACCGTGGGCTTGACCCAACCTGGGGTGGGCTGCGCTCGCCTGACCCACTACCGGTAGTGGTGCTATACTTTGCGCCCAAAAGCACAATGTGCCGAGGCGCCTGCTCTAAACTGAACCCAAAACAAAGCCCGCTCCCGATGGCTTGCATCTTGAGCGGGCTGGACTATCATACCCACCGCCCTAGGTGCTTCCA
>JBMFPH010000238.1:0-4474 GCA_049969215.1 Anaerolineae bacterium | reverse complement strand
CGAGAGAAGGGAGGAAGTCTATGTTCTCCAGGAATACTGTACTCACCATATTGGCATTGCTGATGGTGGTCTCTTTGACGGCCGCCCCTGTCTTTGCTGCGCCACCCGTTCGGGGTGATGAGCAGAAGATTGATCTCAAAAACCCTCCTCCGAAGGAGACGCTCTTCTCGGCACTCTTTGGAACAGGGGATATTCCCACGCTCGATCCCTCGCTGGCCGAGGACACCACCTCGATCCAGATGGGCCTGGAGCTGTTCGTCGGGCTGACCCGCCTGAACGAAGAGACTGCCCAGGTGGAACCTGGCATGGCCACGGAGTGGAAGGTCTCGGATGACGGGCTGGTGTATACCTTCACCCTGCGCCAGGGGATTCCATGGGTCCATTATGATCGTGAAGCGGGCGAGGTGGTCGTGGTCAAGGACGAGCAGGGCAATCCGCGCTACGTCACCGCCCACGATTTCGTATATGGTGTCAAGCGCACGCTGGATCCCAAGACAGGCTCCAATTATGCCTACGTGAACTGGATCATCAAGAATGCGCAGGCTGTCAACGGCGGCAGCGAGTTGGGAGATAAGGATCCGCTGTACGGCAAGGTGGATGAGATCGGGGTGCGCGCGCTGGATGACTACACCATCGAGTACACGCTCACCCAGCCGGCCTCCTACTTCCCTGGCATCGCCAGCATGTGGATCAACTGGGCACAGCCCAAGTGGCTGATCGAAGAGAAGGGCGATAAGTGGATCGAGCCAGAGAACATCCAGAGCTATGGTCCCTACGTGCTGGGCGACTGGACGCACGATGTGTCGGCAACGCTGGTGGCTAATCCCTTCTGGCCCGGCATCGATTCGGTGCCCAAGCCCAGCATCAAGTACATCCACTTCACGATGCTGGACGAGTCCCCTTCCTTCGCCAACTATGAGGCAGGGTTGGCGGATGTCGCGGGAGTGCCGCTCACCGAGATGGATCGCGTCAAGGCGGATCCGGTGCTCTCCAAGGAGCTCAGCATCAACCCCGAATTCTGTACCTACTATTACGGCTTTAACGTGACCAAGCCACCCTTCGACGACGTGAACGTGCGCAAGGCGTTCTCCTGGGCGGTCAACCGCAAGGCCATCGTGGAAAACGTGACGAAGGGTGGGCAGGAGCCGGCGCGCTGGTTCTCACGTCCTGGTCTGACCGCCGCGCCCGACCCGGCCAAGGGGGATGACTTTGGCCCGCCCGCCGAGGGTGACCCGGCCAAGGCGAAGGAGTTCCTGGCCGCCTCCAAGTATGGTAGCGCTGACAAACTGCCCGAGATCACCCTGATGGTCAACCAGGTGGAAGGCCATGTGAAGATCGCTGAGGCGATCCAGCAGATGTGGCAGGAAACGCTCGGCGTCAAGGTGAACCTGGTCACCCAGGAGTGGAAGGTCTATCTGGACACGCTGGACAGCGACCCGCCACAGGTATGGCGGCTGGGCTGGTGCTATGACTACGCCGATGCCGACAACTTCGCCCGCGGTGTCTTCCGCTCCGACTCGGGCAACAACCATACCCGCTGGAAGAACGAGAAGTTCGATCAGCTGGTGGACCAGGCAGCCATCGAGACCGACCTGCAAAAGCGGCATGATCTGTACGTCCAGGCCGAGAAGATCTTGGTGGAAGAGGACGCTGCCATCATCCCCATCTACTGGTACACGCGCGTCCAGGTCACCAAGCCCTATGTGACCCGCACATACGGCCTGGGCGACCACGAGGCATACGAGAAGTGGAAGATCAACAAGTGATGGATCAGGATACGCATCCTGGATTGTAGCCATGTTCGCTCCCTTCCTCTCCGTATCCCGAGAGGAAGGGAGCTCTGCTGATGGGGATAGCGTGTGAAAAGGAAACTATGGGACGTTATATTGCGCGTCGGTTATTGTGGCTGCTGGTGGTGATCTTCTCGGTCTCGGTGATTACCTTCGTGATCGCCCACGCGGTGCCCGGAGGGCCTTTCTCCCGCGAAAAGAAGCTGCCCCCGGCAGTGCTCAAACAGCTCAATGAGAAGTACCGCCTGGACGACCCATTGTGGAAACAATATGTAGATTATATGGGGGGCATCTTTATCCCACGCCTGACCTCTGGCGAGCCGAGCACTTCCTATCTGGAAGATTATCTGATCAACATCCCCATAGGGGATTATACCCTGCGGTGGATGAATTTTGGGCCGTCCTACAAGTCGCAGTCGCGCACGGTCAACGATGTCTTTCGTGAGAACCTGCCAGTGTCAGCGGAATTGGGATTCTATGCCTTCTTGGTCGCCTCGTTGATCGGCATCCCGTTGGGCATCGTAGCTGCTCTGAAGCAAAACACACTGGTGGATTATGTGGCTATGGGGATCGCCATCTTCGGGGTATCGGTGCCAGTGATCGTGTTGGGGCCGGTGCTCATTTGGCTGTTCGCCATCCGGCTGCCAATATTTTTGCCCAGCGGATGGGGTTCTCTGCGCGCTGAGGTGCTCCCCTCAATCGCGCTGGGGCTGGGCAGCTCGGCGATCATCGCACGCCTGACGCGTGCCAGCTTGTTACAGGTGGTTCGTGAGGACTACATTCGCACTGCTCGTGCCAAAGGGCTGATGGAACGCGTGGTGATCGTGCGTCATGCGCTGCGCAACTCGCTGATCCCGGTGGTGACGGTCATGGGACCCATCTTCGCTTTTCTCGTGACTGGCACGTTTGTCACGGAGACAATCTTCGGCGTACCTGGAATGGGACGTTATTTTGTGACGAGCATTACCAATCGCGATTATCCGGTGATAATGGGCACTATTCTGTTGTTCGCTGTGGTGATCGTCATTGCTAATCTGGTTGTGGATTTGTTGTATGCATGGCTGGATCCGCGCATCCGTTATGATTAAGAACATGAGGTAGAGAGTAGAGACGTGGGCGTATTATCGCAGGCCGCAGCGGCGCCACGGGTGAAAGCTTTGACTCGCCCGCCTACCAGTTTGTGGGCGGATGCTTGGCGTCGGCTGCTCAAAAACAAAGCTGCAGTGCTGGGTCTAGTGGTCATTGCGCTGATTTTCCTGATGGCGATCTTCGCCGATGACAGCGTAGTGGCAGCGCTAGTTGGCCGCGAGCCGCAGCCGCTTCTAGCGCCGATGCACTTCGCCAAACAAAGCCTGGAGGATAACAATGCTGTGCCCTACTGGCTGACGTATGTTTTTCCCACCTTGAAGCCCGTGGGCACCGAGGGGGGCTATGCCAAGATCAGCTACAAGTATCCGCTAGGGGCAGATTACAACGGACGCGACCTGCTCAGCCGCATCATTTATGGCACACGCGTCTCGCTGGCAGTGGCCATTGTTGGGCCGCTGGTCAGCTTGGTGGTCGGGGTGAGCGTGGGCATCGCCGCTGGCTATGCTGGAGGCCGCACCGACAACTTGATCATGCGCTTTGTGGATATCATGTATGGCTTCCCGGATTTATTGTTCATCATCCTGCTGATGGCACTCTTCCGCTCCACCACCGGGGCAGCAGAAGCGGGCACGCTGCGCGCCGTGTTGACCGGCATCGACAATGCGATGGGCGGGATGTTTTTCATCTTCGTCGGTATCGGGGTTACCGCCTGGATGTCTATGTCGCGCCTCACGCGTGGGCAAATCCTCTCCCTCAAAGAGAAGGAATTCATTGAGGCAGCGCGTGCGGTGGGGGCTAAGGATGGACGCATCATCTGGCGGCACATCCTGCCAAACATTCTGGGGCCCATCGTGGTGGCACAGACGCTTAACGTCCCGCAGTACATCAGCACAGAGGCGTTTCTGAGCTTCATCGGGCTGGGTGTGCAACGTCCGACACCCAGCTGGGGCTCGATGATCGCCGACGGTGCCTCGGCGATCCGCACGTATCCCAATCAAGCGATCTTCCCTGCGTTGGCGTTGGCGGTAATTATGTTCGCCTTCAATTTCTTGGGCGATGGCCTGCGCGATGCGCTGGACCCACGCCTGAAAGGGACGGACTAGGCCTGTAGCATTCCAAAAAGGCGAGGTGGGTTGAGAAACGTGCACGCACCTCAACTGAGCGATCTGATCGATGAGATAGAAATCGCCTGGCTGATGAGCCGTTACGGGCCGAGCCGACGGCTGCACGTATCGATCGCGATGACCGAGACAGAATTCACCTATTGGTGGCAGAAGCTGGTGCAGCTGCGTAACCGGCGAGGTGAGGTGGTGCTCGCCATCCAGCGCGCAGATGGGAATGTATTGGTCCATACCAAGTCCTTCTATCCTGCCGGTTTGTATCGCCTTCTGACGGGGGGTGTTTTTCCCTGGGAAAAAGTGCTGTTCGGCGCGCGACGTGAGGCTAAGGAAGAGACCGGCTTCGATATCCGCATCGCGCGCATGGCTGGCATCGTTACGTACCACTTTTACAACGGTGGCCGCTATATGCCTTTTGTTTCCTATGTGTTGCTGGCGCGTTCAGATGGCATGGAGCCGATGGCTGCGGATACCGCG
>JBMFPH010000237.1:0-4498 GCA_049969215.1 Anaerolineae bacterium | reverse complement strand
TTCCACAAAAAGGTGGCCATTCCGTTCCCATTCCCCTGTTCTCACATAGCCTGAATGCTGCTTCACCTCTTCGCCCTTATCAGCAACTCAGCGAACAGCTCAGGTGTTGCCCGTCTGTTCGCTGAGTTGCCGTGTGCACCCGCTTAAACGCGATCTGGTGCTCAGGAGCGCCTCAGTCGCGCTTGAACTTGCTATAGTCCGGCTCCTCGTGCAACCCGCGTCGCACCCCTTCCAGATCGAGCAATGCGCGCACCTTGAGCGGCAAACCGAACAGCTTGATGAAACCTTCCGCGTCGGCCTGGTTGTACACATCGTCCTCACCGAAGGTGGCATAGTCCTCGCGATACAGGCTATAGGGGCTGCGGCGTCCCACCAGGATGACGTTGCCCTTGTAGAGTTTCAAACGCACCTGTCCGGTCATCGTCTGCTGGGTGGAACGCACGAAGGCGTCCAACGCTTCACGCAGCGGGGTGAACCACTGGCCGTTGTAGACCAGCTCCGCGTAGCGCAGCGCGACTATTTGCTTGAAGTGCAACGTCTCCTTGTCCAGGCAGAGCTGTTCCAGCGCCTGATGAGCTTCCACCAGGATGGTGCCACCAGGGGTTTCGTATACCCCACGGCTCTTCATTCCGACCAGGCGGTTCTCCACCAGGTCCACCCGTCCAATGCCGTGGCGTGCACCCAGCTCATTCAGCGTTTCCAGCAGCGCGATGGGCCCTTTGGCCTCGCCGTTAATGCGCTTGGGAACGCCCTGCTGGAAGTCGATGGTGACATATTCCGGCTCGTCGGGCGCCTGTTCGGGCGAGACGGTGCGCTGGAACATCGCTTCCTCGGGCTCTTGCCATGGATCCTCCAGCGGCCCGCCTTCGTGGCTCAAATGCCAGATGTTGCCATCACGGCTGTAGATGCTCTTGAGCGTGCTGGAGACAGGCACATTGTGCTCTGCAGCGTAGTCGAGCGCGTCCTCGCGCGAGCGGATGTTCCACTCGCGCCAGGGGGCAATCACCTTGAGGCGTGGGTTGAGCGCCTGATAGGTCAGCTCGAAGCGCACCTGATCGTTTCCCTTGCCGGTACACCCATGCGCCACGGCGTCGGCGCCTTCCAGTTCGGCAATCTCGACCTGACGCTTGGCGATCAGTGGTCGGGCAAACGAAGTGCCCAACAGGTACTTGCGCTCGTAGATCGCGCCGGCCATCATGGTCGGGTAGATGTAATCGGTGATGAACTCTTCACGCAGATCCTCGATGTAGATTTTACTGGCACCCGACTTGAGCGCCTTCTCCTCCAGGCTACTGAGCTCATCTCCCTGGCCGAGATTGGCAGTGAAGCAGATCACCTGGCAGCCATAGGTGTTCTTCAGCCAGGGCACAATAATGGATGTGTCTAACCCGCCTGAGTAGGCCAACACCACTTTCTTGATCTGATCCGTCTTGCGAGATGAGGTCATAGACAAGCTCCTTGCACATAAGCAGAAAAGTTACACACGGCGCCGGATTTCATCGATTTCGCGCAACAATGCCGCGATATTCGCCGTCAGCTTGAACAGATCGCTCGGGCGTAACGGTTGCCTACGGCGATCTCCGTTCCACTCGTTCGGCTGGGTCAACAACCACGCGATTCCGGCACCCAGTAGGGCGCCCATCAACGCTCCTGCGATCAGGATCATCCTTTGTTGCGGCTGCAGCTTCACAGCGCACCTCCTAGGGGAGTGATTACGCCATTATAATGCCGGTGCGACATTTTGAGAAGCCGAACTACTGCCACTGTAATGTCCAGGTCGCGAAATAGTAGGTGACCACAGCGGTGAACATCAAGCTATCCGTACGGTCCAAGATACCCCCATGACCGGGTATCAGCGTGCCGGAATCTTTGACCCTCGCTTCACGCTTCATCATCGAAACTGCCAGGTCGCCGAATGGGGCAACGCATGCGATCAACACACCCAGGATGAGCCCTGGCACCACGCCGATCACCCCGGCCCAGTGCGTCGCAAGCGCACCAACACAACCACCTGCCAGAATCCCGCCCAGGAATCCCCCGGCGATGCCCTCCCAGGTTTTGTTTGGGCTCAGCAAAGGACTCAGCTTGTGACGTCCTACTGCCCGCCCGAGAAAGTAAGCCCCCGAGTCACTTGCCCAGGTGATCAACAGGGCCGCAGCCGTCCAAGCCAGTCCATCCGGCAGTGCGCGGAGCGAGACGAAGAAAGAGAGCAACCATCCTACATAGAGGCCGCCGCTGACGGTGAGCGCCCAATCCACCGTCGAGGAGCCGGGCCGGTAGCGCAGAATCTGCCACGAGATGGAGAGCATCAAAATCCACACCAGCCCGTGGCGAACGATGTTGCGGCCAGCAAAAGCGGCATCAAGCATAAACAGCACGATAATCGCATACACGAAGAGGAGCGACACCCGATGACCGCTCGTCTGCATCATCAGGGTGAACTCGTAGCCGGCCAGACCTGCCACCAGCAGCACCAGGGCAAAGAATGCCCAACCACCAGCCCACACCCCTAACCCGGCTACCAGGCCTATGAGAATAGCAGAACGAACACGGGTACGAAGCACAGACCAGCTCGCTTGCCACTCTTAGGGTTGATTCTTCGGTTTGATGTCCCCAAAACGACGTTCGCGCGTGTTGTAGTCCACCAGCGCCTTGATCAGCTCTTCCTTATTGAAATCCGGCCAAAGAACAGGGGTCACGTAATATTCTGCGTAGGCAGCTTGCCAAATGAGGAAGTTACTGGTGCGCAGTTCTCCACTCGTGCGGATAATGAGGTCCGGATCGGGGCAACCTGCTGTGTAGAGGTGACTGCTGATCAGCTCTTCGGTAATGTCATCGGCGGTATAACCCGCCCGGATGATTGCCTTAACCGCATCCACGATCTCAGCACGGCCACCATAGTTGAATGCGATGTTGAGAATCAGCCGATCGTTGTGACGGGTCAACTCAATTGCGCGCAAAACCTGTGCCTTGAGACCTTCAGAGATGCCTTCCAGTCGCCCAATATGACGCAATTGAACGCCCTCACGGTGCAGGTCGTCGAGCTCGCGCCCGATCACACCGGCGAAGATATTGAGCAAACCCTGCACCTCTTCCTCAGGGCGCTTCCAGTTCTCCGTCGAAAAGGCGTAAATCGTGAGCACCTTGATGCCGAGCTCCACACATGCACGCAAGACACGGCGAATGTTCTCGACCCCTGCGCGGTGGCCCGCCAATCGCGGCAATCCCCGTCGCTGGGCCCAGCGACCGTTTCCGTCCATGATAATGCCTACATGCTGAGGCGTCCGGCTCAACGGCGTGTCCATCGGTACACCGTCTCACAATTCCATAATCTCACGTTCTTTTGCCTTACCGATCTCATCCACCAGCGCGATGTACTTGTCCGTGAGCTTCTGCAGTTCTTCCTTGCCTGTGAAAAACTCATCCTCTGAGATCTGCTTTTCTTTTTCCAGTTCCTTCAATTCCTCCAAGCCGTCACGCCGACAATTGCGCACTGCCACCCGCGCTTCCTCCACCCGTTTTGCCACCACCTTGGTCAACTCGCGACGACGCTCTTCCGTGAGCGGGGGGATGGTCAGCCGGATGATCTTGCCGTCGTTGATGGGTGTCAGCCCTAAATCGGACTGCAGGATCGCACGCTCAATCTCCTTGAGAGCGCTGGCATCCCACGGACGGATAGTAAGCAGCTGAGGCTCCGGCGCTGAGATAGAAGCCAGCTCGGCCAGGTTGGTGGGAGTCCCGTAATAGTTAACCCGCACACGCTCCACCAATGCTGGCGAAGCGCGGCCAGTGCGAATGCCGCGCAAGTCTACCTGCAGCGTCTCGACCGCCTTCTTCATATGGTCTTCCGTTTCCCGAAGCACTCGCTTGAGCACAGTTTCCAACCCCCTTTCTGCCGAGATGCTGAGGAGATCTTTCCTTATGGGCCAATCAAGGTGCCAACGGGTTCACCGAGCACTGCCCGTTCAATGCTGCCATCTTCCCACAAATTGAGCACGATTATGGGCAGGTGATTCTCCTTACACAGCGAAATCGCTGTAGCGTCTAGCACTTTGACTCCCAGATTGAGCGCATCGAGATAGCTCAGGTTCTCGAAGCGTTGTGCCTGAGGATTGAGCATTGGATCCTCGGTGTACACACCATCCACTTTGGTTGCTTTGATCAGCAATTCGGCGTCGATCTCGAGCGCGCGCAGGGCAGCTGCGGTATCGGTGGTGAAATAAGGGTTGCCGGTGCCTGCCCCCAAGATGATCACACGTCCTTTCTCCAGGTGACGGACGGCGCGCCCGCGGATGTATGGCTCGGCGACGGCACGCATCTCAATCGCTGTCTGCACGCGCGTCTCCAAGCCACGCCGTCCCAATGCATCCGCCAAAGCTAACGCGTTCATGACGGTAGCGAGCATACCCATATGATCGGCCGTGGTGCGGTCCATCCCGTGTTCCAGCCCATCGCGACCGCGCCACAAGTTACCAGCACCCAATACGACGGCAATCTC
>JBMFPH010000236.1:0-4505 GCA_049969215.1 Anaerolineae bacterium | reverse complement strand
GAGATGGTGGGGCTTGACTTTGAAACGTTCAAAGATCGCTTCACTTTCTCGCTGAGTGGCGGCGAGATGCGCAAGGTAGCCATTGCGGGCGTCCTCGCTTTGCAGCCCAAGGTGCTTATTCTGGACGAGTCTACCACCGGGATCGATCCGCGTGGCCGCAAGGAGCTGTTAAGCCGTATGCTCAATCTCAATCGCGAGCATGGCGTCACGTTGGTGTTCGTTTCTTCCAACATGGAAGAGGTAGCTGGCGTCGCAGATCGCATCTATGTGATAGATGATGGGCGCGCTGTCATGCATGGCACTACTCGCGAAATCTTTGGGCAGCCGGAAGTATTGCGCCGCTATGGCTTGGGTGTGCCCCATGTGAGCGCTGTGGCACATCGGCTCTCCCAAGATGGAATCCCTGTACCGCGTGTGCCGTTGACGGTCGCCGAAGCTGAGGAGGACATATGGAGAATTTTGAATTCCTGAGAAATGTTACCATCGGGCAGTATTTCCAAGGCGATTCGATCATTCACCGCCTGGACCCGCGCGCCAAGATCACAGTGCTGCTCATTTTGGTCGTTGTGAACAGCTTTATTCTCTCCTTCACCGGCAATGTGCTGTTGCTGTCTCTGTGTATCGCGCTGGTATTGCTATCCGGCATCTCCTTCACGTTTATGCTATCGGGGATCAAACCCGCTCTGCCCCTGATCGCGATTTTCGCACTGATGCAGCTCTTCTTTTATGGGGATGCCTATCCTCCTTATGGGATGGAATCGATAACCTATTGGCGATGGGGAATGATGTCCATCACCAATGGCAGCATCCTGCTGGTGATTGTCACCTTGATGCGTTTCCTGGAAATCTTTTTCCTGGTCAGCTTGTTGACCAGCACCACGACCACCACCAATATCGCATACGCCATCGAAAACATGCTGGAACCCTTCCAGAGATTGCGTTTGCCGGCCCAGGAGATCTCGCTCATTGGAACGATTGCGCTGCGCTTTGTGCCCATCTTTGCCGAGCAGATGGAGATCATCATGAAGGCGCAAGCATCCCGCGGAGCAGATTTTGGCGAAGGGGGTGTCTTCCAATTTGTGAAGCGCACCCGTCAGATGGTGACCTTGATTGTGCCCCTCTTCGTGGATGCTTTCCGGCGCGCAGAGGATTTGATCCTGGCTATGGACGCACGTTGCTATACCGGCGGGCGTGGACGCACTAAGATCGTGCGCTTCCGTATGACGCGGATGGATTACTTCTTCATCGCTTTGACAGCAATCTTTAGCATTCTCATTATGGTGTTTCGGAATCACTTTCCCGTATAGGACAGCTCTCTGAGACACACTTGTGTGCCTTTTTTGTCCCTGCTCCACCAGGTTTGAGATGAGAATGTGTCATTTGGGACGGCTGATTCATCACACTATGGAGGAAACATGCTCACCGACATTGAAAAACGCGTTCTGGAATGCATTGACACAGATGAGGTCGTGCGTTGGACCCAAGAGCTGGTTCGTATCCCCAGCGTCTATCGGCCGCTGACAGGCGAAGGTGAAGAACAGGCTGCCGCGTGGGTACGTCAACGCTTCGAGGAGATGGGACTGATCACGCATTGGGAAATGGTTGCTCCAGGTCGTCCCAATGTGATTGGTATCCTGGAAGGACAGGCAGATGAACCGCGCAAGACCTTGATGTTTGAGGGGCATACCGATGTCGTCACTGAAGGTGATCCAGCCGCTTGGAGCTATGGCGGGCCGTTTTCGGGCGCTATCGTGGATGGACGCATCTATGGCCGGGGTGCAAATGATATGAAGGGCGGGCTGGTGGCAGCGCTGTGTGCCATTCAGGCTATCATTCGTAGCGGTGTGCGCCTCAAGGGGGACATCCTCATTGGTGCCCTGGTGGACGAAGAGGGTGCTATGTCAGGCGTCAAGCATTTCGTCGAGCGCGGTTGGGCTAGGCGAGTGAATGCCGCCATTATCTGCGAGCCGGAAGAGAACCATCTCTGTATCGCCCAGAAAGGGGTAATGTGGGCGCGGGTTACCTGTACCGGGGTCATGGCACATGGCGCTATGCCGCTGACCGGGGTCAACCCCATTTATCCACTGGCGGCGCTTTTGACCAAATTGCGCGAGCTGGAGGCAGCTGAGATCGCGCGTGTGGGATGTCACGAATTTCTCGGTCAACCCAGCATCACTCCAACGATCATCCAATCACCTGTGAACGGGGAGCCTCAGAACAATGTGATGCCAGGCCAGGCGCGTCTCACACTGGACTGCCGCCTGGTTCCAGGTCAAACCCCTGAGGATCTGGAGGCGAAGATTCGCGCCCTATTTGATATGATCAGGGCAAATGAAGATGGGCGTCTGCAATTTGATCTGGAGGTGATCGAATCGCGCCCACCCACCTTCATTGAGCGCGAACATCCTTTTGTTCAGCTGTTGCATGCGGCCTACCAAGACACTGCTGGCAAGGAACCAATCTATGGCGGTGTGCCAGGCACTACCGATGGCACCATCTTGTTTGCGCGTGCAGGTGTGCCTATTGTCACGGTGGGCCCCGGTGATATTCACATTCCACACCACATCGACGAATGGGTCGGGATCGACGAGCTGATCGAGGCGACCCGTTTCTACGCCGTGGCAGCATTGCGCTTCCTGGGCGTGGCATAGCAACCTGTTTGGATGAGATTCAATAAGCGCTCTGTCTCTGAGCGTTGCGATCAGAGTAAGAGATTCTTCCACAGAGAAAGGGTGGCAATTGCATAACGCTATCACCGATGTACTGGGCATTGAAGTAGGACATTACACCGACCTCAGTGCGGTTACCGGATGTACAGTGGTGTTGTGTCGTGAAGGTGCTGTTGCGGGGGTAGATGTGCGGGGCTCTGCACCGGGCACGCGGGAGACCGACCTGCTGCGACCTGTGAATCTAGTACAGCAAGTCCATGCAGTGGTGTTGAGCGGCGGCAGCGCTTACGGCTTGGACGTTGCCAGTGGAGTCATGCGGTGGCTGGAAGAGCGCGGGATTGGGTTCAATGTTGGCGTAGGGGTTGTGCCCATTGTGCCGGCCGCTGTGCTGTTTGATCTGACCATCGGCCGTGCTGACATACGTCCCAACGCCGAGGCAGGGTATGCCGCATGCCAGGTCGCTGGCGGCGGTCCAGTGACGGAAGGCTCCATCGGTGCGGGAACGGGAGCGACGGTGGGCAAGCTGTTCGGCCCGGGTTTTGCGGTCAAGGGAGGTCTTGGAACGGCAGCGCGCCAAATTGCCAACGGGGTCACCGTTGGGGTATTGGTAGCTGTCAATGCCTTTGGGGACGTTGTTGATCCCGCTACAGGCGCTCTGGTTGCTGGACCGCGTGACCCCTCTCACGGCGGCATGGTATGCACACTCGAACGCATGGGGGGAGATCTGAGCCAGACAATGTTCGGCTTTGCACTCAACACCACCCTTGCCGTAGTGGCCACTGATGCCATTCTGACCAAGGAAGGCGCCAACAAGATGGCTCAAATGGCACATGATGGATTGGCGCAGGCAATCCGACCGGCACACACGATGTGGGATGGAGATACGGTGTTCGCCTTGGCAACCGGCAAGAGTGGTGTCACGGGGGATATCACACCCCTCGGTGCACTGGCTGCTGCGTTGTTAGCTGAGGCGGTGACACGGGCTGTGCGCCAGGCAACTGCGCTGGGTGGGATACCGGCGGTAAATGACCTTACCACCTACCAGTCCGCCTGAAGTCTGGAGGTTCCTATCCCAGGGCAGCCGAACACCTGCTGACCGCGTGCATGCCGCATAGGACACTCTGCCGTCAGTGGCGTGTCGCGGATGTGGCTGACGGTGATGTCCGCAACGCACGTGATTCCATAGCGGAAGAAGATGGCGCGCAGGTCGTTCCACCTTGCGATACAGCTCGATCATGCGCTTGGACAGGGAACGCGCGCAGCAATCGGTCAGAAAAAGCTTAGAAAGTCCGCCATCGGTGCGTCCTTGCGCACAATCAAAAGCCGTGTGCCTACATCAGGGGGATTTTGCTGCCCCGTGGCCTATACCACAACATCTAGAAGAGCGGCATGGCGATAGGCACAACATCTTGTACGTCAACACCCCGGGTGGGACTCGAACCCACAGCACACGGCTTAGAAGGCCGTTGCTCTGTCCACTTGAGCTACCGGGGCACACACTTTCTTGTATTTTATGCCCCTATAAAAGAGGTGCGCAAATTAAGAACTCCACATCCCCTTTCTTGCTTGTCGTCTCACAATGTGCTAACCTGGGCAAGGCTTATCCCGCCACTTCTCTACTTGTACCATCTAGACAAGAATAAGGAGCTACGAATGTTCGATTTCCTCAAAGGTGGCAAAGCTACCACAACAGTAACGGTCGATCGTCCTGCTCAGCCCTATTATGTGGGTGAGACAGTGCAGGCGCGGATTGACATCCAGGTGCAGAAGGAACTCAACATCACAGAAGCACGAGCCCAGTTGGTTTGCAAAGAGAAATATCAATACTGTTATGAG
>JBMFPH010000235.1:0-4569 GCA_049969215.1 Anaerolineae bacterium | reverse complement strand
TGTAGGGTGATTGGGATGCCTGTCCCTGCCTCAAAAGAAGGTATCTCTGCATCCGAAGATACAGGCAGATCATAGCCCAGAAATCTCAGACCCGAGGCGAAGGAAACCTCGAGACGGTGGCCGACAGGAGCGTCTTTTGGATTCATTGAGCGAATGGGCAAATAGGGTAGATAATTGGGCAGGATGAGGCCCGGGAGCGCAACCACACTGAGCACCAGCAGCATGGATGGCAACGAGAAGAGCCAAGCTGTGCTCCATGCCCGGAGGCGAGTCTTGCCTGCTCTCTTCTGTGTTCCACGGTGTGCTGAGAGGCGCAAGCGTGTCGAGCGCACAAGATCGCGGACGACGCTCGGCAGAATGCTCAAACCATACGTGATGAAAAAGGCGAGCACAGTCAGGGCGGGATAAAGATGTCTCCCTTGGGCCGTCTCGCGTGCCGGCCGTGATGCCTGACGCATAACCACAATGCCCAGATAGATTAATAGATGCAGAGCCAGCACAATGATATCCCAACGCCACGTGGAGGGATGCAACATCCCAGCACGGTGGGCGCGCTCTCCTTTGTCAGCGGCTACGACTTTTGCCAGCCACCCTCCCAGGCCAGCTGTGGCCAACAGGCACCAGGCACCAAGCGCCCAGTAAACCCATGTCGGCGCGAAAATGTGCAGCCATCCGTAAGTGAGCCAGAAAGAGCGGAAGAGCAGCTCTGCCCAATCGTTCCAGCCGAATGTGCCGCCAAGCGTTGCGCCGACAGGTGTCTCAAGCAAGCGGCTCAATCCCGTGGTCAGCACCGGGTCGCCGAACGGTGTCATCAGACCACGCACCCAGCCCAACTCTGCCACCTGATTGAAATGGAGGAGTAGAAAAGCGAACCACCATCCGGATGTCAGCACGAAAGCGACCATCATCCACGCCCAGCGACGCAGCCAGGTCAACCATACCTGGCGTGAAGATGGAGAATGTGCGGCAGCGCGCCAGGCCAGCGCGATGCACAACAATGTTGCCTCTGGCAACAGAACTAAGCCACGGTACTTGGTAATCGCTGCCAGTCCTATCAACAGGCCCAAAAGCAGAAAGTCGCCACGTTCTTGGGAACCTTGCGCGATGCGCACCATTCCATACACTGCCCACGCTATCAGTGGCACGACCAGAGCATCATCGCTCACCACGGCACTGTTGATGAGGAAACGCGGTAGGAAGGCCACGAACGCCGCCGTCGCCGCGGCGAGATCACGACGATGTGGGACGAGCCTCAATGCGGTGAAGTAGGCTGCTATGACCGTGATAGCCCCCAGCGGTACTGAGACGAGACGCGCTAGATGCCACGCCAACACCGCACCGCGCCAAGGGAAAAGCTCGTCCTCGGTGTGAAAGACGCGATTGGCTTTGAAGCCGTCGGTGGGAATCAGGCGCTTGGGATTCGCCTGTGTCTCCGGCAGCGCTGGCAAGGTGGTGAGATCAACATGCTGGCTGAGCAATGCCACCAGACCGTGATAGACAGGCGAGGCATCACCTTTGGGGCCAATAGCGTTGCGTTCCAAAATCGTAAGCGGGGGACGTCCGCGCTCAGCGATAAAACGCACCAGGGCGAAGTGGTCGGTTTCATCGGCTGCCTCGCCAAGGGGCAAGAAGACACTGAAGGTCGTTGCCAGACACAGGAACGCTCCCAAGATCACGACCAACGGCCAATGATGGCGTAGCCCCCACAGTTCCTTCGAACCTCTCATCTTGGTGTCATTTGGCGCTTTGTTCAGGGTATTGTGACCGGCTGGTTGAGCCGCACGGCATCTCCTTCGACCTGACCGCTTTCATCCAGCATCACCAGTCTCCTGCCCGAGGTTGATTCGTACAGCCCGACCAGTACATAATAGTCTCCTCTCGGCGCTTGCGCATCGACCGGAATGGCGTACTGATCGAACACACGTTCACCAGCTGACCACCGACTGGTGGGATAGGTGCCCCGTACTGGTGGATTGTCCCACTGTCCCCACATCCGACCGTCGGGGCCTATCAGATGGGTGAAGACGGTATAATCGATGTCCAGTGATGTATGGGTTCTCCAGACCAACGTGAGCACCAGTTTTTTGCCCGGAGCAGTCGTGGGGAGGGCCTTATCACCCCTACCGAAGCGGAAGCCCTCCAGCCGGATGAGACGAGTCTTGGGAGCATCCGCCTCGACAAAATCTACCACCTGAGGGATCATTGTTCTGAGGAAACGTTCAGGCGACTCATAAAGGCCGATGTGGACGGCGCGGAAGAAAACCGCATCCAGTCGCGCGCTGTAGCGTTCCAGCCATGGTTCCACCAACCGCGACACCGGTGCGTCCAGAGCCGGGATCGGGATCAGCCAGGCGCGTGGGTGTTGTGCAAAAGTGGTCTGCAAAGCGTCACGCGCACCTTGCTCGGTGGTGTTCACATCATAAGGGATCAAATAGGCAGGCAATCGGGCCGCACGCTCATTGTAATAGATGATCTCGGGCAGAGCAGCCGTGTAAATGAGCGCATCGCCCGGTTGGGATTTGCGCCGAATGTAGTTCATTACGTCGCGCCACGGGGGGCTTTTGGCAAAGGCGGGATTATGGTAATAATTGTGCGCCGCATAGGCTGTGCAGCCCAGAAAAACCAGGGTCAACAATGCCAGGGGTATGCGTAGACGGACATCACGGTGACGGAACGCGCGTTCTATCCCTACAGCGATCAGCGCTAGAAACCCTGGGCTGGCCAACACCAGATAGCGCTCACTGAAAATCTCTTTGAAACGGGAGGCAAGAAAAACGGTCAATATTGGGACAAACAGGTAGAGGAGTGTCAGGTACAGCACGCGGCGATTGATATGCCACGCGGCGATCCCTCCCCACACCAACAGCAGCGCTATTGCACCTGCGTTCAGCCAGGTTAACGGCGGGATCAGAGACTGGCCTCCGCCGAAAGCCAGCAGCGGACGCACCATCGCAGAGATGAAATCCGGGGAGTCGATATTGCCGCGATACCACGTGAGAAACCCCCAAGCATAGATCAGCCACGGCAGATAAGCGAGACCTGTCGCAGCGCCGACGGCTAGGTAATGCCATGGTATGCGTCGTCGTTGCCAGGCGTTCCACAACACGAACACGGCTTGGAAGAGCACGATCAGGAAGAAATAGTAATGCGTGTAAGCGAGCACAAGGATGAGCCCTCCGTAGATCCCCCAATCGCGCCAGCGGTCGTGTTTCAGTGCCTGCCATAAGGTCAGCGTGGAAGCCACGCCCAGCCACGTCGCTAAGGTGTACGAGCGCGCATCTTGAGCAAAGTAAATTTGATAGGGGCTGATGGTTGCCAGGAATCCCAACACCACCGCTGCACGCCAACCGAACCAGCGCGCACCCAGTGCCATCAGAAGGGCCACCAATATTGTGCCGTTGACCAGCGGCAGGAAGCGCAATGCGTACTCACTCGTGCCGGCAAGCGGAAACCAAAAGTGCATTAGGGGATAATACAGTGGCGGATGTGCGTCGATCGTGTAGATTTGGAACATCTCATCGAATGGCCGGATGCTGTAGGCCCATGTAGCAGCCTCGTCGCCGCGCAGCTCCTGGTGATCCAGGCGGTAGGCGCGTAGCCCGAAAGCGAGCAGCACAATGGCTGCCATAAGCGCAAGCACCAGGTGACGCGTTATGGTCCGTTTACTTTGGGTGATCCCCGTTACAGCGCTCATTCGGGTGTGCCCTTTGTGAACTGGAGGAGATGAAGCAGTGGCGTCAAGGCACAACGCGTATCGGTGTGGGCAACAGCCATGCGTCTGTCTCTCCACTCTTTGCATCGGGTTGATACACTGGCAAGCGTTTGTCGGTGGCCAGGTCGTATAGACCGATTGCCAGGTGATAATCACCTGCCGGCAGCGCCTGTCCTATAGGACCCGCCAGACGAATGGAGCGCACGTCGGTGATCAACTCGCCGGGCGACCAAATGCTGGTCGGATAGGTGTTGGCAACCGGCTGTGAATCGCTGCCTGCAACAAGTGTACCCTGTGCATCCAACAAATGCACAAAAACGGTATAGTCAACCGTCGGTGTGTCGATCGCCTGCCAGATCAGGGTGAACCTCAACTCTTCCCCACTGTGCCTGCTCCATTTATCCATCACGAAACCGACCAACTGGGCCACATCGCCGAAACGCACATTCGGATTGAGGGCATGCCGCCACATGGCTTCGTCGGGGGCTGGCAGAGGCATTTTGAGCGGACCAGCCAGATAAGTGTCCGAAGTGTCATTCCCACCACTCAGCGGCAGGCGTTGCCCGGTGGCTGGATCATACACGGCGATGGCCAGCCAGTAACGCCCCGGCGGCGGCAACGTCTCCGCCTGCAATGTCACAAGGTGCTGCGCTGCTACTGTGTCCAGACCCGGTCGCCAGAAGGTGGTGGGATACACCCAATCGGTGGGACGAGCATCGCCATTGCCCCAGGCACGCTGGTTGTCATCCACCAGGTGGAGCAATACTTCGTACTCGTCGCGCATGGGCACGTCCGCCTGCCAGTAACAGATAACTGGCAATCCTTGCTCGGCGCCGGATAGGTCCCTCGTAGCCGGA
>JBMFPH010000234.1:0-4604 GCA_049969215.1 Anaerolineae bacterium | reverse complement strand
CATTTACAAAGATGTTGTGGTGGTATTTGGCTTGTTTCTGTTGCTGATCGGGCTAGCCGCTTTCGTCGGGGTGCCTGCCGAACCTCCGGCTGATCCCTTTGACACCAGCTACGTGCCCCGCCCGGAATGGTACTTTCTTTTCCTCTTTGAATTGCTCAAGTTCTTCCCCGGAGAAATTGAATTTGTCGGCACCTTTGTCATCCCTGCGGTTGCGATCCTGGTGCTTCTTTTGCTGCCATTCTTCGATCGCCGTCCGACGCGGCATCCGCTGCGCCGTCCGATAGCCAGTGGGGTTATGTCCGCCATTGTGCTCATCATGGTTGGCTTGACCATTCGTGCAGCGGTCACCACACCTCCGCAGCCGGAGATGTTCGGCACGACCTACGCAGAACGTCTGGCATCTGGCGAGGAGCTCTATGCCACCGTGTGTGCGGAGTGCCATCAGCCAGAAGGCGAAGGTGGCGAGGTGAAAGGGGTGGAAGGCCTTGAAGGGAGGGTGCTAGACCCAATTAACAGCCGTGACTTCCTCTATACCCGCACCGATGAGACCATCTACAACATCATCGACTATGGGCAACCCGACCTCGGCATGCCACCTTTTGGCCTTGCGCATGGCGGCGAGCTGAGTCGACAGCAGATCGACGCCATCGTGACCTTCATCCGCAGCTGGGATGACCGTATTGTCATCGAGAGACCGCCCGAACCGATCCCAGAGCTCGCTGCAGGAGAGATCCCGGACTACGAAACCCATGTGCAGCCGATCTTCAAGCGCTATTGTGTGGCCTGTCACCGGCCGGGCAGAGCTCAGAACAACTACGTGATGACAGATTATCACAGCGTTATGACCACCGGCGATCATGCCCCTAACGTTATCGGGGGCGACCTCCGTTGCAACCTGGTGCGGATGCTCTATCGAGAGGAAATAGAGGCCGGGGGGCCGATGCCACCCACACGACCGCTGGATGCCCAAAAGCTGGAGATCATCGTGCGCTGGGTCGAGGCGGGTGCACTGCCGGCACGGACACCTGGACAGACGATCCCAACCCGGGAGACCGTCCGTCCTCTCGTCACCCCGACGCTGCCATGAACGCAGAAGCAAAAAAGCCGTCACATCTCTCCCGTGACGGCTTACTTGTCTGCGACGCTTTATCTACGTAAGGATAGCGGGGGCAGGATTCGAACCTGCGACCTCCAGGTTATGAGCCTGGCGAGCTACCACTGCTCCACCCCGCATTGCTGGATGCCGAGGGTGGGATTTGAACCCACACGAGCCAATGCCCACTGCGCCCTGAACGCAGCGCGTCTGCCTGTTCCGCCACCTCGGCCCACCCTTAGTCTCTCTTATATTATACTTCATATGCTCCAGGCTGTCAAAAACACCTCAGCTTCCAAACGCGCTCACAAGTTGCTGATAATGGCCGAGGCAAATTCAGACGTGCGGACCTCGCGTGCATCCGGCATCAAGCGCGCGAAATCATACGTGACGATGCCCTGCGAAACCGTCTTCTCATATGCTTGAACAATCCGATCCGCCGCCCCCCGCCACCCGATGTGACGCAACAGCATCACTCCGGAGAACAGGAGACTGCCTGGGTTCACTTTGTCCTGATTCGCGTACTTGGGTGCCGTGCCATGGGTGGCTTCAAAGAGGGCCAGCTCGTCTCCGATGTTGGCGCCAGGAGCGATGCCCACACCGCCCACCTCGGCAGCCACGGCATCGCTCAGGTAATCACCGTTCAAGTTAGGGGTAGCGATTACATCATACTCATCCGGGCGCAGCAACATTTGCTGGAACATAATGTCAGCCATACGATCTTTGATGATAATCTTACCCTCTGGCTGCTGCCCACCATATCGTTCCCACAGTTCCTCTTCGGTCAAGGTGACGTCGCCGAATTCCTCGCGGGCGACTTCATAGCCCCAAGTGCGAAAAGCGCCTTCGGTGAACTTCTGGATGTTCCCCTTGTGCACCAGGGTCACGCTGCGGCGGCCCTCCTCCAGCGCGTACCGGATCGCCTTGCGCACCAACCGTTTGGTGGCGAAGGCGCTCATCACTTTGATACCGATGCTGGAGTTCTCAAAGAAATGGGCGCCGAGCTCTTCGCGGAGAAACCTTTCCAGCTTGGCCGCCTCGGGAGTGCCGGCCATGTACTCGATGCCGGCATAGACATCCTCGGTGTTCTCGCGAAAGATGACCACATCCACCTTCTCAGGGTGTTTGAGCGGGCTGGGCACCCCGCGGTACCAGCGCACCGGCCGCACACATGCATAGAGATCCAGCTTCTGACGCAATGTGACGTTAAGGCTGCGGATGCCGCCTCCGACCGGCGTAGTCAACGGCCCTTTGATCCCCACTTTAAATTCTCGCATGGCCTCTAATGTCTCATGCGGCAGATACTCGCCATGATACAATGTCGCCGCTTTTTCGCCGGCGAAGATTTCCATCCAGGCAATCTTACGCTGTCCGCCATATGCCGCTTGTACAGCTGCATTCCACACGCGCATACTGGCGCGGGTGATGTCCGGTCCAATGCCATCACCCTCGATGTAAAGGATTATGGGATTGTCGGGCACATGCAAAACGCCCTGGTATACTGTGATCGGCTGACCTTCCGACGGGACCACGAGCTTATCAAACGGCATATAGACGACAATCCTTTCTCACCTGGATGAATGACGGAGCTCAGCGCTTTAGCAACTGGGAGACAGCATAAAGCGCGTGCTCGACATCTGCGCGTTCGATCCCATAGTGAGTCACAGCGCGCACCGTATAACGTCCGAGAGCAAGCATCAACACTCCCAAATCAGCTAAACGCTCGCAGAACTCAGCAGCGGTCCAAGGCGTTCCCGTGACCTCGAAGAAGACCAAGTTGGTCTGCACCCGTTTCGGATCAAGTGTGATCCCTCGTATATTCGCCAGCCCGTCCGCCAGGAGACGCGCGTTGGCGTGGTCTTCCGCAAGCCGGTCCACCATTTGTTCCAGTGCCACGATGCCGGCAGCGGCGATAATACCCGCCTGTCGGGTGCCTCCTCCAACGACCTTGCGCACACGGCGCGCCGCCTTGATAAAGTCACGGCTGCCACATACCAGCGATCCGATTGGTGCCGCAAGCCCTTTGGACAGGCAAAAGCTCACGCTGTCCACATCGCGCACCAGCTCTTTCACATCCACGCCCAGCGCCACAGCCGCATTGAAGATGCGCGCGCCGTCCAGGTGGATCATCAGGCCATACTGGTCTGCCAGCTGGCGCACCTGGCGCATATAGTCCGGTGTCAGACAGACGCCCCCGCACATATTATGGGTGTTCTCCAGGCAGACCAGCCTGCTGCGCGGGAAATGGATGTCGTTTTCACGCACGGCAGCTTCGATATCAGCGAGCGCGAGAGTGCCGTCTGGCTGATTGGGCACCTGATGGGAGTGCACACCTCCCAGGGCGGAACACCCACCTGCCTCATCCAGGAAGATGTGTGCCTTGTCCCCCACGATAATCTCGTCACCTCGGCTACAATGGGTCAACACGGACACCAGATTGGCCATCGTGCCGCTCATCACCAACATAGCGGCCTCTTTGCCGAGACGTTCCGCCGCCATTGCTTCCAGGCGGTTGACCGTCGGATCCTCTCCAAAGACATCGTCCCCCAACTCCGCCGCGGCAATCGCTTCACGCATTGCGGGAGTGGGAAGTGTGACCGTATCGCTACGCAAGTCAATTGTACGCATATGATCCCTCTACATTGATCAATTCGATGAGCGAATGGACGAAAGTATACTCCATCAAGCATAAGGAGCAAACGGACAGACCGGAGAAAGTTTCATTTGCGTGTTCTCAGTCCAGGTGAATTACCTCGCTGCGCTCGGCCGATTCATAGGATGCATACACCAGGCGCATCGTTTTCAAGTTATCCTCACCGCTTGTTTCGGCGAGTTGATGGCTTCGCAACGCATGCAACAAGTGCGCATTGCAATCCACAATACTGGGATGGCAAGCCCCGTAGCGCGGATCGGCCCAGGTATACCATGGATAGAAGATGCGCTCGCGAAAGATACCCTGTTCTGTGTCCAATGTCAACACATCATCAGAGGTAAGAGTAAGAGTACCCCGAGTGCCCTCAACGAAGAGGACAGGGTTGTCCACCCACCCCAGCTCGCACACACAGATGACCTGACCAATACGCAACATCACCGTAGCGATATCTTCTCCAATGGCTCCAGTCCATTTGCCGGATTTGTGGATCTGGCAATAGAGGCTCCGAGGTTCTCCAAAAAAGAAGCGAGCCAAGTCTAACACATGGCTGCCCATATCGGTGAGCGCCCAATGTTCCAGTTCTTTCAGGAAGGGCTGATTCTCCACCTGTTCCAAAGTGCCGTGACCGAGTTGGATGCGTGCCCGATAGGGCTGACCAATGCGTCCCTCTGTCAGCGCCTGCTTCGCTGCACGGATTGGCTTCTGCCAGCGAAAATTCTCATGGATCATGAAAGGAATACCAGCCCGGCGACAGGTTTCCACCATTTGCACGCAGGTCTCGTAGTCCGGCGCCATCGGTTTTTGGCAGATGACCGGCACTCGATACCGGACCGCCATATAGGTCAGCGGAGCGTGCAT
>JBMFPH010000233.1:0-4607 GCA_049969215.1 Anaerolineae bacterium | reverse complement strand
CGCAGCGGGCATGGTGCCGAGCGAGCTCAAACAACGCTATGGCGACCGCATCACCTTCTGGGGCGGCGGTGTGGACACCCAGCGCACGCTCCCCTTTGGCACTCCGGATGAGGTGCGGGAACAGGTGCGTGAGCGCATTCGCATCTTCGGCAAGGGTGGTGGCTTCGTGTTCAACACAGTGCACAACGTGCAGGGTAATGTCCCGGTTGAGAATCTGCTTGCTATGTACGAGGCCGTGCGCGCGTATGGCGTGTACGCGTGACCTCACCGGTCCGCTATTTCGCCTCAACCTCGTAATTCACGGTGTGATTAGAATGTGAAAGGAGGTGGTCATACAGCGATGCTATATATAGCGTGATAGGGAAGTTCTATAGTGTTAGTTCGGAACATGCCCATCTGGGAATATCCTAGGGAGAAATGGGATCAATCTACAAAGGAGGGATTGCAATGAACCGCAGAGACTTGCTCAAATTGATGGCTGCCGGCGCCGGGGCAGCGGCATTTGCCCCTATGTTTGCCGGGATGCCTGCTCCGGCATTCGCACAGCGCAAGAAGCGCAAGGTTATTTTCGTCACGCATGACCTCAACCCCTTCTTCGTCCCTGCGATTGTCGGTCTCAAGGATTTCGGCTCACTGGCTGGCTGGGATACCGAATTCATCGGGCCACCGGTGCACGACACTCAAAAGACAGTCGAGCTGCAGTACAACGCTATTGCCGCCAAGCCGGACGCTGTGGGTTTTACCGCTGTGGACAGCGAAGCCTTCATCGATCCGATCAAGGCGGCTCAGGAAGCGGGCATTTTCGTTGTGTTGTACAACACCCGCGCCCCCGGTGTGAAGGAAGCCACCGGTTGTGCTTATGTCGGCCAGGACTTTATCGTGGCAGGCAACGTCGCCGGTTATGAAATCTGCAAATACATTACCAAGAAGACTGGCCGCAAAGAGGGTAAAATCATCATGCCTATCATTGCGCCCGGCCACTTTGCTCTTGAGACGCGCAATCTGGGTGGCACCCAAGGTGTCGAGCGCTATAACAAGGAATTTGGCACCAATTTCACCACCGAGCCACTGGCCGTCACCACCAATGAGTCGGAGGCAGTTGCCAAGTTCGAAGCCAAGTGGGCGGCTGAGAGCGATCAGATCGTCGGATGGCTGGCCTCCGATTTCACCCATGGCTTTGTCGGGCATATGGCCGTGGACAAAGGCCTGACGGATAAATTCGCCGTAGGTGGCTACGACCTGGTGGACTTCGTCCTGGAGGGTATCAAGAACGGTTCGGTGGACTTCACGATCGGACAGAACCCCTATGCCCAGGGCTTCCTGACCTCGGCGCTTATCTACCAGGGGCTCGAGGTCGGCTATCCCGCCAGCGACATTGACACCGGCGCCGAGCTGGTCGATGCCACCAATATTGACAAAGTGATGGCCCGTGAGCAGCTCTGGAAAGAGAAGGCCAAAGAATTTGGCCTCGGCTGACAAGTAGTGAGACCCTACCATCGACCCCCTTCCCCTAGGGAGTTCGGAAAGGGGAAGGGGGTTCTGCTTTGCAGAATAAAAAGGTCTTGACCGAAAGATGAGGTGTGTAAATTATGGAACAGCCAGAGATCCTTCCTACGGCAACGAGCACTGCAACCCCTGGGATGACTGGTGAACACCCTTTAGTGGAGCTGCGCGGCATCAGCAAGGCATTCGGCCATGTCCAGGCACTGCAGCGGGTGGACTTCTGCGTCTTTCCAGGCGAAGTGGTGGGGCTGGTCGGCGATAACGGCGCGGGCAAGTCCACCCTGATCAAAATTATCTCCGGGGCGTATCAGCCGGACAGCGGCACGATCCTTATAGAAGGCAAGCCGGTCACGCTTCACAGCCCGCGCGATGCCATGATGATGGGCATTGCCACCGTCTATCAGAACTTAGCTCTGGTGGATCAGCGCGACGTGGCCGCCAATATTTTCCTGGGTCGCGAACCGACCAAAGGGATCGTCATCGATCGACGTCGTATGGTGGAAGAATCGGTGCAAGTGCTCCAGCAACTGCGCAGCGATATCCCCTCGGTCGAAGTGCCAGTAGGTCTTCTATCGGGCGGTCAACGCCAGGCAGTGGCCATTGCTCGTGCCGTACATCAAGCTGCCGCGCGGTTGGTCATTATGGATGAGCCTGTGGCAGCGTTGGGCATTGAGGAATCCCGCAAAGTGCTGCGTCTCATCAAGCAGCTAAAGGCACAAGGACGGGCCGTCATTGTCATCAGCCACAACTTGGAACATGTATTCTCTGTGGCAGACCGCATCGTGGTATTGCGCCGTGGACGATTGGCGGGCGTGCGTCGTCGGGAAGAAACCAACGCGGCAGAGATCGTCCGGCTCATCGTGGGCGCGGAACATCTCTAAACCTGAAAATGGAAGGAGCGCTGAGAGATCATGGAACAGGAGCTACGATCGCAAAACGCGCAGCCAGAGGCACCCGGGTGCGGCACCAATAGCGTTGATACCATTCTCGATGAGCTGGAGAGCGCTGGGGCTCCCGAGCTGTTGACCCGTGCTGGACCAGTGGGCTTACGTGGTTCGTTGCAGGCTTTGCTGCGGATGCGCGAGTTCAGCGTACTGAGTGCCACTATCCTGCTGTTCCTCGCGCTTTCTCTGGCGACCCCGCTCTTCCCCCAGCTGGACAATATTTTGCTGGTGGCGCGTCAGATCTCCATCCTGGCCATCATAGCCACCGGTGTGACCTTCCTTTTCATTTCGGGTGAAATCGATCTGTCGATTGGTTCCATCTACGGTTTCTTGGGCATCGTATTGGCCTCGCTCATCGCCAAGTTTGGTTTCAACCCATGGCTAGCGCTCCTAATTGTGGTGATTATGGGGGCAGCCATTGGTCTCGTCAATGGCACGGTGACCACGCGCTTTGGCATTCCTTCGTTCATCGTCACACTGGGTATGTTGAGCATCCTGCGCGGCGGTGCGCTGCTTGCCAGCGGCGGCTGGCCGGTGATGATCAAGCTGGCCCGCGATGATCCTTTCTTGAACATCACCTCTGGCCATGTCGGTGGTCTGGTGCCTACTCAGGTATTCTGGATGATCGGTGTTATGGCGATCGGCGGTTTTGTCTTGAGCAAAACGCGCTTCGGGTCGCATGTCTATGCCACCGGGGGCAATCAGGAAGCAGCCATCCTGGCCGGTATCAATACGAAATGGATCAAGACGATCAACTTCATGATCACCGGTGCATTGTGCGGGATCGCTGCCGCTCTGCTTCTGGGGCAACATCGCAACGCCTTTCCATTGACGGGCACCGGCTATGAGCTGGACATCATTGCCGCGGTGGTGATTGGTGGCACACCCCTCTTTGGTGGTGCGGGCAGCATCTTGGGCACCTTCCTCGGCGCAGCTGTGCTGGGCATGATCACCAATGGCCTGGTGCTTTTAGGTGCAAGTGCCTACTTCGAGCCAGTGGCGAAAGGTTCCATCATTGTGGCTGCTATCCTGGTGGACACCCTGGTCCGCAGGCGACAGGTGTGAAAAAGTGCCCAGAACGAGAATGATCGATCCATGTACCCCGAAGATCGTGTCCTGGTTGCGGTGGTTCCCCATAAGCGCGACTGGAAAATCGTACAATCTGAGCGGTGGTATCGGGTGCCGGTCAAACATGCACCACCCGGCACCCCCGATTTTGACTGGCTGGCGTTCTATTTCACCCAAGCTTTTGGGCAAGATCGCTGGGCGATTCACTACTATTGTGCTGTCCTCGGACACGAGCTGGTCACACGCCACGACTTGATCCCTTCCGAACCTGACCATCCCCGCGCCTGCGATTGGTATTACAAGCTTCAGCTGGGGCCATTGCAACACAAAATACCTCCTATCCTCAGTCCACGCTGGCGTCGCATCACGTTTATTGTCACCACGGGCGATCGCTTTATGAACGCCACTGAGATCACGGATCTATTTGATTCTGCTAGCCCCTGGGGAAGGCAGTTTGTCACGTTAAAGGAGATATAGATTCAATCCATATCATGCGAATCGGCATACTTCGGCTGTTGACGCATTCAGCCGAGGGTACATTTCATTTGGGGAGAAACCGAGTCAAACCGAGCCGCGCATGTGAGCAAACAGCGAGTGTCACCGCCAGGCATACAGGGAGAAATTAGTGAAATCTCTACGGTCTCTGCACTCTCTGCGGTGAGAAAAGCTTCCTGCGGGCCGCTGCTTCAGCTCGCTCTCCAATCGGGGTGCACTTATCAGCGGATGCGCAACACCTTAGCGCCACGCACCCCTTTCATTTTGATGTCCACCAGCGCACGATTGGCTTCGGCAAAGGGGTATTCCTGAACTTCCGGTTTGAGCTTCATCTCCGCTGCCAGGTTCAGGAATTCGCGCACGTCCTGTCGCGTCACATTCGCGACACTTTTGATCTCCTTTTCCATCCACAGATGGGTGGGATAGTCCAGGCGCAGCCAATAGTCCTTGTCGCTATCCTCCTTGCGGATGGCGTTGATCACCAGGCGACCTCCCGGAGCCAAATTCTTCAGAGCCTCTATGACCGGCCGCCACACCGGCGTCGTGTCGATGATAGCGTGCAATTGTGCTGGAGCGATATCGCCGATGTCGCCCGCC
>JBMFPH010000232.1:0-4612 GCA_049969215.1 Anaerolineae bacterium | reverse complement strand
GTGATTGGCACAACCAACGCCACAAGTACAACAAATAGAGTTGCTATTAACAAATACTTCGCTGGTCTGCTCTTGTAGAAAGGCCTCCGACTTCGAATGACAAGCACAATCAGCGACGCCGAAATGACCGACTCCAGAAACCAGCCGGTTCTGAACTGATCCTGAGACACGCGCAGGATGAACAGCAATACCCCAAAGGTTAAGTAGTCAAACACCGAACTAACCAGGCCAAAGCTGAGCATAAACTGCCGAATAGCTCTGATATCCCAGCGTCGAGGTGACTCGATCATTTCGTCATCGACCCGATCGCTGGCGATCGTCATTTCCGGGAGATCGGTGAGTATGTTGGTGAACAAAATTTGCTTGGGCAGCAACGGCAAGAATGGCAGGAAAAGTGACGCTCCAGCCATACTGAACATATTGCCGAAATTGGCGCTGGTTGCCATGAACACATATTTCAACGTATTGGCAAAAGTTGTCCGCCCTTCACGGACACCCTGTACAAGCACGGAGAGATCCTTCTCCAGCAAAACGATATCAGCCGCATCTTTGGCAACATCCACGGCACTCTCAACAGAAATGCCAACATCGGCTGCATGGAGTGCCGAGGCATCATTGATGCCATCGCCCATATATCCCACGACATGTCCAGCCTTCCTAAGTGCAAGGATGATCCGCTCCTTCTGGTTGGGTTCGATTTCCGCGAAGACATCCACGTCTGCCACACGATGGAGCAGCGCCTCATCGCTCAGTTCGCGCAGGTCCGCCCCCGTGAGGATCTTGGTATCCGTCAACCCCATCTGTCGGCTCACATTGGCGGCGACCAGGTGGTTGTCTCCCGTGATGATCTTCAGCACAACACCGAGCTTTTTCAGGCTGGTGATCGTCTCGATGATATGAGGCTTGGGTGGGTCAAACAGAAGCAGAAATCCTACGAACGTCATGTTTGCTTCGTCGGTTTTGCGGATAACCGCCGTGGAGCCCATATCTTTGATGGCAAGCCCGAGCGTCCGCAGGCCCTTGCTGCTGAACTCCCTAAAGTGTTCCTGGATCCGGTTCTGCACCGCGGCAATGTCAACTGTGGCTTCCTCCGCAGTTTCCGCCGATGAACAGACAGCAAGCACGTTTGGCAGTGCACCTTTGGTCACCATTAGATGGGTATCGGTGTGGGAAACCAACACGCTCAAGCGTTTACGGACAAAATCATAGGGGATTTCGTCCAGTTTTTGGTAACCGGACAGGTCAAACTCGCGATACGTGCGAATGGCCTCATCGATCGGGTTCGTGAAACCGGTTTCGTAAAAAGCATTAATGTAGGCGTACAGCAGGACTCGATCGCTGGAAACGCCTTCCACATCAAGAGCGGATTGCAGGTGCACGATCCCTTCGGTCAGAGTGCCGGTCTTGTCAGAGCAGATCACATCCATGCTCCCGAAGTTCTCAATCGATGCGAGCCGCTTAACGATAACTTTCTTTTGAGCCATCCGCCTGGCACCATGGGCAAGATTGATACTGATGATCGCTGGCAACAATTGCGGTGTCAGACCAACGGCAAGGGCCAGGGAGAACAGAAACGAATCCAGGACTGGGCGCGCCAGGTAGACGTTAACCGCAAAGATGGCTATCACCAACACGAGCGTGACTTCCATGAGGAAATAGCCAAACCGCCGTATGCCGTGTTCAAACTCCGTTTCCTGAGGTCTGAGTTTCAGTCGTTCGGATACCTTGCCGAACTCGGTTTCCTTGCCTGTGTATACCACGAGTGCCTTTGCGCTTCCGCTCACTACGTGAGTGCCCATCCACAAAGCGTTTATCCGCTGACCAAGGGGGGTCTTCTCCGCCAGCACTGCGGGTGTCTTTTCCACCGGGAATGTTTCACCCGTTAGCATAGCTTCATCAACGAAAAGATCTTTGGACTCCAGAACCAGGCAGTCGCCAGGAATGATGTCTCCAGCGTTCAAGATAACAACATCGCCGGGCACTACTTCCTCGACTGGGATCTCTTTGGGGGCCCCATCACGCAGCACGGTTGCCATGGTCTGGACAATGGCAAGCAGCCTAGCCACAGCGTTGGCCGCACCACGCTCCTGCCAGAACCCGAGCAGACCGCTTACGAGGACAATGGCAAGGATGATAAGAGCGTCAACGGGATCACGCAGGAAAAACGATAATCCGGCAGCGAAGAAGAGGGAGAGGATAATTGGACTCTTGAACTGGGTCAGCAAAAGCATGAGCGCGTCTGATCGCTTCCGGGGCTTGAGCAGGTTGGCACCATAGCGGGCAAGCCGCTGCCTCGCCTCATCGCCAGTCAGTCCTTCGTCTCCCACTCCAAGTAATCGCCGCATCTCGCTGGCAGAGACGCTCCAGAAGGCTGCAGGAAGCTGGTTCATACGATCCCCATTGCAGCACCGGTTCTCACGAAACCGCTCGCACGATTTTGAGCGCGATTGCCGCGGTAACCTACCGCTGTTACGCTCGCAGCTCTCGTGAACCCAGAATGCCCGAAGGACGCATAATCAAAATGAGAATCATCGCGATCGAAAGGCATACCTCGGTGAGTCCGGAGACAGTGAACGGGAAGACAGCCGAGATGTTGATCGCATTCTCGACACCACGCACTCCCTCAAAGATCGCCGTCACCGCTACCGCGCCCACAACGGCACCACTGACACTGGCACTTCCGCCAATGATGGCCATCGAAATGATCAAGAATGTCTGGGGCAAATAGAAAACCAACGGCGAGAAGGAAGTGATGAAGTGTGCCCACAAAGCACCTGCCACGCCTGTGATAAAGGCAGCCAACACAAAGGCAACCCAACGCACCCACACAATGTTAATCCCGACGCTGGCAGCCGCCTGTTCATCCTCACGCGAGGCACGCAGCTGCAACCCCAGAGGGGTCTCTTTAAACCATAACGCCAAAAGGAGGAAAAAAATGCCGGCCGCCGCACTCACCCATAGCGTGGTATACGCCTCCAGACCGAACAACGTGCGTGGGCCGTTGGTGACCTCAGACCAGTTGATCAAGACGGTATGCACGATGATCAACAGAGCAAAGGTGGCAATGACCGCTGCCGCTCCCGACAGACGCATCAACGGGTAGCCTACCAAGGCAGCTACCAGCGCAGCCATCAAGCCGCCAATGATCACCGCTATTACAAAAGGCACCTGAATCGGCACCAACCATGAGTAAAGATTGCGCAAAGCCATCGCTTTCGCCTGGGGCGACATAGAGAAGAGCGCCGAGGCATAGGCACCAATACCCATGAAGCCAATCTGGGCGAAGGAAACTACGCCGGAGTTTCCCATGAAAATCTGCAAGCCTAATACCATCGAGAGGTTGATGAACAGCACGGTCAGAATGCGCTGCAACACCTCTCCTCCGAAGAGATGCACCACCAATGCCAGCACGATTAACGGACCAGCGAGGAGCAGTCCGGTAGACCACTTGCCGAAGCTTTCCAGATAACTCATCCTTTGCATGCGCATCATCCTGGTTCAAACACGTTCTGTTACAGCGGGGCCGCGTACCAGACCCTGTGGGCGAAAAAGGAGCACCAGCAGCACGATAGCAAACACGAAAGCTTGACGATAATCCAGCAAGGATTGGGGTAACACAAGCTGCAACCCCACCGTGAGTGCGCCCAAAAGGTAACCGCCGATCACGGCGCCGGTCAAGCTCTCCATGCCGCCCACAACGGCAGCCACAAAGGCAACCAAAACCGGTGTCGAACCGACAAATGGCCCGACCGAGCCCAACCGCCCGATCCAGAACAGCGCCACCACACCGGCCAGGAAGCCGCTAATGGCAAACGCGGTGGCGATCACCTGATTGGCTCGGATACCGACCAGGCGGGTCATCACGAAATCATCCGCTGCGGCACGCAGAGCAATGCCCAACAACGTGCGCCGCAGAAACAATGTGAGCAATCCCAGCAGAAGCAAGCTGACCACCAAGCTGGCAAGATTCCCTTTGGAAATCAGTAGATTGCCCACCTGAAAGTTCTCGGTGAAGAAAGAGGGGGTCACCACCGCCTTGGCACGCGGGGAGACGAACAGGATCGCGGCATTTTGCAGCAAAGCGCTGACCGCAAAAGAGGTGATCAGCATCGTGGTAGCGGAAGCCTGGCGCACCGGTCGGAAGGCCACCCGTTCCAGAAGCAAGCTGGTGAACACCGCCATGCCAACGCTGATGACGGCGACGATCAGCCACGGGATGGGCCCGGTGCCCAACATGAGCAACGTGTAACCTGCTACCATCACCAACTCGCCATAGGCGAAATTGACCAGCCTCAGAATGCCATACACGATGACCAACCCGAGCGCCATCAACGCATACAGCCCTCCCAGGCTCAGGGCATTGATGATGAATTGCAACACTTCCTGAAGCACACTCACCGGCTTAACTTCTCCCCCGCGTATCTCCAAGATATGCGCCCACGATGTCCACCTGCTTACGCAGCTGTTCCGGGGTGCCCTCGCATTCCACCCTACCGGTGTTCAACAGGTACACACGATCTGCGATGTCCAACGTCCGCTCCACATTCTGTTCCACCAGCAAAATGGTGACACCAGAGGCATGGAGCTGGCTGATCATGGCAAAGACCTCATC
>JBMFPH010000231.1:0-4615 GCA_049969215.1 Anaerolineae bacterium | reverse complement strand
GGGGAGGAATGGGTGACATGGGAGCTCCGATAAAACCGTGCGGCGAGGTAGGTCTGGTCTGCGTTACGTTACCGGTGTGTTAAGCAATGGCGGGCATTGGGTTCGATCGCCCGGGTTGCTTCGCTGAGCATATCGAAGTGTATGTGATGGCGCACGCACGCTTGTCCAATGTATTCTGGAACCTGTTTGATGACGCGCGTAAGACGAGCCTCAGGGTGGGAAGCTGTGCGTCAGAGTGGACGCCGTTGTTGAGCCAGGATGGGCCGTGGTGCGCATACAGGATAGTGAAAATGGAATTGAACCATGGCGAATCGACTTTATCTTCGGGCTGGGAGAGGGGACACCAAGCGATTCCTACGCGCCGGCGCATGGCCTGGGACTCTGGTGGACGCGGGCACAGGTGGAGAGCTTCGTTGAGACGATCACGGTCACGAGCGCACCTGGGATGGGCACTCAGGTGATCCTGAGGTTACGAAGGGCAGGCGGGTGAGGACCAAAAAACTGTGAGGCCTTGCTAGTAGGCCTGGCGATCCCTGAAGAGGCGAAGTATTGTGCGCACCAGAATCTTCAGGTCAAGCAACAGCGACCAATTCTCGATGTACCACAAATCATACTTGGTGCGCTCTATAATCGAAGTGTCGCCGCGCAATCCATTGATCTGCGCCCAGCCTGTAATACCTGCTTTTTCTCGATGACGGTCCATGTAGCGTGGAATACTTCTTCTGAACTGCTCGACGAACACGGGGCGCTCAGGGCGTGGCCCCACCAAGCTCATGTCGCCAATTAGAACATTTATCAGTTGGGGTAGTTCATCAAGCGAGAAGCGACGAATGAGAGCCCCCAGACGGGTACGCCTTGGGTCATTGGGCGAAGCCCACACAGGCCCTGTTTCAGCTTCTGCGTCGGTACGCATGGAGCGAAATTTGAGCATTTTGAAGGGCCTAGCATCCAGTCCCATACGTTCCTGGACGTAGAATACCGGGCCAGGTGAATCGAGCTTGATCAGCAAGGCGATTAACAGCATTAGGGGGGAAAGTAAGACAAGCGCAATAGCACTACCCACAATATCGGTCACACGCTTGACGGTTAGCTTCCAGCCTCGCAGTGCCACATCACGGATCGTGAGCAATGGCAGTCCACTGAGCTCACCTATGCTGACCTCAGAAGCCATGATCTGGAAAACATCGGGGAAGACGCGAATGGTTACCCGAGCGGGCTCACAACGTGCAATGATTGCTAGGATGTCCTGATGAGAGGCTTCCGGTATGGCGATAATAACTTCGCTGATGCAGTGCTCATCGATGAGCTTAGGAAGATCGTCACAATTGCCCAGCACAGGGACCCCCAGCACGTTGGATACAGAGCCGTTGCTCTCCACGAAACCAACCACGCGGTATCCCAATCCGGGAGATTGGCGTATTTTCTGGAGGATCATACGTCCAACATCGCCGGTCCCCACGATCAGCAGACGCGACTCATTGTAGCCTTTCGACTGAAGCCACCACTGCGCGCGGCTGTGCACAACGCGGCCCAACCATACCAAGATGATGGTCAACAGCCACGTATAAACCATCATCAGGCGTGGATAATCCAGCTGATTCTTGTAGATTAGCCAGATAAGCGCTATGGCTATGACGGTGGCAACTGAAGCGGCACCAAAGATCGAATAGAACTCATCGATATGAGAAGTAGCACGTTGACGGTGATAAAGGCGATAGAATGCAAAGACCAGCACAACGATCAACGTGTGGAGAAACATCATCCCAAGGTAGTGCGTGAACGGAGCAATCTCCGCATATTCTGACTGCAGGCGCAACATATAGCCCATGGCAAAAGCTAGGGCAGCCATAGTGGCATCTGTTAGCACCAGGGAAGATGTCAAGATTCGCGCAGCACGTCGATTCATGGGTCTCCTCATCACCCTGATTGTCGTGTCAGGCGAGGTGGAGATAAGGCAAGCTGTATCTTCGCGATACCAGCACGCAGAGCAATGCCAAGCAATACCAGCCAATGCAACAAGCGTGGTGTTGAAGAGGCGTAGTGCTTGATGTAGAAGATGCGCATAGCACGATAAAACTCAATCTGGGCGCGCGGGCTGTGTCGACTGGCCGCCCGTTTCGCGTGGCGCACCGTCACGGCAGGATGGTAATAGGTTTTCCAACCTGCTTGATGCATACGATAGGCCCAATCGAGATCCTCACCATACATGAAGTAGCTCTCATCGAGCAACCCGACCTGCTGGATAGCTTCACGACGCACCAACATACAAGCTCCCACTACAGCGTCCACTTCCATTGTCTGATCGGGATCACAATAGGTGAGATTGTAACGCCCAAAAACCGGATGGTGTGGAAACAGACGCGATAGACCTACCATACGATAGAACGACACTGCGGGGGTAGGAAAGCTGCGACGACACGCTAGGTCTAGATTGCCATCTTCCAAGACCAGCTTCGGGCCACAGATGCCCACATGGGGATGACCTTCCATAAAGGAGAGTAGGTTCTGCAACCCGTCGGGTGGTACCACAGTGTCCGGATTGAGCAGCATGACATAGCGTGGTAGGTCTATCCTATTTTCTGAAGATCCCCCGCCCTCATCCTGAAATCCATAAGCTCTTAGCGCTAAATTGTTGCCATAGGCAAAGCCACCGTTGACAGCGCTGGGGATGAGGTGCACCTGAGGGAAATGCTCGCGCACCATCTCGCAGCTGCGATCACACGAGGCATTGTCTACCACGCAGACAGCGAAAGAGAAATCTCCTTTACTTGCATAGAGAGAAGAGAGACAAGTATGCAAATGGTCGCGTGTATTGTAGTTAACGATTATGATGAGCAAGTCCAACATCACGTGCAGATTCTAGCACACGGCGTAGTACGCGACAAGACTCTAGTGGTGAGGAGATTGTTGAAAGAGTTAGGTTACAGGTGATATCTCGCCCTGCGAGCGGACTCACTGCACACACAGCCTCGGCGGCAAGTTCCATCCGACGGTTTCTTGGCCGCTTCGATGGCGGCGGGGCTTTGCCTGTAACTCTAAAGCAAGTTATAATGTTGTTCTTGTTGTACCGAATTGGAATCTCAGGTGCACTGATAAGCCATCGTATTGCGGACCATAGGGTACGCTGTACCGATTTACCCAGGTATTCCATTTCTTGCACGGTTCATACATGTCCATGCTCACACCTTGTCGCCACACATTGCCGCAGCCTCTCAACAACATGCATGGGGAGTTGCAGTGGTGAAAAGGGTACTCATTACCGGAATCACCGGTTTTGCCGGCGGACATTTGGCTGCTCATCTGATAGAACGCGGCGGCTTTGAGGTCCACGGTGTAGCGTTAGACGAGGGGTACGGACTTGATTTCCTGCCTGGGCGTGTGCCTGTGACGCTTGCCAATCTGCAAGATCCCCGAGCTGTTGAGATGCTCTTGGAAGAAGTACAGCCTCAACACATCTATCATCTGGCCGCTCAGGCAAATGTGCCGGCAGCTTGGGAAGATCCCTGGGGCACGTTTGAGAACAATGTGCGCCCCGAGCTAAACATTCTGGGCACGATGGCACGTCGAAAGTTTGGCTGCCGTTTGCTTGTCGTTGCCTCTAATGAAATCTACGGCGCTGTGCCGCCCGAGCGTTTGCCAGTTGATGAGGAGGCTCCGTTGCGCCCGGTGAATCCATACGGCGTCAGCAAGGCAGCGCAAGATTTGCTGGCGTTACAATACTATCTAAGCCACGGGTTAGATGTCATCCGCGTACGTGCATTCAATCATCTGGGACCACGTCAGAGTCCACAGTTTGTTGCCGCCAGCTTTGCGCGCCAAATTGCTGAAATTGAGGCAGGAATGCGCGTGCCTGTGCTGTATGTGGGCAATCTGGAGGCGCGGCGTGATTTCACTGATGTCGCTGATGTCGTGCGTGCGTATGCCTTGCTGATGGAAAAGGGTGAGAGTGGTCAGGCATACAATGTGGGTTCAGGGCGCGCCCACTCAATACGTGAGCTACTTGATGTGTTGCTGTCTATGAGCCCCGCTTCAATCCATGTCGAAGTGGACCCGCAGCGCACCCGGCCTGTAGATGCGCCGTTTATTGTTGCGAACATCACCCGGCTGCAGCGGGCTACAGGTTGGCAGCCAACCATTTCCTTTGAGGAAAGCTTGCGGCGTGTGTTGACCTACTGGCGCGAGGTGGTGCGCCAGCCCGGCTATCGACCTAGATAGAAGCTTTTTTGGAGATAGAACTGGAAAGGGGGGTGATAAACCCTTTATGGCTCGCAAGAAGGCATTGATCACCGGCGTCACTGGTCAGGACGGCTCCTATCTGGCAGAGTTTCTGCTCGAACAGGGATATGAAGTCATCGGAATGGTGCGGCGCACCAGCACGATCAACTTCGATCGCATCCGCCATATTCAGGACAAAATCACCCTGGTGCAAGGTGATTTGCTCGACCAAATGTCCCTGGTGGACATCCTGCGTGAGCACCGACCACACGAAGTGTATAACCTGGCTGCCCAGTCCTTCGTGCCAACTTCGTGGAAGCAGCCCGTGTTGACCGGGGAATTCACCGCACTAGGGGTGACCCGTATGCTAGAAGCGGTGCGCATCGTGGATCCCGAGATC
>JBMFPH010000230.1:0-4628 GCA_049969215.1 Anaerolineae bacterium | reverse complement strand
ATGTGGCTGCGCCTACTGCAGCCAGTCGCTGGCCGGTAGTGATGTCGTACAAACCGGCCAGGATGTCATACTCACCAGGTGGCAGATCAACCGGCAGTGGCATTGTAACGACGTCGCGGATCACTTCGCCAACATCCCACAACGAGGTAGGATAAGCACCATTGGCTGGCGGACGGTCCATTTGTGCCACGATCTCGGCAGTTCCTGCCTTCGTCAGGTGGACAAAGGTGGTATAGTCAGCCGGCAATGATGCATCGCAACGCCAGTACAGCACAATCTCTATCTCGGTCGGTTGTACAGAGAGATCATAGCCGATGAGGGTGACCAGCTCACCCAGACTGTCAGCACGTGGGTGCTCAGGGGCAAGTGTACCGCTGACGATCACATCTGGCGGTGCACCGCCCACCTTAATGGTGGTCAGGGTAACGCTGTTGGCATTCAGCACATTGCCTTCTGCATCGACTAGCCATAAGGGATGAATTTGTCCTTTCAACATCTGATAGAGGCCAACATCGAGATGGTAGACTCCGGGGGGTGCCGCTGCATCCACCGGCAGCGCATACTCGTCCCGCACCACCTCGCCAGCTGCCCATAAAGCAGTGCTGTAATAGTCTCGTGGGATGCGGTCGCGACCGCCCCACTGTCGTCGATCAGCACCCAGTAGATGGTTGAAAACGATATAGTGTCTCTGCACGTCCCGTTCGGCCCGCCAGTAAAGAGTGACGGGCAGCGCACTGCCCGGTTGCACCCTGCACTGCGGAAGGTCATAACCCAGCAAGGTGATCTCACCACCAAAGTGCGCGTTCACCACGTGTTGCATAGGCGGCACAGCAAAGTCGCGTCGGCGCAGGCGCACTTCCAGCACTGGTTCGCTGATGAATGATTGGTCTCCGCTGCGCAGCCGCACCCGATAGCGACCAGGTGACCAACGTGCGTCGACCAAGAACGTGTAAACGTTCCCCGTCTGGTACAATGCTGCCTGTTCGACCTCTTCAGGCCCCAACAAAGTCACGATGTATGGTTGCCTTTCTGATGGTTGCGCATTGAGGCTTATCTGAATAGTGGCACGATAGCGAAAAATGGGCAGAGGATCATCCGTCCGTGCCGATTGCCAGACGTCGAGTGTGCCACTGCGCCCATCGGGCAGCTGCCAGACATGCCTGCCCGTGACGGTCGACACGTTTGACAGTGCCAGAGTGGTCAGACAGTGACCGCCATCCGGGGCCCGTTCCGGGTGATTGGTGGCGGTGACGGGCACTAGTCGCAGACATAAGCGGTACGCGCCTGCGCGCAGGCCAACCACTACCAGCCATGTCGCATCGCGTACCACATCGCCTGACTGCCAGGCACGCGTGGGATAACGCCCTCCTGCAGGATGTCCGAGCCAACGCGCATAGATGACCCCATCCTCACCGACCAAGAACAGATCGGTAAGGAGATCTTCGGATGAATCGCCCGTGCTGCGCCAGGTGAGCGTCACTGGCAAGGCACCAAATACGTTCGGCTGACGCACCTCGTAGCCGAGCAGCTCGACTGCATTGCCAAAGGGGAGATGCACCGGGTTAGTCACCTGCTCTGCGGCATCGGCAGTGGTGCGTACCGGGAGAGGTTCAGGAAAGGCAGGTGCCATGACACCATAGAAATTGAACAACCCTATGCCCAACAATATACCAGAGACACCCAGCAACGCTGGCTGGCGATTCGGAAGCTTAAACCACGAGGCCAAACCGGCTGCAAGTAATAGTCCAATGGGCATTGCCGCGGGGAACAGGACATGTCGCCCTTGTGCCGTCTCAATCACATTGCCGGTGAGGATGTAGCGCAGTATGGGAAATGGCATCAATAACAACACCTGGAACACCAGCAGAGCGTGTGGGTACATGGCCTCTCCTGGCGCACAGTCCGGTCGCGCCACACGAGAACGGTCATGGAGCGCTGTACCGCGCAATAGTCCGGCCAGTGCCAGGGCGGTCAGCAAGGCAACGCTGGCGCACAAGACGATACCGAAGGGGTGACCGAGCGGGCTTCCAGGCAGCCAAAACGAAACAAACATCTGGCCCAACCACCTGAACCAATCGGTGGATGGTCGGATTATCTCGGTCGATCCGGGCAATGCACCGCCAGTGAGGAATGATGCTACCTGCCTCAAGCTGGCGTCGGCGCGAGCACCGCCCATGAACGGCTTGACTAGGCCGACCAGCCACCCCAGCTGACGCACCTCATTGAAATGCCATAGCACGAAGATGAACCACCACGCCGCAGCGCCACCGCATGTTGCCGCGAACACGACGAGGCGACCCAATGCTGCCCGCTTGCTCAGTCTATTACGTCGTACTGCCAGAGCAAGCAGCCCAGCTACCAGCAAGGGAAACAGTGCCACGCTATACTTGGTGGTGATTGCCAGGCCTAGGCAGAGGCCAGCCATAGCATAGGGTTTCACGCACGTTGGTTGTCGCCACGCCTGCACCAGACACCAGGTGAAAAGGGTCGACAACAAGCCGAGTAGGCTATCATCGTTCACCGCAGCGGCGATGAAGGTAAACTGGGCACATGTGGCGATCAGAGCAGCAGCGCCGACAGCTAACGCTTCATTCTTGGGGCGCGCTGCGCGCGCAGCTAGGTAGACCGTCACAATGGTAGCAGCGCTGAACAGCAGTGAGATCAGCCGTGCTAGGTGCCATGCAAGAACAATCCCTCGGAACGGAAACAATTCATCTTCGGTGTGCACTACAGCGAACGGTGGTAATCCGTCAGCAATCAACAGGCGGCGTGGGTCGGTACTGTATTCTTTTAGGCGTGGCAGTGTAGCATAATCAACCCAGCTCAGAGCCATTCCGATCAGCAGGTGGTACAGCATCGGGGAGTCCGACTTATAGCCGGCCGATTCGCGCTCTGCATAGCTGCGGGGCGGGTGACTGTGCTCGCTGATAAAGCGGATCAAATGCATATGGGCTGCTTCATCCGGCGCCTCACCAAGGAGGTTGAACCAGCTGATACTCCCTGCTGTGATGACAAAGGCGACCAACACGAAGATCAAGGCTGAAGGGCGGCACATCCGCGACATCTACTCCACATGGAGCTCAACAAGAAAGATAGCATCATCCGGCAGATGAGTTCCATCGCTTAATACAGCCGACAGTCGCTGACCGGATGCCAGGAGATACATGCCCACCAGCAAACGATACGGTCCCTGTGGCGCATCCGGCCGTACAGTGATAAGATAGCGGTCCACGACCGACTGGCCAATTTCCCATTGTGAGGTCGGATAGCGCCCTTCTTGAGGTTGGTTGTCCTGTTGCCCCCATACTTGCCCATCCGGCCCGAGCAATTGGGTGAAAACCGTATAGTCATCCTCAAGAGGTCGAAGCGGTCGCCAATATAGTGTCAGGTTGAGCGTCTGGCCCGGTGACAGGGGCGCATCAGGCGGGGGCGACAGGTCATAGCCGAGCAGTTGGATCTGATCGCCCAGCGTCACCTGGAGTGGATGTGAGGGCACGTTCCCTTCAGCCACATCTCTCACCCGTATTTGCCCTAAATACAGGCGGTCGGTGGATGTCTGTAAAGAAGCACCTGTGAGCGGTAACCAGGTATAGTTTCCGCTTCGATCATCGGTTCGATACTCGTAGACGCCCAGCTGGATGGTGTACAGACCGGGCGGTGTGTTCAGATATACCGGCAGCTGATAGGTCTCTGAGACGTGCTCACCTGGCGCCCACAACACGTTGGGATAGTGACCTCCCAGCGACCAATTCAGCTGACCTCCTACACGTGCCATATGATCTAGCAGATAGAACACAACGATGTAAGGTTGGCTCATCGCGCGGCGGGAACGCCAATACGCTGTGATGGGAATGCTTTCCCCAGGCCAGCGCGGCGAACGTTCCAGCTCGTAGTGTACTAGCTCGATACACGGATCATCTGTGCCCTCACCACAGCTCACAATGGTGGTTTCCCGGTGTGTTGCCAGATGGGCAGGAACGTCAAAGTCACGCCAACGCGTTGCAACTTGTACAAGCACGTTTGTCTCCGCTCCTTCGGATGTTCGCAATATGTATTCGCCCGGTCGCACGGATGCGTCCGCAATGAAGCTGTGAGCTGCGATCTCCTCACCCCCTGGGAGTTGGCACACCCTTTGTGAAGCCACTGGCCACCATCTCCGCGCTGGGTTCTCTTGATCGGCCAGCCACACCGATGGGCCTCCTCCAGCATTCGCACTTGCTTGTCGTACGAACACAATAAATCCCTGACGTAGCTGCGGCACTCGGAGTATTTCCTGGCGCAGCAGTCCTTGAGCTGTCCACACTTGTACGCGCGGTGGAACCGCGTTCTCATGTGCCGATGTCTTTAAGCGGACACGGCCAAGTGCAACCGGCTCATGGCGCGATGAGTTTGTATCTACAGCTGTAGCTGCCGAGTCCATCTGCAAGGGGAGTAGCTCCAACCTCAGCGTGTAGATCCCTTCCGGTAGGCAAGTAGCTGTGGGTATGGTCATCTCATCGTGTATCCAGTAGCCTGCCTCCCAGGCGCGCATAGGATAACGTCCGTCTAAAGGGTGAGCGTTGGTGCAAAGTGCCTCTCTCTGCCATGCGTCCTGCAAACAGAGGCGCACAAGGTAGTCGCGAGCTTGA
>JBMFPH010000229.1:0-4664 GCA_049969215.1 Anaerolineae bacterium | reverse complement strand
GGATATGATTGATGTCACCACTCTGAGCGCGGGCCCAAAGCGGGTAACGGACCAACCGATTGAGCATTTGGATGTAAGGATCCCGCTTGGGAGGTGCAGGCGGCATAGGCATATGGATTTCCCAATCTTTCGGTGCAATAGATCGCAACGCATTGAACAGCGCTGTTGCGTAACGATCCATACTTGGCCACCCCTCGCTTAGGTGATCGCGAAACAAGGTCACTCGCATTTGCACACCCTCAGCCAGAAACCTGCCGTCTGAGCGGCAATGGAGCGATTCGTGTACTTTTTCAGCACACGCACGCGTCCACGTTGTCCCAGGTTGGTGCGCAGCTTATCATTCTCGTGAAGCATGGACAACCTCTCCCTTAGTGCCTCAACATCGCCTTCGGGAAAGATCAGACCAGCGTCTTCTATAACTTCGGGTATTGCACCGGAAGAGGAACCGATCACCGGGATTCCGCAAGCCATAGCCTCTATTAGCACGTGCCCGAACTGTTCTTTCCAACGCGGAGTAGAAACAGACGGCAACACCAGCACATCCATTGCGTTTAGGTAGTGTGCGACTTTATCGTGTTCTACAGTGCCAATCCATCTAATGCGGTCATTCACTCCATGACGCTGCGCTGTATTTCGAATCTCCTCCTCTATTGGACCACGCCCCACGATCAGCCAGTGCCATGGAAACTGGAGTTTTATCAAAGCTTCTAGGAGAAAATGGACACCTTTCTCGGTCACCAATCTTCCCACGTACCCAACAGTGAATGCACTGAGACCCAATGCCTCGCGGAGAGCAGCATTGCGCAATGGTCGAAATAACCCTTCATTAACGCCCAGTTGAGGTATAACGGCGATATGTTTCTTAAATCCGCTTTGTCGTAGTAAGTGCGCCGCTTGCATACTGCCTGCAATAGCACCATCGGCCCACCTGAAGGCGATCAATCGATTCAGTTTGGCCAATACTGAACGCGGGAAGGCCAGGTTCTCCCATGTAAAGAAAATGGTGCGATAGCCGAAAGCAAATTTAAATAAAAGTACCTGTAGAAGGGCGAGTGAAGACGGCTCTTCATCCACTTGTACCAGATCAGGGTGGGCAAAGCGCAGGGCGGAAAACAGACCTCGCGGTGAGAAACAGAAACCTGTCATGCGATGCGTGAAATAGCCTGGTACTATGGTGTGGGGCCAATGCGTCGAGGGTTGGGCAGTATATGTTTGTAGTGTGTGCCGAACATATGGTGGCGTGATCACATACAATGTGATGCCTTCGGGCACGTAATGCCATTTATCACGATTGACGCGCACAGTATAGGTGCGCCCAATAACCGCAACATGCATTATTTGATCACCCTTAATTCCACATATATATCCCGCGCAGGGAAAATGAAAGCAAGGTAGAGCTCATAAAAATCTGGAAAGCGATTAGCAAACCTTTGGAGTCCCATCAGGCGAAACGGCCGTGCCAGCTGTAACTGAGCAGAGACCAGCTGAAACATGGGATTTCGGTAGAACTTGGGCAGTGGGTGTTGGGTCTCAAAGGCGCGGGTAAACAAATTAGATTTGACTGTCCTCGGAGCTACGAAGCAATCGAATGTCCGTAAACTGAAGTGATGTACATGGGTAGGATCCGTGTAAGAATAACGATTACTGAAATGTGGGGTTACAATCTGTACGCATGCCCCAATCTTACCCAGGCGATGGATCTCGCACATAAAACGTACTGTGTCGCTTATATGTTCCACGATGTGGTTACAAATGAAATGATCGAAGGCATCGCTTCTTAAGGGCCATGGGTAACAGTTAAGGTCAAATAGGATATCAGCTCGGGAATTGGGATCATAATCGATCCCAATAGCACCAGGATATTTTGCGACTCCGCATCCTATATCCAGGATTCGGGTTGCCATAAGGTACTTCCTATTAAGATCACCGGATATCTCAAAGCGAAATGGGTTTCAACTGTGGTGTGCGCATTCCCAATGGCTTGTCGGCAGATTTGACAATACCTCAAGCGCACCCTTTCACACTCTCATGTCGCTGAGCTGCATGAATGTACCCCCACACCCAATGCAAACCCTGTTCAAACTGCTTGCGCTCCGCTGCTACTAAGACAACACCGTATAAGAGGGTAAATGTCACCAACTTGATCGCCGCCATCCACCAGGCATTGTCTGTAATGTGCACCAGCTCCAGTCCGCCACCGGCAGAAGCGCCAATTATGGTTGCCACAAACGGCCACATCACCAGACGGCTTAGCGAGAAATCCACCAGCTGGCGCACGCCACGATACAATATCACAGCGCCGATCAACATCATGCCGTCTGCTGCCAGTGCCACGCCATTGATGCCACCCCACCAAGCCCCCACGATCACGGCCGGGATGAAGACCGCGCTTTGGGCTATCATGGCCACGGCCATCAAGCGGGGTTGACCACATGCCTGCACCAATGCCTGGCCCACCAGAATAACCGCATCGAGGAAGGCATAAAGAACCATCAGCCGGAACGTCAGGATCACCGGCGTCCATTGAGATCCGATGATCAGCATGACAAATTCCGGGATTACCAGGCCGAAGCACGTCGAAACCAGAAAATTGGCACACAGCACGAGATGCGCTGAGCGGAAGAAAGCTTGCGACAAGCGCGTGCGGTCATCCTGCAACCGGGCAAACGTGGACATCATGATATGGATCAACGGGTTCACTGCTATGCGACGCGGATAATGGACGAATTCATAAGCGCGCGAATAAAAACCCAACGCCACCTGCCCCAAGCTGGTGCCGATCCAGAAATCGTCGAAGCGGTCGTTCAGAAAGTTCAGCACACCAGCTGTCCACATATGGCGACCGTATTCCCACAGGCGGCGCGCCACCGCTACATCCCATCTCAGACATAGCGGCCAGCGTCGATAGACCAGCCAGTTCATCGTCAACCTGACCAAGGCACCGCTTCCCTGCTCCGCAACCAGCGCCCAGAGGCCCCAGCCCGCCCACGCTAATAAGGGTGCACAGATGGTCATGGTCAATGAGGCCATCAGGTCAGTGAGGGCGAGCTGACGAAACGCCAGCTCTCGCCTGAGAAACGTTTCATGGACGTATGCTAATGTGAAACCAGCATTGATGCCAGCCAGTGCCACGATCGTCCATCTCAATGCAGGCATGTCTGGATACAGGCGCGTCAGTGTTGGTGCTGCTGCTGCCAGCACCAGAAATGTGACGATCGCCATGCCTAATCGCAGTGTGCTATACGTGCCCTGGGCTGCCTTATCGTCACGCTGCAGGTGGATGAGCCCCTGATCCAAGCCGAACGCCTGCAGCTGAGAAACCAGCGCGACATAGAACATCGCCAGCGTCACCACGCCAAAATGTTCTGGCAACAACAGGCGTGCCAGCAGGATCGCGCGCGCAAATCCCAAGACCAATGTGACAAGCGAGACCCCCACGCTGTACAATGAGCCGCGCACAGCGCGACTGGCAACCGCCTGAACCGACGCTTCGTTCATCGTGTGCTTTCGCCGCAAGACTGGAGCACGTGAGCGCTCAGCTTCTCACGATAGGCAGCGACCAGGCGCTCCTGGTAGGTTGTCCACGTGAATGCGCGAGCACGCTCCAACGCTGCACGTGACATTGCACTGCGCAGAGTCTCATCATCCCGCAAGCGCTGCATCCGGTCACACAACGCATCCACATCACGAATAGGGACAAGAAAGCCTTCCAGCCCATCACGCACCACCGAGCCGGCATTGGGTGTGGTGATCACCGGCAGGCCACACGCAAGGGCTTCATACGTGACCAATGCGCTACCCTCTTCGATGGTGGGAAAGACGAACACATCACACTGGTTGAGCAATACTTCCAGGCATCTACTATGGGGGATGAAACGCACCCCAGGCAGCGTGCGCCACATTGGCACCATATGGTGCACATCCGGCGTAATCGCACCGATGATCCAGAGTTCACAGTCTTTCCAACCGAGCCGGCGCCATGCTTCCATCAAATAAGGAACACCCTTCCGCAATGAAACCTGACCAGCGAAAGCGACGCGGAAGGGACGCGCAGAATCGTATTGCACGGGGTGAAAACGACTCAGGTCAACCCCGTAAGGGATTTCGATCAGCTTGTCCGGCGATGTACCAGCTTCCAGCATGCTGTCACGTACAAAGGGGCTGGGTATGCTCACGTAATCCGCCTCCTCGAGCTCACAAACTGAGCGGCGATAGTTCCACATGGGCACTCGCAGGGGGGCATTCCACCGCTCGTATTCCTCACGCAGCAGACGGAGCTGGGTATTTGGATAAGACGAAGCACGCTCGACCACTGTAATCGCTCCAAACCGGCGTGCTCGGCGCAAAGTGCACAAGCACATCCCGTTCCAGCCGTGGAAGAGGTCGCAGCGAGGCAAGCGCGCCGCCGTCCACAGATCGAAGAGGATGCTTTCGATGTAGTAGAGGAGACCGGTTCCGTCCTTGGCCCCTAGATACTTTAGCCCACGGCCGATAACACCCCAGTGCCAAACCAAGCGGGCAGGAATATCCTTCTGGGCGTTCGAGCTGGCGAACAAACGGATCAACATACCAGCACGATAGATGCCACACGCCGCGTGATATGCCGTATAACCGATGCCGCCACCACCGAAACGGGCGCAGATGCTATAGACAACCTTCAATGG
>JBMFPH010000228.1:296-4716 GCA_049969215.1 Anaerolineae bacterium | reverse complement strand
GCTGCGCCGTTTCTGTCGCAGCTCGTCGAGGTGAGACAGGAAGATACCCAGCTGCGCCACGGCATCCGCCGGTTGCGCCTGCTTGCCCACATCAAGCCAGGTGCCCGCTCCACTGAAGTAGACGCCCAAGATGAGCGCCCCGCGCACGGCCGGATAGATGTCCAATCCAGTCGCTTCGGGCAGGACAGCCGCGTCCATCACCCCGTCGCGCAGACGGCCGGCAATAGTGGCGTTCACGCCTCCTTCCTCCTCATCCACCACCGATTCAAATGCCAGGTCACCGCGCAGCGGAATACCCTCTTCGGCGATGGCCTTGTAAAGCACCAACATGGCAGCCAGTTGCCCCTTCATGTCCGAGGCGCCGAGCGCGTACATCTTGCCTTGCTGAATCTCGGCAGCAAACGGGGGATGCGTCCACACATTTTCACCCAGTGCAACGGTGTCACAGTGTCCGGTCAACAGCAAGGAACGTCCTCCCCCTTTGCCCTTCAGCTTCGAGGAAAGGTTGGGGCGGTTGGTATAGTCGCGTCCAGGCCAGAATTCAGGGTGTTCGCGCATGCCGGGTACCTGATCGGGCTGGTAGAGCTCCACGGGCAACCCGGCACGCGCCAGATAAGTGGCCATAAACTCCTGTACCGCTTTCTCCTCGCCTACCGGTGGCTTGTTCTGCGAGGGTATGCGCAGCACATCCGTGACGACCTGGATAACCTCGTAGCGATAACGTTGCACGATCTCTTGTGCGAGTCTGCGCTTGTCCATCCGTGTGATCTCCTTCATAACCTTATCCGCTCAAAGCGCTACAGCTCAATGATCTCACGGCGATAGGAAGTTAGCTCCTCCAGTCCGGTCTCGGTGACCACGACACCATCCTCATAGCGCAGGCCATATTCCCCATCGTTCAGCCAGATGTCGATGTTGAATTGCATGCCCGGCTGGATGACCAGGTCGCTTCCCTTGCCCAGCCAAAGTCCCTCCACTTCGGAAGAACCGGTGCCATGGGCAGGGCCGTACAAGGTGAATTCTTCGAAACCGTAGCGCGACAATGTCTTATGGTAGTTCTCGAACACCTGCCGCGCCGTGGCACCAGGACGGATGTCTCGCAAAGCACCCTCGAACGCTTCCAGCGCCACACTCATCAGCTGGCGCGCCTTTTCGGGCACCTTGCCGATGGCGAACGGCCGGCACATGTTCCCACAGTAGCCCATATAACGCGCGCCGAAGGTGAGCTGTACCAGCTCATTGCGACGGATGCGACGATTGGTAGAACGGCATAAGCTCTGGCGAGTGTTGGGGCCCGAACACACCCAGATGGGATACGAGGTGCCCTCTGCCCCCAGGCGCCGCATCGTCGCGTGCGCTATCGCTTCGATCTCCCATTCCGCCTGCCCTTCGCGCACCGCATTGAGCGCGTCGACCATTGCTTGTTCCGTGATCCAGTATGCTTTACGGATCACAGCGATCTCATAAGGGGACTTAATCGCCTTGACGCGCAGCAGCACGTCATCGGCAGGCACGATCTGGGCATCGCCTGCCGCCTTCTGCAGATCAAGAAAGATGGAGTGTGGGAAGATGTTCCAATCCGCCACACCGATGCGTCGTGGTGGCCGCGGGCACACTGACTTGAGGATGCTGCTGAAATCCTCGTATTGCACCGGCGGCACCCAATCGGGCGCCGAGGTTTCCACGAACATGGGATGGATGTGGATGTTCTTGATGCGCGAAAATTGCCGGGCAAACTCGAACGACTCAGGTCCCCCGGTGATCAGCGCTGCCTGGCCCTCGCGTGGCACTACCACGCCTGCGAAGTCAAAGAAAGGCCAAAAGTCAGCCAGATAACGGCTGCTGGCCGGCTCCGATTCGGAGGAATAGGTCACCAGCACATCCAGGTCGGCCCTCGCCATCTCCTCCTGCAACCGTGCAATGCGACGCTCGTAGTCACTGTCGGGGATCATCGATGTGCGCATTCTGAGAAGCCTCCTTTCAAGGTGTGAAGTTGTACCGGACAACCTCCGCGGCAATGGCGACAGCACCAAACGCCACGGTTTAATATTTGCAAAGTGAAATTATAGCATCCTAGCGCATCCGCGCGCAACACTCACGACAAAGGCCTGCGACCGAAAGCGTGTTCACATCCACCTCGAAGCCGTAATGCTGCCGGGCACACGAAATAAAAGGCTCTAAGCTGTCTACCGCCGCTTCGAACACCTTGCCACACGAACGGCACACCATATGCACATGCGGGGCACGATGGTGTGCCAGCTCATACCGATATTGGCCGTCGTTGCCCTGGATGCAGGTGACCACCTGGAACTCTCTGAGCAGCTCCAGCGTGCGATATACTGTCGAGATGTCCATAGAGGGCGAATCTTTTCGCACACATTGGAAGATCTCCTCCGCTGTGGCTAGCTGATCCAATGCATGCAACGCGGAAAGGATCCTCTTGCGTTGCGGGGTCAGCCGCAAACCTTTGTTGCGCAGCGATTTAAAGAAGCTTTGTTCGCAGCTCATAACTTGCTTGGCATCCTCATCTTATCCGGGCACACGAGAAGGGCGATGCGCCTCACGGTGTCGGCTCGATGGCAGTCACACTACCCAGCTGGTTCACCTGGAGAATCCAGCGGCTGCCTATTGTGCAGCGACTGAACAGGTCGGGGTCGCGCGTATGATAAGTATAGGTAGAGCCATTGGTGGCGAAGATAATTTCGTATTGCTCCGTGCGCTCTCCCAACCGTTCTCCGCCGACAGTTTGAGTCTCTGGCCAGCGCGGTGCAAGGTCATCCCCCCGCAGCATCTCCGTTCGCACCGGCTGCCATTCCATCACAGTGTACTCACACCTGCAGACCGGGGTAGCGGCTGCCGCAGACAGGACAAGTCCATTCCAGGCGAACATAACCGATGGTCTTTTGGGTCATGTGTTCTCCTATTTAGATTTTCATTGGGCGCATCGCGACATTGGCGATGCGCCCTACCACAGATGGATTACGACGGCTTCAGGCGCAAAATTTTCGCTTGATCCCGCGCATCAGTTGAGAAGTAAATGAAACCATCCGGGCCCACCACGATGTCCCGCAGCCGGCCATATGTGTTGTCCACCAGGATCTCTTCCTGAACCACTTGCTCACCGTTCACCCTAAGTCGATACAGGCGCCCCGTCTTCAAGGTGACGAAGAAGATGTCGCCCTGCCACTCGGGGAAAGCAGAGCCGGTGTAAAACACCAGGTCCGAAATGGCGATGGTCTGATCGGAGTAGAATTCTTTGACCGCCGGCTCGTAGTTCTCCACAGGGCACGTCGCCTGCTCGCCCAAACAGATCGGCCAGCCGTAGTTCTTGCCCTTCTTGATAATATTCAGCTCGTCGCGCGTGTTCGGTCCATGCTCGGTGGACCACAGCCAGCCGGTGCCCGGCTGGAAGGCCAGTCCCTGGGGATTGCGGTGGCCCAACGTCCACACCGGGCTACCGGGGAAGGGATTGTCACTGGGGATAGTTCCATCGCGGTTGATGCGCAGGATCTTGCCGCTGAGCGAATTCAAATCCTGAGCACGGTCCGCTTCCGCCGCATCGCCCATCGAAACGAACAGGTAGCCATGTTCGTCCGGAGAAACAACTATCCGACAACCATTATGTCGCAGCGCATATGGCATCGTGAGCAGCACCTGTTCTTCCCTCAATTGTGTGCTCGACAGCACCAGGCGCGACAAGCGGTTGACCACTATCTCGCTCGCAGCTGGCAGTGTGTGCGCAGCTGCCAAGATGCCGTGGGCGCTGATGGCCGGCAGATAAGCGCTGAACGTGGTGGTTACTGCGGTGGAGTAGCACACGTACAGCACCCCATTCTGGGCGAAATCGGGGTCCAGTTCCATGCCGAGCAGTCCTCCCTCACCACCCACTCGTATCGGCAACGGAGGTGTGAAGGTCACCAGTTCGCCTGTGCTTACGTTCAGCGCGTGGATCTCACCGGTGTCACGGCTGGTGAAGAGCAAGTGACCATCCGGCGCGAAATTGAGACTCCACGGCAGGTAGACGTTCTCTTTTACTGTCTCGACGACGAAACCTTGAGCGTGGACAGCAGGTGGCATGAAAAGACCGACGCCAAGTATCACGGTTAACCACGCTACGAGTACCCCCATACAACGACACAACCTATCCGTCAACACCATACTATGCTCCTTATGCAATATGACTACACGACATCACCAAACGCGACTTTGTTCATCATACCACAGTCTGACAAAGAGCTACAATCCTCTCCCGTGCGTGCCAAGACCACAGGTCTTACGCGCTCCGAGCGGGCGTGTTATAATGTTTTTCCAGCGCCTGACGAGGCGACTCAGCAAACGACAAAGGAGTGCCGAGATATGCCTATTCGGATGGGCCCATTTGAGCTGATTATTATCCTGGTCATCGTGAACATCATCATCG
>JBMFPH010000228.1:0-286 GCA_049969215.1 Anaerolineae bacterium | reverse complement strand
CAGGCTGCCGGAGATCGGTGGTGCCGTAGGCAAGGCAATTCGCGAGTTCCGTCAGTCCACCGCCGAGCCTGTCAAGAAGGAAGAGCCGAAGGAAAGTGCCAGCAAGGCCGAGAAGACGGAAAGCTGAGCGCTTTAGAACCGTATCGGTGGATATATATCGTGCTGCCCCCTGACGCGTGTGGGAATGCTTCGCTGGCTAAGGGGGCAGCGGGCGTGTATATGATGCGCCCTTCTTAGCGAACCACTTGCTGGAAAACGCGCAATAGGTTGCCTCCCAGAATATTGC
>JBMFPH010000227.1:0-4862 GCA_049969215.1 Anaerolineae bacterium | reverse complement strand
ATGATCCACTCTCCTTGGGCGCCTTGGTTACCACCCACAAGATTGACCTGCTTAACGCGGCACGCGACATGTTCGACTATCTCGACCCCTATGCGCAAATATGCGGTGAAGTCTCGTGCATTTCCAAGCGCGATGGGTCGCTAGAGGGACACGCTAAGGACCCCATCACTGCCGGGATGAGCTTGGACGCGATGCTGGGTAAGGACTATTTCGCCCGCACCGGAGGAGCAGTGTTGTGCTTTGGCGCGGGTGGATCCGCTGTCGCTATCGCGTTGCATTTCATTAACAAGAAAGAGGCGGGCGATCGACCCAAGCGATTCGTAGTTGTCAATCGTTCCACCCCCCGCCTGGACCACATGCGCGAGATGGTGGCCAAGCACGACACCGATATCGCTTTTGAGTACGTGCACAACGAAGATCCACGCGTGAATGACGCAATTATGGCTACTATGCCGCATGGGAGCATCGTGATTAATGCCACCGGCATGGGCAAGGATCGACCGGGCTCGCCGATCACCGACGCCGGACTTTTTCCACGCAACGGAATCGCCTGGGAGCTGAACTATCGCGGCGCGCTCAATTTCATGCACCAAGCAATGGCCCAACGGGAGAGCCGTAATGTGCGCGTGGAGGACGGCTGGTTGTACTTCCTACACGGTTGGACGCAAGTTATCGCCCAGGTACTGCACATCTCCATCGAGGGCACACTTTTCGAGCGTCTGGCTCAAATTGCCGAGACAGTGCGCAGGTAAAACTTACCGAATGACCTGTGAACACGGTGGCAGTATGCACTATCAACGCTCCTGCCCATGGCAGATCCGTGACTCCCGATATCGGTGTCGGGGTCCCTCTTCAGCTCATGGACGCTATCGCCAGCTAAGCACGCGTTCGTCCACACCAAAATACTGGAGGTTGAGCTGCGCCTGCATCTCCTGCGGCAGAAGGGGACGCTGATCGCTGCCGTCTGCATTCATCACCCAGACTTCCCACCGCCCAGTACGATCCGTTACAAAGGCAATGCGCCTGCCATCCGGTGACCATGCCGGGGCAGCATTGTTCCAGGAACGCGGCTCCTTGCCGCTGAGACGCTGATCGGCCAGCTCGCGCAACGAGGTCTCGGTCAGACGCACACGCCCGCCGCCATCGGCATTCATCCTATGCACTTCCCAATGGTCATGCTGCCGGTAGGTCACAGCAATATAGGCGCCGTCCGGTGAGAAGACAGGCGTGCGATCTGCGACATCATCTGTAAGCGGCCAAGAAGCTTCTCGATTGATATCCAGGTTCACCAGTCCGCGCTCGCCACGGTAGACTAGCCGCCAGGGATTCTGAGGATCCCAGTCACCCATATAGGAGAAGAGGCTATGGGGAAGGCTGGTGAAGCGCCCGTCGTTAATGTCAACCGTGCCAAGTCCCCAGTAAGGGCGTGGCAACAAGGTATAACAATACTTCACCTTTACATCACCATCTTTCCCAACCTTGACTACCACACGGATGTAGTCCCCATCCTCATCCGCCTGGAGAGGACCATTGGGCAACTCGCTGCTACACTTGTATTCCGGCTTTAGTCGATCCCCTGTCTGCACATTAAGAGCAATGCGGCTGCCATCGGGCGACCAGATTGGCGCTTTCGGTTGCCGCAACTGATCCGCAATCAACCGCTCGCCAGTGCCGTTCACATCGATAACCCATAAACTGCCCAATGTACCCAAAGAAGGGTTATCCCAGCGAGTGAAGGCCACTTGTCTTCCGTCCGGCGAGAGGGCAGCGTCCATTCCATCCGTAAGATAGCGCAGATTGCGAGGATTGTCGCCTGAGGCATCTACATCCACTACATAGATTGCTCCACCGCTCACCGTCTGAATGACCAGGTGATGCATGTCCTGTGCCATCACACCCGTAACCGGCAGAGTACTAGGCGCCAGGAGAAGCAACGCGGCCACTATAAGCCATGTCCCTACATGTCCACTACGCAGGCACCGCTCCGCTCGCATAAACCTACACCCCTTATCCCCCATCTACGACTGAGACATTAAGCAAGACGGCTTAAACTCTACGCAGACAAACTACCCTCATGACATGCTAATTCACCCACTTACGGGAGTATAGTAGCCTGACCGATCAATCTACGCAAGACTTGAGAAAGCTTGTTCTCTTCACTTCAGCACACGCCAGTTGAGCGCATCCCAGGTCAGTGTGTCGTTGGGATTGATCACCAGGTTTTGTACCTTAGATGAAATAGCATGGGTCTCGGTGAAATAAACCAGGTAGAGCATAGGGCGCCTCTCGGCCAGGAGATGTCCGATCTGACAGAACGTGTTGCGTCGCTCAAGCGGATCTACTTGGGTAAGCGCCTGCAACAACAGGCGATCCACCTCGGGATCGGCGAAACGCATCACATTGCCCCCCTGATCACCATTGCTCTTGTTCGGCACCGACCAAGAGGCGTAGCGCCAGATCAGGTAGTCTGTGGGGTCATTGTCAGGGTAGCCATCATCCCACAAATCCACCTGGAACTGTCCCAAAGCTTCCATCCCTTTCTCTTCCCAGCTCCCCTGCAGATCACGAGGGCCAACAATCTCGGTTTGCACCTTGACGCCGATCTCTTTCCACATCTGCGCGATCAACTTCTGAGCCTTGATCAAGGTATCCCAGCTGTCCGGCGCGGTGAAGCGCACGGTCAACGGGGTATCATCAGGCACATTGGCGACTCCATGGGCCTCCAAGACACCATTGCCGTCCAGATCGATCCAGCCTGCCTGAGTCAGCAACATTCGCGCTGCGTCAGGGTCATAAGCCGGAGCGCTCAGTTCCGGGCAGCTCGCCCAGCCACGGAAGAATTCACTTCCGGCTGGCTGAGCACGCCCTCCAAAGACATCGTCGGCCAGCCGCTGACGATCGATGGCCAGATCAAGGGCTTGGCGCACCAATGGGTCGGCCAGAGCTGGGTTGGGGCCAGGCGGAGATGGTGTTGGCGTAGCACGGCGACGACCAGCTGGGGTTGGGGTGCCAACTGGAGCTGGCGGTGGCTCAGCCAAGTTGAAGGCAATGCGCAACAACCAACGGGATGGCAATGAGATGAACTGTAGACCAGGGGTGTTTGCCAGGAACTTGAGCTGTTCCGGGGTCAGCCACAGGGCAATGTGTGCGTCGCCATCGGCCAACATGTCACTGCGCACCAAACCATCCGAAACGATTGGAAAGACAATGCGGTCCAGAAAAGGACGCCCCGTCTGCCAGTAACGTGGATTGCGTTCTAGGATGATATGTTTTCCCTTCTCCCAGCTCTGCAACACAAAGGGCCCTGTGCCTACTGGCTGGCTGTTACACTCCCAACCGAGCATCCACCCAAGGTCACCACACGCATGCCGAGGAAAGATGCCCATACCGCGCCCGCTAAACTGCCCCCAAATATTGGGATATGGCTCCCGATAGTGTAGAATCACTGTGAAATCATCAGGGATCTCAACACTGTCGATCAGGTCGATGCCGGTGACACGTGCCAATCGATTGTTGGGATGATGTAACGCTTCATAAGTGAACAGGACGTCACGGCTGGTGAAGGGAAGCCCGTCAGACCACACGATATGATCGCGCAACTTCCACGTAACAGTGAGGCCATCCGGGGAGATGCCACCATTTTCATATGTGGGCAGTTCCTTTGCCAACCTAGGGTAGAAAGTGCCATCGGGAGCTTGTTCGGCAAGCCCTTCGTATATTAGCTCACCGAGCAGCTCCTCGTAGCCGGTATCGCTGAGATAGGCATTGAATCCAGAAGGATCTTCGGGCATCGGGATAACGACAGTCATCAAGGAACCAGGCAAAGGTGGCAATACAGGGGGCGGAGCAACAGGGGCCGATTGACATGCTGGCAGAATCAACAACAAGGCGAGTAGAAGGGGGAAGATCTTGTTCACGGGTTTCTATGCACAACTCACTCGGGATCACGGACGATACGCTTCTGCATCTGTCCCGTAGCCTTGCCCCATCCCTCGGTAGGTAAAACCCAAACGGCGCATTTCGTCAGGATCGTACAGGTTGCGACCGTCCACGATAAAAGGATACGCCATCAGATCGCGGATGCGCACCATATCCAGATGCTTGAATTCATTCCACTCAGTGCATACCACCATGGCATGGCAACTCGTAACCAGATCATAAGGGTCCTTTGCCAGTTGCAAGCTAGGTAGCACCTCGCTGGCATTGCGCATTGCCACCGGATCATAACCTTTGACATGAGCGCCCTGATTCAACAGTAGGCGCGCAATCTCAATGGCAGGTGCGTCACGGATGTCGTCCGTGTTCGGTTTGAAAGCTAAGCCCAATAACCCAATCATCTTGCCACGCAATTGGCTACCCAATACTTCACGCAGCTTGATAATTACCTGAAGACGCTGATGCTGATTGATGTCCATAACGGACTTGAGCAGCTGGGGATGAGTACCATGCGTGGCAGCCATATGCGCCAATGCCTTCACATCCTTGGGGAAGCAGCTGCCACCGTAGCCGATCCCGGCATCTAGGAAGTGATGGCCAATGCGCTTATCATAGCCCATCCCAATAGCCACTTCCTTGACATTGGCGCCCAGGTGTTCGCAGATGTTCGCGATCTCATTGATGAAGGAGATACGTGTCGCCAGAAAAGCGTTCGAGGCATATTTGATCATCTCGGCGGTGCGCAGATCGGTGATAATAATGGGGGTGCGCAGACTGAGATAGAGACGTGCGACTTTCTCAGCCGCTTCACGGCTTAAGGAACCGAGCACGACGCGATCCGGATTCATAAAATCGGCTATGGCATTCCCCTCGCGCAGAAACTCGGGATTGGAGACCACGGCGAATTCGATTGGTTCCGGCTGATG
>JBMFPH010000226.1:0-4887 GCA_049969215.1 Anaerolineae bacterium | reverse complement strand
GAAAGAGAACGACCACGGGACGTAGGGTGGTTGGCCGCCTTCGAGAACGATGCGAATGACATCGCGCTTGGTCATATGTTGATGTCCTATTGTGGATATCACGGCGTCACTCGCTATCATAATGCACCCCCCGAAGGGAGACAAATTATCTCTATGGCCTTGAGGGTATCTCTCTCCATCTCGAATAAAATTAAGAACAATTTGACAAACGGCTTCATCGAATTAAAATTAAGGTATACCTTATAATTTAGCAGTTGATTCTCTGGCGTGCCCTAAAATACCTTCAGAGGCATAGTATGGGTTCTGAAGTCGAAATCAGCGGAAATGTTGAGATGTACTTGGCGACCATTGCCACACTGCAAATCGCAGAGCAGCCAGTGCCGCTCTCGCAATTGGCAGAGCAGCTGTCTCATTCCCCGGTATCGGTGAATGAAATGTGTCGCAAGCTGGTAGAGCGTGGGTGGGCTACTTACCAACCCTACAAAGGAGTGAAGCTCACCTCGGAAGGCGCAGCACTGGCCCGCCAAGTCTTGCGACGTCGACAACTGTGGGAGACCTTCCTATTGCAACGATTGGGGGCCGATGCAAACGAGGCACGCGCGTTCGCCTGCTATCTGGAGCATGCAACTCCGGACGATCTGGCGCAACGGCTGGCAGAGTACCTGGCCGAGTCGGAACCGGTCCCGGCTACGCCAACTGTAGACGCACCTTGTTGGGCACCCCAACGGCTGTCCAACCTGGTCAGTGGACAACATGCCCGGGTGACGTGTGTGGCTGTAGATGATGAAGTGGTTGGCGAATTTCTGCGCGCCCAAGGCTTAACGCCAGGCGCCGAGCTAACCGTGCTGGCGGTCTCCTCGGATGGCTCGCTGCTGCTTCAGACAGAAACGCGACGGTTGACCATATGCCAGGAGCTGGCTATACAGATTGAAGTGCTGCCGCTTTCCATGACAAACCATTCCGCGGTGCCGAGGTGAGGCGATGGAACACAGACCTCTCGTATCGTTGTTGACACTGATGCCTGGTCAGCGGGCCAAGCTGGTGCGTATTCAAGGTGGACATCGAGTGGTTCATCGCCTATCTGAGCTGGGCCTCACACCTGGCGTCGAGATCGAAGTGCTGCACCGCAACGACGGTGGGCCGCTCCTGCTGGCGGTGCGGGACACGCGTCTCGCACTGGGGCGAGGCATGGCCGACAAGGTATTGGTCGAGTTGCTGGATGAGTAGGCACCTATGGCTAGAGAGCTTCTGGTAGCTCTGGCAGGCAATCCCAATGTTGGCAAGAGCACGTTATTTAATGCTCTGACGGGTGCCCGCCAGCATGTGGGTAACTGGCCTGGCAAGACCATTGAGCGGCACGAAGGCACTTTCAAATGGAATGACCTGACTGTGCACGTTGTCGATCTGCCTGGCACCTACAGCCTCTCACCATATTCGCCAGAAGAAGAAATTGCGCGTACATTCATCGTCAAAGAGAAACCCGATCTGGTCGTCAATGTAGTGGATGCTGCCAATCTGGAGCGCAACCTCTACCTGACCGCTCAGATCCTGGAAACGGGTGTTCCCTTGATCCTGGCGCTCAATATGAGCGATATGGCCGACGCCCGCGGATTGCACATCGATATCGCCAAGCTTTCCGATCTGCTGAACGGCGTACCGGTGATCCCGATGACAGCCTGTTCCGGCAAAGGAGTGGAGGCACTCAAAGCGGCTATCGCGGCATTTGCTGCCTCACGCCCCGACGGCAATCGGCACGTCTCTTCAAAAGAGAGGCGACAATGTGCACACTGTTGAGACTCGTATTCTCCCATCCCTTCTTTCGTGTTCCATGTGAGATGTCTCTCGGCACACGATCGTGTCACTAAAAACACACCACTGCAGATCATCGAGAAATAGCTTGCCTGACCATCCGAAGGGATGTTGTTGAAATGTTAAACTAGCAAAGGGAACGTTATGGATGAGGCGACCCTTGTAGAACCAGCCGTTCTGATCCGCTATGCTCCCGATATCGAGGAGGAGATCGCGCGTCTTGAAGCGGCCATCCGACAGGTGCCAGCTCTGGCCAGCATCTATAACCCGCGCTGGCTCGCTATCCAGCTCTTGGAGAACGACCCTGCCTTGCTCGAAGAGGTGCGACAATGCGCTGGAGGCGAGGCAGTGCTGCGCGTGTGGGAGGTGGCACGTGCCCATTTACGCCAGCATTACGGCGACGACATCGATCTGATCGTGGCCGACTACCGGTATGGGTTTGTCTATAGCTTGGTGCGTCAGGTGCTGACGCGCACGATCGAACAGCGCATCACGAGCTCTGATCGTATTGATCGCATTGTGATGCATCGAGTGTTGGGCATTCCCATCTTCTTGTTCTTTATGTGGGTGGTGTTTAAGGTCACCACCGATGTGACTTCGCCCTACGTGGATTGGTTGAGCGAAGTGGTCCACGGTCCCGTGACCAACTGGGTGCTGGCGCTGCTCCATCTGGTAGGTTTGCGCGACAGCTGGGTGCAGGGATTGCTAGTGGATGGGGTCATCGGGGGTATGGGAGGTGTGATAGTCTTCATCCCGGTGTTGATGGCGCTCTATCTAATGTTGGCATTTCTGGAGGACACCGGTTACATGGCGCGCGGCGCCTTCGTCATGGACAGTCTGATGCATGTATTAGGATTGCATGGCAAGAGCTTCTTGCCTATGTTGCTCGGATTTGGCTGCACAGTGCCCGCGCTCTACGCCACGCGCACGCTTGACAGCCCAAAAGACCGTTTCCTCACCGGCCTGCTGGTGCCCTTTATGAGCTGTGGAGCACGATTGCCGGTATACGTGCTTTTCGCTTCTATTTTTTTCCCGGAGTACACCGGTCATGTTGTTTTCCTGCTGTATCTGACCGGCGTCCTCGTCGCCGTGTTATTGGGCATCCTATTCAAAAACACGGTGTTCCGCCACTACGAGGAATCGCTATTCGTGATGGAGCTGCCGCCTTATCGAATGCCCACGTTGCGTTCGCTATGGTTCCATATGTGGGAACATATCTCATCATTCCTGCGGCGAATCGTCACCGTGGTGCTGATTGCCAGCGTGGTGATATGGTTTCTGACCACTCTGCCGGTGCGTGGAGAAGGGCATTTTGGCAAGGTGCCTTTGAGTGAAAGCGCCTTTGCTCTCATCGCAGAGCAGCTCGCTCCGGCGCTGCGGCCACTTGGCTTCGGCAGCTGGGAGAACGGCGGGGCATTGCTCACCGGGCTGGTCGCCAAGGAGGTGATCATCAGCACCTTAGCACAAGTGCACCAGGTGGGCGTGGAACAGGAGGCGGAGACAGTTCCTCGTACTTTCTTCCAAGATGTCGGTGTAATCGGTTTGGGATTCATCACGGCGACGTTTGACGCGCTGCGTTCGCTGCCCCTTATCGTGGGGATCAATCTCCTACCTGAGGAAGAGGAGGCGCCTCCTGTCCAACTAATGGAGCGGGTACGCGAAAGCTTCGCGCGCACCAGTGGCGGACATGGAAGGTTAGCAGCGGCAGCGTTCATGGTGTTTGTGTTGCTTTATACACCTTGTATCGTGGCCACCACCACCGGCCGCCAGGAACTGGGCATCCAATGGCTGCTCTTCGCCCTCTTCGGCCAGCTCGGCTTGGCCTGGCTGGCAGCGTTCATCGTCTTCCAAGGCGGATTGCTACTAGGGGTCGGTTGAGAATCGGATGCTTCCAGATGGAGGAGAATCTACGGCCGGGCTCAATTGTGCAGATCTTGACCCGGTGGCACGGTCCGCTAGAATCTGTGCTGAAGGTCTCCCAAAAGGAGGATTGAGCTGCGGTGAGCAAAAAAGTGATCACCTTCGGTGAGATTATGATGCGCCTGTCACCGCCCGACCATCTGCGTTTCAGGCAGACCCGTTTATTCGAGGTGACCTTCGGTGGTGGTGAAGCCAACGTGGCCGTGTCGCTCGCCAACTTCGGTGTGCCGGTGGATTACGTCACCCGCCTGCCTCAGAACGATTTGGGCGATGCGTGCATCATGTTCCTGCGTCAATTCGGCGTGGGAGTGAACAAGATTGTGCGTGGGGGCGAACGCCTGGGCATCTATTTCCTCGAGCATGGCGCAGTGCAGCGTGGCAGCAAGGTGATCTACGACCGCGCCGGCTCCGCCATCGCGACCATAGAACGCGGCATAATCGACTGGAAACAGGTCTTCGCCGATGCCAACTGGTTTCACTGGACCGGCATCACCCCGGCCATCTCGGCGGGCCTAGCCGATGTGTGTCTCGAGGGCATCCAAGTGGCACGCGAAATGGGTTTGACGATCTCATGTGATCTCAACTATCGCAAGAACCTGTGGAAGTGGGGCAAGAAAGCGTCGGAGGTGATGCCCGCCATGGTACAATTATGTGACATCGCGGTGGGCAATGAAGAGGACGCTGAGAAGGTTTTCGGCATCAAAGCTCCCGAGACGGACGTACAAGCTGGCCGCGTGGAAGCAGGACAGTACCGCTATGTTTGTGAGGAGCTGCACCGTCGCTTCCCTAACCTGAAGATGGTGGCGATCACCTTGCGCGGCTCGATCTCGGCAAGTCACAACACGTGGAGCGGGGTACTGTGGGATCGAGAGAACTTCTACACCGCGCCGCTCTATGACATTACCCACATTGTGGACCGAGTCGGCGCCGGTGATGCCTTTGTAGCCGGGTTGATCTACGGGTTGCGCACCTATGGAGAGGATCGTCAAAAGGCACTCAACTTTGCTGTAGCAGCATCGTGCTTGAAGCACTCTATCGCGGGTGATTTCAACCTGGTGGCCGTTCCAGAGGTTGAGGCGATTATGGCCGGAGACGTGTCGGGACGCGTGTCGCGTTAACTGGTGGCGGGCGGCTTTCAGTATCGGGACAGGGCTTTTC
>JBMFPH010000225.1:0-4890 GCA_049969215.1 Anaerolineae bacterium | reverse complement strand
AGCCGCCATCGACCACGATGGTTTGCCCCACGATCATCGCCGCATCGTCGGAGCACAGGAATGCCACCACCTTGGCGATGTCCTCCGGGGTGGCCAGTCGGCGCGCGGGTGTGCGCAGGGCACCCTCGCGCAAAGTTTTTTCCAGATCGATCGGGAAGTATTTCAGCGCGTCGGTATCCACGACCCCCGGTGATACCGCATTGACGATGATCCCCTTGGGCGCCAGGTCGACCGCCAGGTAACGGATGAGCGCCTCGATGGCCGCTTTGCTGATGCCAACGATCCCATAGGCGGGGAAAACGCGCGTGCTGCCGAAGCTGGTGATCCCGATGATGCGTCCCCAGCCTTGAGCTTCCATGAGTGGGATCGCCCGGCGCGCACATCGCAGGATCGAGCGCGCGTTGATGTCCAACGTCCAATCCCAATGTTTGTCCTCCAGTTGCGTGATCGGGCGGATCACACCGGTGGCGGCGTTCCCCACCAGGATGTCGCAACGTCCAAATTCACGTTCCACCTGGTCGAACATTTTATCGATTTCTTCCGCTTCGCCGACGTTCGCCTTGATAGCGACGGCGCGCTGTCCCAGTGCCTGGATGGCACTGACCACCTCTTCGGCGGCGGAACGGCGGCGCAAGAAGTTGACCACGATGTCGGCGCCGCGGCGCGCCAGCTCCAGAGCGATCGCCCGTCCGATGCCGCGCGACGCGCCAGTGATGAGCGCTACCCGGCCTTGTAGTGGTTTGTTGCCCGCGAAATGGTATGCTACCTCTCCCATTTTCGATCCCTCGAACCGTTCTTGGTTTACAAATCCAGCTTCTCCCGCAGAGGGGTGAACCCTCCTCCGGACACTTCGCGTGCCGGTGACACGATCAGCACTGCTTGAGGGTCCAGTGCGCCCACAATGGAACGCAGTTGGTGCACTTCGGTGACGGTCAGCGCAGACATCAGCACAGTGCGTGCCTGTCCGGTGTACATTCCGGTGCCAGGGAGTGCGGTGACCCCACGCTTCATCTCGTGCAGGATTTTGTCGCTGACCGCCTGCGCCTGATCGGTGATAATCAGTGCGAGCAATTGCTCGCGCTGATAGCTGCGTCGGAACCATGCCCGCCAGCCCTTCGGCGCCGGCTTCGGGAGAACCTTCTCAATGCGGAACAGGTCGGGCGCCGTGCCATAGCGCGGCCACACTTCACCAGCCGCTTCCTGCAAAGTCACCGTTAGCAGTCCCATGACGAGCAGGGCAATATTGAACAGGAAGCCAATGGCCAGCGTGACCCATCCCGGTATGGGGCCCAGTGCAGCGCGAGCGAGGAACTCCTCGAACGATTGTGCCGGCGTGGGGTACGTCGCCACGTTCGCCAGCCAGGCGATGGCCAGTATGAAGTAAATCCAGACATAGTTGCGCCGATAACGCCGGCCCAACGCTTCGGCCAGGGAGATGGTGAAGTGAGGCTGCAAGAGATTCTCCGCCAGGCTTTCCGCCCAGTCTGCTGCCGGTTGAAAGGGGGGCACCAGCATGGCGGCGAAAAAATCGGTCTCCATCAGGCGCACGCGCGTGCTCCAGACCTCGTAGAAGCGGTAGCGGCGCGCCTCGATAAACAGGAACAGAGTGACCAGAAGCGTGTTGAGGAGGATGACGCTATGATTGCCCAGCTCGCGGGTGAAGGCGACGGAGATCGTGGCGCCGGTGGTGAGCACCGCCCAGTTGGTAGTCATGTCGAGGCGCTGCCGCCACACATCGGCGCGCGACACCTGCGATCTAAAGAAATGGATCATCGCCTGGTTGAACTCAGAAGCTTTCAATCGGTAGCCGCGGAATGTCCACACCGGCTCCGATGTTGCCGACTCGTAAGCGGCAGAAAAGGCGCTGCTCTCAGGGGTGGTGCGCTGCGCGTCCGGATCACTTTTTCTCTGCTTGTCCACGCTCAAAGCTCCTCAACTTTCCGGTGGGCGCTTAGGCCGATAGAGCAGGGTGACCTTGTCGAGGAAATATGGCAAAGCCCACGGCGCGCCGACCAGCAGGGGATAGGGGGATTTGCGCCCGTTGATCCAAGAGGTAATCTCCGATGGAGGCTCGCCGCTCGGAAGGCACACCATGTTTCCGCCGGCGGCGCGCAGGATGGGCAAAGCGCCCGCGATATCCCATAATGCCTGATGGCCGAGCACGGCAGCGACCGCGGCGCCTCGGGCAACATAGCAGATATGTGCCGCCGAGCTGCCGAACGCGCGCGTCTTGCCACCAAATTCGATGCGATAGTGGCGATGCGCCTCAGAGGTGACACACACCAATGTCTCGTTGTTGATCTGCCCGCTGTCATCCACATGGATCAAGGCACCGTTCAGCCGGGCGACATGCCCATCGCTGCTGTAATATTCGTCCACAAGGGGTAGATAGACGGCGCCGGCCACAAGCTCTCCGTTTACGAGCACACCTACCGAAACGGCCCACACTGGCAAGCCAGCCGCGTAGGCTGATGTGCCGTCGATGGGGTCTATCACCCATACCCGTCCGCTTGCCCCGGTCTGTGCGCTCATCTCCTCGCCAAGGAAGCCGTCATTGGGATATGCGTCCGCCAAGGCGTCTCGCAGGAAGTGCTCGATCTCGCCGTCCGCAATCGTGACGATGGTGTTGTCCTCTTTGCGCTTGATGGTGGTTCTGCGGAAGTGGCGCAGGGCAATGGCCCCCGCCTTCCGCACCAGCTGCTCCAGCCAGGCGAAGTCCACGTCGGTTAACAAATGGGATGCATAGGTGTCCATAAATTTGCAGTTTACCACAGCACAGCGCTTTTGTCACAGGGGTCGGGCCGGGTGGTGTATCTTTCGCGGTGGAAATTTGGCGAGGGGCTTGAACCCCGGCAGGATGAAATTTTCGGCCATTCTTCCAACCGAGGGCAAGCCCATAAGTCAAGTTTACGCAATCTGTTCCGCGCCGTGGAGCGGATCCGCAATTCCTAATACCGTTCCCTGACGGTCGCGGCGCGGCTCACAGGCAAAAGCTGGCAAACCCTTGGGGGCACCGATCCCCGAGGTGTGCCCCCAAGGGGATTCGAACCCCTGTCTCCACCTTGAAAGGGTGATGTCCTGGTCCTCTAGACGATGGGGGCAAAAGAGGATGCCACTATACCACAGAGTGCCCGCCATGGCAATTTTGTCCCGCCGCATGGGGCGATGGCCTCCGCGTCACGCCGACGTTTCACCCTCCGGCGGCGCTTCCTCTGCCACTTCCTGCAACGGGGGCAATTCGTCCAGTCCGCTCAGCCCGAAATATTGCAGGAACTCGAAGGTGGTGCCGAAGAGGACGGGGCGCCCCACGGTCTCCAGGCGGCCCACTTCCTGGATCAGCCCCTTGCTCAACAGGGTGCGCAACACGCTGTCACTGTTCACGCCGCGGATCGCCTCGATCTCCGGGCGGGTGATGGGCTGCTTATAGGCGATGATCGCCAGCGTCTCCAGCGCCGCCGGCGAGAGGCCACCCCCGCCGGACAGGCCCAACAGGCGTTCGACGTAGGGCGCCGCTGCCGGTGCTGTCACCAGCTGCACCTGATCGCCGTGGCGTTGCACCTGCACCCCGCGCGTGCGACACGCCTCCTGCAGCGTCTGCACCGCCGCTTCCACCTCGGCGAGGCTGCACTCGAGCGCTTCGGCAAGCTGCCGGAGCGAAACAGGGCTGCCAGCGGCGAAGAGGAGACTCTCCACCAGGGCGGGCAGTGACAGCGCCGCCGCACCCGTAGGCTCGGCGGACGGTTCACCCGAGATTGTCATGCGTTCCATGCAGTGCTATACTCATTCTATCAGCGTGTGCCCGATTGGTTCCATCGAGCGCCTTCGCAAAGGAGTGTCACGTGGTCAAACGTCGAATGGCAGCTTGGCTCGTCCTCACCCTCTGCGTCTGGTTATCCCTCAGTATGGCGTGTTCCCTGGGCGGTGGCGCCGACATCCCCGCGCCGCCTGGCGGGCGCATTCCGGTTTCCGCCGAAGCCGCCGAGCGATTGCGCCAGAACTTCTCACGCGCGTTGCAAGAGGCGAGCACTGGCGGTGAATTCCGCCTGTTCGTCACCAACGAGGAGATCACCTCGCTGGCCACGCTCACCTTGCAGGAGAGCGGCGAGATGCCCCTGCGTGACCCGCAGATCTGGTTCACGGCGGGCCGCATCTATATGACGGGTACCTTCAGCCCTTCCTGGCCCTTGCGTTTCGACTCGCTCATCGTCGCCACGGCGGTCGTCCAGAACGGCCAAATTGTCGTGCACATCGAACGCGCCCAAATGGGCCCCTTCCCCTTCCCGCAGAGCGTGCTCGATTCGAGCTCACGTTCGATCAACGAGACGCTGAGCCAGATGCAAAGCGACCTTGAGGTAACCCACCTGGAAATCCTGGAAGGGGAGCTGCAGATTGCCGGCGTGCGGCGGCAGCAACCCGCCCCATAGCGCAGCACATTAGCGGCGATTGTCTAGCGCTTGCAATAAATGTCCTTGCGGTGACCGACCGCAAGGATCACGATGGTCTGTTCATCCATAGAGGATCCCGTAAATGACCCGGTAATCCCCCACGCGCAGTTTGTGGAACCCGTCAACGGCTCCAAGCTGATGCTGTCCAAATGTACCGATAGCCAACGGATACGCTATCTGCGCGACGGTGGTGGTCGTACGCCCCCCCCTGCCTGTCCGTCCGATCTGGCAGCTACACAATGTGTCCACCTAACGATAGCACAGAAAGGGATGCTGTCAAGCTCGGGGCGGATAGCATGCATCGAACCGCATGGGGATCTGCGGATCTCGGATTGCGAATCTGCCCTGGGCACGCAACCAGCGCGCTACCGCAGGACCCGCGCATTCATCCACCAGAAAACGCATTCAGGCCCGCTCCGAGGCCAAGGGCATAAACGAGGTGTCC
>JBMFPH010000224.1:0-4903 GCA_049969215.1 Anaerolineae bacterium | reverse complement strand
GAGACGCAATGGAACAGCTCACAGGACAAGACAAGAAAAGGAGGCGTTTCTATGAGGCGCGGAAAATGGTTGCTCGTGATAGGATTAGTCCTATTGCTCCAGGCACTTTGGGTTCCCGTTTCACATGCAGCTCCTCCGGTATCGGGATGGGGTTGGGATGGTGGCTTCTGGCATCGGGTGGCCTGGGGCGAGTCGTTGTCCACCATTGGATGGCGCTATGGCGTCAACCCTTATGCGATCTGTGCAGCGAATGGGCTGGCCAATTGTAACTTTGTCTATGCTGGTCAGCTGCTTTGGATCCCTTACGGCAGAGCCGCCAGACCATCCCATTGCGGGCCATGTGCGGCGTACTACACTGTGCGCTGGGGCGACACGCTGAGCGGCATCGCAGGATGGTTTGGTGTAGATGCCTGGAGTATTGCGCGCACTAATCGCATTTACAACCTCAACCATATATATGCGGGACAAACGCTGTGTATCCCGTCTTGGTGAGGCTCAAGGCGTAGCGTGCCGGGCGAAAAAGCAATAGAGGCTTAATACTCGACTGAAAGATCTCCGGGTCTTCAGGCAGAAAGATCCCCGTTGGCGATTGGCACGTCCAGGGGATCTTTTTTGATTCGGCTATGTTAATCCCCAAAAAATCAAAATTTGCCTCTCTTTGTGTCTCGTTGAGGTCTCTTGGGCAATTTCAGGCTTCCCAAAACAAGAATCCTCTTGCCATCCCCTTTCCCTCTGTATAGCATATAAGTGACACATTTGGCCATTTATTGAGCGACAGAAGGTGGCTACGATGCGAGTGCTTATGGTTTATCCGGAGTTCCCGGACACGTTCTGGAGCTTCAAGCACGCGCTGGGTTTTGTGCGCAAGAAGGCGAGCGCCCCGCCTCTGGGATTGATCACGGTGGCTGCTATGCTGCCGCGTGACTGGTCTGTGCGCCTGGTGGATATGAATGTGAGGTCACTGGCCAGCAATGATATCGCTTGGGCGGATATGGTCTTCATCAGTGCGATGACGGTGCAGCGCCAATCGGCGCGCGCCGTCATCGCCCGATGCAAAGAAATGGGGGTCAAGGTGGTAGCTGGTGGACCGCTCTTCACCAGTGAGCATGAGGATTTCCCCGAGGTGGATCACCTTGTGCTAAACGAGGCGGAACTGACTCTGCCCCCGTTTTTGGAGGACTTGGCTCGGGGTACACCACAGCGTCTCTACCGTACGGACGCTTTCGCCGATATCCGCCAGACACCAGCGCCGCGGTGGGAGCTCCTAGACCTGCCTCACTATGCCACGATGAGTGTGCAATTCTCGCGCGGCTGTCCTTTTAACTGCGATTTCTGCAACGTGACCGCATTATTGGGACACAAAGTGCGCACTAAGACCGCCGAACAGATCATCGCCGAGCTGGACGCACTTTATGCGCTGGGATGGCGCGATGGCGTCTTCTTTGTGGATGACAATTTCATCGGCAACAAGCGCCAGCTCAAGCGTGATGTCCTTCCTGCCCTGATCGAATGGCGCAAGGACAAGGTGGGTTTGCCCTTTACCACCGAGGTTTCTATCAACCTGGCGGATGATGAGGAGCTTGTAAATCTCATGACTCAGGCCGGATTCGAGTCCGTCTTCGTGGGTATTGAGACGCCCAATGAGGCGAGCTTGAACGAATGTGGCAAACATCAGAATCGTCACCGCGATCTGCTCGCTGCTGTGAAGCGTTTACAGCGCGCCGGCTTGGCAGTTATGGGTGGCTTCATTGTCGGGTTCGATAGCGATACCCCATCGGTTTTTCAGCAACAGATTGATTTTATCCAGCAAAGTGGAATTGTAGCTGCAATGGTAGGTCTGCTTCAGGCGCCAGTGGGCACACGTCTGTACGAAAGACTGAAACAGGAGGGGCGTCTGCTGACAAAAATGTCCGGCGATAACGTGGATGGGTCGATCAATTTTATTCCGCGCATGAGCTTGGAAACATTGCGCGAGGGCTACCGTTCCATTTTGACACACATTTACGCGCCGGAGCACTATTATGCACGCGTGCGCACATTTCTGAGCGAGTACCAGCCACGGTCTGCTAAGAGTCGCATCGGCATAGAGCACATTCTGGGCTTTTTGCGCACGATCTACCGGTTGGGCATTCGTGAAGCAGAACGAGTGTACTATTGGCGTCTCTTTTTCTGGACACTGGTCCATCGTCCTCGCCTTTTTCCTACGGCCATCACGTTGGCGGTATACGGCTATCACTTCCGGCGCATTTGCCAGGCGGTTACCGGAACGAGCTGCCGATGACGGTCACCTCGCATCTACTGCAGCAACTGCTCCGCTGCAGCGCTATCGGAGATTGCGTCCACGTGGAGGCCCTGTGGGCGAGCAGCTTCGGCCGTAACCTCTTCCAGTGCCCTGTACAAGCCCATCGGGAGCGCACTGCCAGACCGCGGCGCTGGCAAACGCGGCGGTACATCGTTGTTGTCCGCACATCCTTGTGCCCCAGCAGTTCCTGAGAGGTATTGCCGGATGAACTCGCGGGCGGCGTTGGGGTGTCTCCGCCTCCTGGGAGAGGCCCTGGCGGTACAGGAAGAGGAGAGCGCTCAGGGTCCGATATCGGTGAACCCCTTTGAAGATGGCATTGTCAAATGCTTGCAGTTTAAATAGATGGCAGATATGATAGTAGACTATTTAGAGCGATTTTTAGCGAGAGCTGTAACCGATCTTTCCCCCTTCGGCACCGCGCATCCGGGTGCTGGTGTACCCTCACCACAACTTTGCTATTCAGATGGTTAGAACATAAGCCATCCTGCCGCGTGTACTTGAATGAGTCGAAGTCTGCCATTGGAGATGCGACATACTTGGTGAGTATACTGCGACAGATAGAACCTGCCTAAGCGATATTGCGTACGTAGAATCATAAGATTATGCCATGTGCGCACGCAACCTTTAGCCAGAAATCCGATGAAGCCAGCCTTCCTATGTGATACCATATAAATGCAATGTGAGGTTACGACACGGAGACCATTGCAGGAAGGTGAGGGAGAGATGATTGTCAAGGGGATGCAGGTAGCTATTCGGTTCGTTCTGTTTATTCTAATCCTGATCGCCGGCACCACGAGCGCGCTGGTGGTTGGCGAGACCACCGGGACAGCGATGGCAAACTTATCAGACGTTTCAGTGCAGGCGATAGCGCGTGCAACGGCGGACAATGTGCTATATGCTGCGTTGACAGGTGGCAACCAACCGACCGGAATTTACCGCTCGAGCGACAATGGCATGACTTGGCAGTTGGTCAGCTCCGGACCGGGTGCCGTGATCAATGCCTTAGCTGTACATCCATTGCAACCTGAAAGGATCTATGCAGGCACGGCAGGAGGAGCTCTTGAGGTCGCCTCCAGTCTCTGGTACAGCAACGATGGAGGGTTAACCTGGAGACGGTTTGAACTGGGACTGCCAGCTAACGCGTACGGCATAGTGCCCTCCGTGACAACGCTGGCAGTGGATCGTGCTCACCCTGAGATCCTCTATGTGGGCACTGATGGGCAGGGTATCTATAGCTTCAATGTGGAACGCAACCACTATGAGCTGGTGGGCGGGTTGTCTCTCTACAACGCCCATGTGCGTAGTTTGGTGATCGCACCGGATGGCAAAATCTACGCGGTGACTAACGAAGGTGTATTCGTTAGCAGTGGTGAGGCCTGGCAACGTCTGGATACTCTTCCGGAGCTGCCGGTGAGCTTGGCCGTGGCGCCCGGAAATCCACGGATCCTCTATGCGGGCGGCAGCTCAATGGGTATCAGTCGAAGTACGGACGGTGGGCAAAGCTGGCAAACGGCGAACAATGGAATCCTGGTTGTGCCCGGTGCTGCGCTGCGCATTACTGCCCTGGAGGTGGATGAGAATGATGCCAATCACGTTGTCGCGGCGACGGCGTGGGGCTTGGGTGGACGTCTGGTAGGGAGTACCCTGTATGAAAGCCGCAGTGGGGGTCTCAATTGGGTCAAGGTTGCCGATGTCCGAGGCATAGTCAGTCGGATGGCCTTCAATCAGGGAACTCTGTATGTGGCGACAGCAAATGGACTGGCGCGTTTCGGAGAGACAACCCAACCGGTGCAAATGCCCTTATTGTCCGACTGGGCAAAATTGCGCAACCCGACCGGTGTCCAGATTCTGGTTTTGATTTTGACCCTTGCGCTGGCCGGTCTGGTGCTCGTCTGGCGTAGAGAATGGTTCATTCGGCGCGAATCGTGTACGGCATGCTGATCGGTGTGCTACTGCTTGGTTGGGATTAGAGAGCTTCGTGGTTCAAAGCGCAATGAAGAGATAAGTTAGAGACCCTCTGAAGATACGGAGGGTCTCTAATTTTGCCTTGTTGTTATGCGTTGCGAACGGGGTTGAGAGATTGGCCCGTCCGTCTGAATCCTCCCGGGGGAGATGCTCGATAAATCAGGCGCTCACCCCGTTCCTTGGCATTCTGGTGGCCACCAAGCCTCGAGAAGAGGTTGAAAGACCCTGTTGAGAATTTAGGTTCGATGTGGGTTGGCGTTCCCGGCGACGCTCCAGTGTCAGACAGGCCAAGCGGCGCGTGACCAGATTGAATGCAGGGACGGGAGGCCAGGGAGTACCACAGGGTGCGATGGCCTCGCTATGCTCTCCAAGACGCATACGACGGCTATTGTGCCCCACTTCAAACGGTGGTCCAGCGCTTGACGAAGGTGGGTTCGAAGGCGTGCCACGATAGTGGCCTGATCCAAGGACAAGCGCTTGTCTAGACACAAGAAAAGAGGAGCAAAAGGGGCGAAAAGGTGGCCGTGTAATGGGCCAATAGATTGTTACCAGTCTCTGGACGACAGGAGAGGAGCAGATCGGTACTGATGTCATCCAGGAGCACCGGCGGGAAGAGGGCAATCTGCTCATTCCCAG
>JBMFPH010000223.1:0-4908 GCA_049969215.1 Anaerolineae bacterium | reverse complement strand
GGCGCAGCTGTGCAACACGTTGGATGGAGCGCGTACGGCGGTAGTGGTCAGCATCGAAGGGTTGGTGGTAGCTTCATATCCGCCCGAAAACGATTCGTTCCTGGACGACGGAATGGCCCACAGCTCTCAGGTAGCGGCAATGGCTTCCATCATGATCTCGCTGGCGGAACGTACCCTGGCGCGGCTTGGATTAAGCGATGGACCAGCTGAACGGCTTCTGATCGAAGGCAGTCGGGGCAGTGTTATCGTGCTTCCGGTCAACTCTGAGGTAGCCCTTGCTGTCGTGCTGGAGAAAGAAGCGAAACCAGGTATCGCTTTTCATATCGTCCCACGCGCAGCACAACAGATACAGCAAATTCTGAAACAATGACCATCCTGCCGCTAGGGGCAAAGATTACCCTTTGACCCCACTGGTAAATGCCATCGGAAGTGAGTGAACGTCTTTGCCTGAGTTCGTTTCACACAGTATCAGGCACCGGAAGGGGACATCACACACGTTGACAACACCTGAGCGGCGCCAGCCCGTTCCAGTGCTTCGGTCACAGGCACTATACCCTCTTCTTCCACCAGAGCGATCATAAAACCACCCCGCCCGGCGCCGGAGAGTTTAGCTCCCAGAGCACCCGCAGAACGCGCAGTTGTCAGCAATCTATCCAACGCCGGGGATGAGACATCCAGTTCCTCTAACAAAGCCTGATTCTCGTTCATAAGCGGGCCTAGGGCACGCCACGTTCCCTTCAGGATCGATTCCCTGGCTGCGCGGACAACCGCCCCCATAGCATCAAACAAAGTCTCATAGCGGGTGCGCTCAATCTGCCAGCGTTGATGCACTTCACCAACCACCTGACGCGTCACACTAGCCACACCGGTATCAGCAATCACCAAATGAAACGGTCTGGCTACCTCCAACAGCTCGACAGGTTCACCGCGCACAAAGTAAACGGGCTGCTGATAGGCGATCACCGTGTTGTCAATGCCGCTGGGGGTTCCGTGAAAGAGTTTTTCCACTTCATACACCAGGTGTGAAGTCTCTTCCGGCGAAAGAGAGTGATGAAAATAGGTTGCCAGCGCTCGCATGATCGCCGTTGTTACCGCTGCGCCACTGCCCAGACCACGCGCAATGGGAATAGTCGAGGAGATTGTGATCACCAGATCTGGCTCCAGAGATGGGACAATTCCCATATGCGTCAGCCCGAGAAGAACTGCCACGCGCAACGGGTCACCAGCCGGAGCTTCGCGCAAGGGGTAATGAGTTCCTCCTTTACCCTTGTCGGTGGCAGGCAGATCGCAACACTCGAGCCATATGCCGCTGCCCCGCTCACCAGGCCTCACCATGACACGCGCCTCTACTCCGCTGACCGGCACCGCGATGGCAGGGCGCCCATACACCACGGCATGCTCGCCAAATAAGATAACCTTACCCGGCGCTTTGCCTTCCCACATGACGACCTACTCCATATAAAACTTCTGCCGGGAGTCGGGGGTAAAGTCTTTTCTTCGCCGATGCCCTCCCTCATCCCGGCAGCTTTCCTTGCGCTATTCATCGAGCCGCTGAGACGGTCTCGCTCAGAACAGCCCTACCACGCGGCCATCCTCGGTCAAGTCCACCTGCATAAAAACCGGACGTGAAGGCAAACCGGGCATCGTGCGCATCTCACCGCACAACGGATAGATGAAACCGGCTCCGACGCTGGCACGTACCTCACGCACCGGCAGCGTGAAGTTGGTCGGCACACCTTTCAGATTCGGATCATGGCTGAGGCTCAAATGTGTCTTGGCCATGCAGATGGGCAAATTGCCAAAACCCGCTTTTTCATATGCCTCAATCTGCTGGTTGGCCAATGGCAAGTAATCCACCCCATCCGCGCCGTACACCTTGGTAGCAATAGTCTCGATCTTCTTCTTAATCGGCCAGTCCAGCGGGTAGAGAAAATCGAAGTGACTCGGCTGATCACATGCCGAGATGACTGCCTCGGCCAGCTCGATAGCACCGGCACCGCCGTTCGCCCAATGGTCGGATGGCACCGCTGCATAAGCACCTGCCTCCTCGGCAATGCGCTTGACCAGCTGCAGTTCTGCCTCGGTGTCGTACTTGAAGCGGTTGATCGCAACCACCACCGGGATGCCGAACAGCTTCACAATCTGAATGTTCTTGACGAGGTTAGCGCAGCCCTTTTCCAGAAGTGGCAGGTTCTCCTCCGTATAAGCGGGATCGAGCGGCCGCCCGGGAATGACCCTTGGACCGCCGCCGTGCATCTTCAGCGCACGAACCGTCGCCACAAGCACCACCGCGTTGGGGATCAATCCCGAATAGCGACACTTGATATTGAAGAACTTCTCCATCCCAATATCCGCGCCGAACCCGGACTCGGTCACCACATAGTCAGCCAGCTTCACAGCGATCTGATCGGCAATGATGCTGCTATTGCCGTGCGCGATGTTGGCGAAAGGACCCGCGTGCACCATTGCAGGTGTGCCTTCCAGTGTCTGCATCAAATTGGGCATGATGGCATCCTTCAGCAACACCGTCATAGCGCCCGCTACGCCTAGATGTTCTGCCGTCACCGGGTCGCCTGCCACATTCTGAGCCACCACAATGCGCCCCAGTCGTTGACGCAGATCTTTCAAGCTCGTGGTAAGAGCCAAGATTGCCATAACCTCGCTGGCAACCGCGATGTCGAAGCCCGCTTCGCGTGGCACTCCATCGTTGCGGGCGCCTAGGCCAATCACGATTTTGCGCAACGCGCTGTCGTTGATATCCACCACCCGGTTCCAGGTGATGGTATAGGGATTGATGCGCAACGGATCAAGACCGGTAACTTCCTTAAAACGCTCGCCCAGGTTGCGCTCGTGCAACATACGTGCGTCGATGGCAGCCGCCAACAGATTATTGGCCGCTGCCACAGCGTGGATGTCACCGGTCAGGTGCAGATTGAAATCTTCCATGGGCACAATCTGGCTATAGCCACCACCTGCAGCACCCCCCTTAATGCCAAACGTGGGGCCCTGAGAAGGTTGGCGGATGCATGTGATGACCCTCCTGCCCAAGTGCGCACCCAGAGCTTGGCTGAGCCCCACCGTGGTGGTCGTTTTCCCCTCACCCAGTGGAGTTGGGGTGATGGCCGTCACATCAATGTATTTGCCCTGGGGACGATCCTTGAACTTTTCGAGCACGTCCAGATGGATCTTGGCCTTGTACTTGCCGTAATAATCCAGGTCATCCTCGGTCAGGCCGATCGACTCTGCCACCTCCTTGATGGGCCGCAGGATAGCAGCTTGTGCAATCTCGATGTCGCTCGGTACTGGATGTTTGATCTCGATCATGGCAGCCTCTCCCTTTCGTTTTTCTCTTGAACCGCTTTCATAGCGCTCATTCGCAAGTGTGGTGGACATGAGATTGGGGAATGGATTAAGAAAAGATTTCCATTGTACATTGTTCGTCCGGAACGTGTCGAAGCTGCGAAGATGGTAGCATGACCATAGGTGCTTGTCAAAAGAGGCTGCACAGGTTTTCTCACCCACATTCCACATTGCTATATTGAGCAGACTATGGTAGCATCACCTGCACATAACACCCCATCGGTATCTTAAGGAGCAAACTACTATGCGAACTCCCATTGTGGCTGCTAATTGGAAGATGCACAAGACCATCCGAGAGGCCATCGAACTCACGCGGGAAGTGCGCAAAGAGCTTCTCGATGTACAGGGAATTGAGGTTGTGCTATGTCCCCCCTTTACCGCCTTGTCAGCAGTGCGGGACACATTGGGCACCTCGTGGATCAAGCTGGGTGCTCAGAATATGCACTTCGAGGAACAGGGAGCATTCACAGGAGAAATCTCCCCGCTGATGGTAGCAGAGCTGTGCCAATATGTCATTCTGGGACATTCAGAACGTCGCCAATATTTCGGCGAGACAGACGAAGGCGTCAATAAGAAGACCAAAGCCGCATTAGCCCACGGCCTGATCCCGATCGTTTGTGTGGGCGAGAATTTGGAACAAAACCGCGCCGGCCAAACGGCTGCCATCGTAGGAGGCCAGGTGCGCGCAGCATTCCAGGGGCTCAGTCGTCAGGAAGCATCGCGCGTGATCATCGCCTATGAACCGGTCTGGGCAATCGGCACCGGCATCCCGGCAGAGCCTGCAGATGTCAATCGCATCATCGGGATCAGCATTCGCGGCGTGCTGGCGGAGCTGTATGGCGAAGAGACAGCACAAACCATACGCGTCCAATACGGCGGAAGTGTCAAGCCCGACAACATGGCCGACTTTGCACGCCAACCCGAAATTGACGGTGCCTTAGTGGGCGGAGCAAGTCTCAAGGCGGGTAGCTTTGCCGCCATTGTCAAGGCGACCTTGGTCTAAAGACTTCAACGGGTAAGATAACGTTCCGCCTCTATTGGGAACAGAGATCAACACGTAACCTCGAGACTCTTGGAAATCTGGATTTCCATCCTCTGGCTTGCCGTAACCTTCGTGGCGATGTTGCTGTTACATCGCTGGCTTGAGGCACATCTGCAAGGTCTGGCATATCTGCTCACGGGTCATCGCGAAGTGGCCCTATGGATGTTCTTTGTGATTTTCCTGCCGGGCACCTTCGCGCACGAGCTGAGCCATTGGCTTGCAGCTCGGTTGTTGGGCGTGCGCACCAGTCGTCTCGAGATATGGCCCCGCAGGCAGAAAAATGCCATCTGGCTTGGCTCGGTGCAAGTAAGCCGTGCCGACCCCCTGCGCAGCAGTCTGATCGGACTAGCTCCGCTCATAACGGGCAGCCTGGCAGCAGCGGCAATCGGGACACACCTGCGGCTGGATACACTGGGCGACCTGATGACCAAGGGAGACTGGCAGGCTGTCTGGCACGAACTGAGTGTATCGGCAAAGCTACCCGACTTCTGGTTGTGGATATATCT
>JBMFPH010000222.1:0-4990 GCA_049969215.1 Anaerolineae bacterium | reverse complement strand
AATATTGAAGCAGTTGGGGCATTGGCATCACCCCGACCGCACTGCTCACCAGACACGGGTCGCCGATGGAGAGTGGTAACCGGGCAGGACGCGCCCCATAGACACCTGACTCGTAGATCAGCTCCAGATGGGGGGCTACCGTGCGCTGCGCCAGGTTGCAGGCAATGTTAGGCAATCCGATGCCCACAAACACCACCTTGGCATCTGCCAGCTCACGCGCAGCTGCCACAATCATCATCTCGGAAGCGGTGTAATCGTTCATCCCGCTTCCTCTTTCAGCAGTATCGTCCATAGTTCACCTGGCCGCTCCAAGCATCACCCGGCTTGAGGCGCTGCCACACCTGGCTGCCCAGTTTCTCCACATACTCGGCGCGTCCAGAGAGACCAAATACCCACTCATCCAACCACTGCCGCAGAGTCTCATGGTCGCGCGAAATGGTATCCCAGGCGATATAAGCTTCTGTATCACGATCGTAGTAGCCCTGTGCATAGGAAGGGTGCGCGCCAAACGGCTCGTGCACCACGGCATCCACGATCAGAGCAGGGATGACGGTACGATTGGGGTCAGCACGGATGACCACCTCATCCACGATCTCCTCGGCGACAACGATGACACGCTTCGCTGCAAAGGCTGCCTCGACCTGTACGCCCAGAAGACCCCAGATTTGGGCGTTACCTTCTGCATCGGCACGTTGCACGTGGATGATCGCCACATCGGGATGAAGTGGTGGCACGACATACACCGCCCCGCTGCCATACGGATCCTCTACCTGGCGGATCAGTGGATTGACGCGTGGCAGATCAGAACCGGAAAAGGTGCGCAGCGGATAAAATGGCAGCCCGGCAGCGCCGGCAATGTACCGCGCCACCATGCCGAAGTGGGTATATTCTTCCAGTTCCAGGGGACCTGGCACCCCCTTCTCCACTGCCCGGCGTATCGCGTGCAGGGAGCCGACACCAGGATTGCCCAAATAGGAGAAAATAAGCTTGCGCGCACAGCCAGCTGCCACCATTTGGTCATAGATCAGGTCCGGCGTCAGTCGACACAGAACCAGGTCGCGCTTGCGTTGCCGGATGATTTCATGGCCTGCCGCAAAGCAGATCAAATGGGTAAATCCTTCAATAGCCACGCTATCGCCATCGTGCACCAGTGCGGCGATGGCTTCGCGCATACTAGCAAGCTTGCTCACAGGACTATTACCCTTCCGATGTCTGTTCGGATAGGAGAAGAACAGGGGACCAACTGCCTACCCTGAAACAAAGCGGTCACGATAGATAGTCGCGTAGTTTGCGGCTGCGCAAGGGATGGCGCAACTTGCGCAATGCCTTTGCCTCAATCTGACGGATACGCTCGCGGGTAACACCAAATGCCTGTCCCACTTCCTCCAAAGTATGACCCTGTCCGTCCAGGAGCCCGAAACGCATTTCCAGTACTTTGCGCTCTCGGTCGGTTAGTGAATCGAGGATGTTTTGCATTTGTTCCTTGAGCAGCTGCCTGGAAGCTGCATCCACCGGTCCTGGCACCGTTTCGTCCTCGATAAAATCCCCCAAGTAGCTGTTTTCCTCAGAGCCAATGGGAGTTTCCAACGACATTGGCTCCTGTGCGATGCGGATGATGCGGCGGATCTTGGCAGCTGCGCGCCTCCAGCGGCGATCCACAGCGGGATCGAGCGGCCGCCTGTTGGCGATGGCATCTTCGATTTCGGCGCGGTCTTCCTCAGAAAGCATGTCCATTTCCAGGGCAATTTCGCGCGCCGTGGCATCCCGTCCTAGATCCTGGACTAGTTTCCGTTGAACTCGTGCCAGACGATTGATTGTTTCCACCATATGCACGGGGATACGGATTGTGCGGGCCTGATCCGCGATGGCTCGGCTGATAGCTTGCCGAATCCACCAGGTGGCATACGTCGAAAACTTGTACCCACGGCGCGGGTCGAATTTCTCTACGGCTCGTAACAACCCGATGTTTCCTTCCTGAATCAGATCGAGCAAGCTCATCCCGCGTCCCAGGTACCGCTTGGCAACGCTGACAACCAGACGCAGATTTGCCTCCACCAACCGTCGCTCGGCTAGCTTGCCCTCTTGAACAAGGCGTTCTAACCTCTCCCGTTCGCAGGGATTGAGGTCCGGTGAAGCCAACTGCTTCCGCGCCTGAAGACCACTCTGCACCTGTGAAGCAAGCGCTTTTTCTTCCTCCTCGGTGAGCAGATCCACCCGACCGATCTCTCGCAAATACATTCGGACCGGATCATTGGTGAGCTCTGGGCTTTCTAGATCCAGGAGATCTTCCTCCTGGTCTGTCCCGCGCTCCAGCTCTTCTTCGACGCGCGCCAATTCCGTGTCGGGCGGTTCCTCCAAATCGAAGAGCCGATCGGCAGTGAAGTCCTCTTCTTCCTCTTCTTCCAGTTCTTCTATTTCCTCGCTATCTTCGGCCACGTTCACGAGCTCATCCCAGAGCGCTTCCCTCTGCAAATTTGAAGCATGGTCTCTCGTGGTCTCCCTGCGATGCTGGGAATGAGAAGCTTCTTCGCGCCCAGCTGACTTTCGCATACGCTCCGAGGACTCCAAAGAAGGCCGCTTCAGGGGTTCTTCGCTGCGCTTCGACCGTCTGGTCATTATGACTCCCCAGAAAGCTAATCTCTCATAAGAATTCGGCTACACTACTTTGATCCCAAACGAACCTTTTCCTCACGACGGCGTCCCATTAAGGTACAACGGTCATAAGCACGCTCCAACGCTTGTAGTCTCTGTTTGGCCGTCTCAACTAGGCGAGAATACACACGTTGCTCCTCGCGATTGCCCTCGACCGACATCTCATCCAGCAACAACCGTAAATTGGCGATTTCTGCCTGGACCTGGCGGATACGCAGGCGCAATATCCCCTTTACCATTTCCTCTGAAGCCAGTCGGTAAGGAATGATCCCCAATTGGGCTCCCCGCTCTCGTATGAATCCGAAATGCTGATGCAATATTCGATCCAGCTGCCCCAAGCTTGTGTCCAACTCGTTCAGTGCATCTTCCGCGCGATCTGGTTGTGAGGCCCAATGGGAAAGGTGCGGAAATAAGGATTGGTTTTCGCTACGTTGAAAATCGCCTGGCAGCAACCCATCAAATCCCATCGTGGCGAGTTGCTCGTTCGCAATAGCAAGTGCACCCGGATGATACATCACAAGCGCCAACAGGTGTTCCTCCGCACCAAAGCCGAGCTTTTCCTCATTATTCTTATCCTCGGCCAAACTGGAAGCAGCCAGCACGCCTATCCTTGTGGACGACGTCGACAGGCGTTGCAGCTCGCTCAACAGCGCCCGTTCGCTGACCTTGACCAGCTGCGCCAGCTCGCTGACGTAGTGTTCGCGTTCAACCTCGTTGTCCACCTCCCGAATTAACGGCAGCACCTGGCGCACCAAACGCGTTTTCTCTCGTGCTGTGTTCAGATCGGTTTGTGCTGCTAGGGTTTGCATAACAAAGCTGACCACTGGAAGCGCTTCGGCAATAATGCGCGGCCAATCTTCCGGTGATTCCCTCAGAATATCATCCGGATCACGACCTGTGGGCAATGCGGCGATGCGAATGTCCACATCGAGACGCCTCTCAAAACGAATCAGGCCATGCGATGTGAATACAGGCCGCGAATCGCTTTCCAAAGCTTCTCGCGCCGTCTCAATGCCACGCAATGTGGCAGTGCTGCCCGCTGTGTCGGCATCCAATGCCAAGACAAAACGACGGGTGAGGCGCTTTAACTGTTGTAACTGTGCTTCTGTGAGCGCTGTGCCCATCCCAGCCACTACGTTGGTATAGCCGGCCTGGTGAGCGGACAGCACATCCATGTAACCTTCAACCAGAACGGCCTGATCGGTTTGCCGAATGGCCGGGGCAGCCATGTCAATCCCAAACAGGGTGTGTCCCTTGTCAAACAACGGTGTCTGGGGTGAATTGAGGTATTTGGGTACATCGTTTGGATTTAAAGCCCGTGCGCCAAAGGCGATAACCTGTCCCCTCATGTTACGAATGGGGATCATCAGTCGGTTGCGAAAGCGATCGTACGTGCTTTCGCTACCCTCCTTTTTTACAATCAATCCTCCCTCAACGAGCTCTTGCTCGCTGTAGCCGCGTCCTAACAAGAAGGATTTGATCCCCTCCCAGGACTTGAGCGCATAACCCAGCTGAAACCGCTCCACCGTGTCCAGGTTGATCCTTCTTCGCGCCAGGTAAGCGCGTGCCTCTTCAGCTTCGCCGGAGTGGCGTAGCAGATGGTAATAGTACTGCGCGGCCACTGTATGCATTTCGATAAGACGCGCACGTTTCTGTTCGCTCGCTTCGGAGCGAGGACCGGCAGGTTCCAACGTCACCCCGGCACGCTCCGCCAGCCGGCGCAACGCCTCGGAGAAATCCAGCCCCTCGCGACGCATCAAGAAACTGAAGATGTCGCCACCAGTCCCACACGCCCCGAAACAGTGCCACGTCTGCGTGTGCGGAAATACGACGAAGGACGGGGTCTTTTCGGCATGAAACGGGCATAACCCCTTGTAAGTGCGCCCTGCCTTCTTAAGTGGGACATAGCTGGAGATAAAGTCGACGATATCAATCCGATCCTTGATCTCCTCAATAATTTGCATGGCCGGCTCTACCCGTCCTGCACAAGCGGATACAGCTTGGATTATACATAGCCATAGGCTGGCGTCAAAACGCTTGGGGAAATACTCTCTCCACACGAGTGTGAGCAAAGTAGCGCACCAGTGCTTGGATTTTTGCCGGAAAGATGAAAAACGTCAAGTCGGAAAGATTGGGGTGTCCAAACAGGGCTTTTCAGTTCTCAGGGGAAGCTCCCTCCACTCGGATACAAAAGGAGGCTCAGACCCCGGTCCGGCTGTGCGGCCAGTGCCCGCCAGCCGTCCGGGATGAAGCGGAAATCCAGACGGCGAATAAGGTTGAGCGCGACCGTGCGCAGGTTGCTCAACGCCAAAGCCACAACGCGCGCGTGACTGCGATC
>JBMFPH010000221.1:0-5000 GCA_049969215.1 Anaerolineae bacterium | reverse complement strand
CCAAGCTGACGTGCCCTGCCAAATACTGCCCCAGCTGCCGATAACCCAGTCCAGACATCGCCGGCAGGCTGAGGTCATAACCTTGTGCCATCAGGCTGCGCACTTCGTCCAAGAGCCCCTTCGCCATCATTTGGTCGATGCGCGCGTCGACGCGTGTGTAGAGCTGTTGACGAGACATTGTCAGGCCGATCTGGAGGATTCGGTAGGGAGGCGGTTGGGCACTCTGCTGAGCACTGATGGGTTTGCCCGTCTTGAGACACACTTCCAGGGCACGGATCACGCGTCGTACGTTGCGGAAATCGATCCGTTCCGCTGCCTGTGGATCCATTGCAGCCAACCGGGCGTGCAGTGCCTGCGCTCCGATGCTCTGTGCCTCTGCTTCCAGCTCGGCGCGCAATGTATAATCCGGCGGGACACGCGGCACCTTCCAGCCCCTCACCATGGCGTGCACATATTGGCCGCTACCGCCGACCAAAAAGGGCAGCCGCCCACGACGCAGTACATCCTCGATCGCGGCATAGGCGAGGGACTGATACTCTGCTATCCCCAGCGTCTGATTCGGCTCGATGATATCGATCAGATGATGTCGTGCGGCAGCTTGTTCGGCAGGTGTCGGCTTAGCTGTGCCGATGTCCATCCTGCGGTAGATCTGGCGCGAATCGGCCGAGATGATCTCCCCATTGTGACGCTGGCACAACTGTACGGCGAGGGCGGTCTTGCCGACAGCGGTGGGGCCAACGATCACGATCAAGGGAGATGCCATCTCTGTGTCTTCTGAAGCAATCTCGAGAACAGGCATTGCTAACTGTTAGATTATAGCAGGGAGTGCACCGAGGGCCAGCACACAACGGTGGAAATGTTGTGCGGAGAATGCGACAGCCAGCTTCGGAGGCTCACAGGATATCGCGAAGCCGGCTGTCGGGATCGGAACAAGATGTTCAGGGTGGAAGCAACTACCCTTTGACCGCGCCGAACGTCAGACCGCGCACGATGTAGCGCTGAGCGGTAAGTGCCAGTAGTGCCGGCGGCAGGATGGCAATTAGCAGACGCGTGGCGACGAACCAGAATTGTACGCCTTGAGTATGTTCCACACCGGCGATCACCACCGTGATAGGTTGAGCATTGCGATAGGTGAGGATTAAGGCAAACAGGAACTCGTTCCACGAGAAGGCAAAGCAGATCACCGCTACAGCTGCAACCGCTGGTGCGGCCAGAGGCAGGGCAATACGGAAAAAGGCTTGAAAGTGAGATGCTCCATCTACCCAAGCCGATTCCTCCATCTCCTTGGGCAATTCCTTAAAGACATCGCGCAAAGTGAGCACGGCAAATGGCATTGTGAAGGTGGCGTTCACCAAGATGAGCGCCAGTTGGGTATCCAGCAGGTTCAGAAACTTCATCACCAAGAAAAACGGAATGGCGGTGGCCATCGGCGGCAGAAAGCGTTGCGAGAGGAACCACATAGTCATGTCCTTGTTCTTCCAGCGCCGAAAGCGGAAACGTGCTAACCCATAGCCGGCCATCATTCCCAAGGTAATGGCGATCAGTGTTGCACCTGTCGAGACGATCAAACTGTTGGTGAGCGCGCGACTGATCTCCGGCCAGCGCTGGGTGAATTCGTCGTTCCAGTTGGCCACTGTGGGGGTAAATTGCAGCCACGGGATTAGCGATGGCGTGGTCATGATAACGCCTGGCTGTTTGAAAGAAGTCACGATCGCCCAGTAAAAGGGGAAAACTGCCCAAGAGACGGCAATCAAGATAACCACCCATAATGCAATCTTGCCGATGAGCGTGCTCTTGCCTTGATACATGATGCCCTCGCCTTACTCATAGATTTGGCGCAGCCGATTGAAGAATGACAAGCTGATGAGAAGCATTACAAACAGCAAAATATATGCCAGTGCTGACGCATAGCCAGCGTTGAAATTGCGCAGGCCGGTCAGGTAAATATAAAAGGAATACGTCTGGGTTGCTGCTCCGGGGCCGCCGCTTGTCATGCTGAAGGGGATATCCAGCATCTTGAACGCCTCAACCATGCGCAAAATGCTAACCGTAAACAGCACTGGCGTTAGCAGGGGTAACGTGATGTAACGGAAGACATCCCAGCTCGAAGAAGTATCCAGCCATGCTGCTTCATAGATTTCATCGGGAAGCGACTGCAGGCCGGCCAGCAATACCAGGAAGCAGAAAGGCGTCCACTGCCAGATGTCCACCAATACAATGGCGATGCGCGCCGGCCAGATGGAAGAGAACCAGGCCGGAGGATGTTCTACTCCCAATGCAAACAAGACCGTATTGACAGCGCCGACCTGCTCGTGGAAGATGGTCAAGCCCAAGTATCCCAACGCGATCGGTGCCGTGAACAAGGGTGTAGTGAACAAGGCGCGGAAAAGGCGCTGACCACGTAATGGCCGGTTGAACAAGAGTGCCAGTGCAAGCCCCAATGAAACGGTAAAGATAACACTACATGCCACGAAGAATACCGTTACACCCATTGAGTTCCAAAAGCGGTAATCTTCGAACAAAGCACGTCGGAAGTTCTCCAGCCAGATGAAGGTCTCCGATTTGCCCAAACGCGCCTGGAAGAAGGCTAACCGTAGGGAATAGAGCAAAGGGAAAATAGTAAAACATAACACCCAAATGATACCGGGCAACACAAACAAATATTTAACACGGCTTCGTTCTGGCATGATCCTACCCGCTTTCGCAGCAATATAAGGGAGGAACCCAGATGATGGGTCCCTCCCTTTTGTTCACCACCTCAGCATACCACGGTCACGGCTGGTATCCGATCGACTCCTGGTACAGCTTCAAGAGCGTGTCCTTGCCATAGTCCTCCACGATGCGTACCCAGTCGTCGTAGGTGCGGTCCAACGCTTCCTGTGGCGAGACCTGACCGGTGACCGCCTCGGACAGGTGTACGTCCCAGATCTCCTGCATCTCCGGCGTGCCGGGGATACGCATGTAGTTCTGGAAGATCGGGTAGTTGTAAAAGTTGTCCTGGTAAGCGCCGATGAAGTACTTGGCATCGTCGGCATTGTAGCCACCGGCCACATACTCCTCGATCTTGGCCGTGCCGTAGGGCGGGAACCAGTCATAGGTGGTGCCCGGGTCTACACCGGTCCAACCATAGGCCACGTTCCAGTGGTTGATCTCAGGCGTGGACTGCCAGGCGATGAAGTAGTAGGCCAGCTCCGGCTCCTTGCTGAACTTAGAGATAACCGGATGCCACGAGCAGCCCACCTGGTTGCCCACCATGTTGGGCTTCTCCAGGTCCAGGAACTGCCCCTTCTCACGGTCATAGGGATGCTTGGTGCCGGGGATACCACGGGCACCTAGCTTGCCCTGGATGACCGACTGGGTCGGATCCTGCGACAGCGAGCCGACGTCACCCCAGGAGAAGGTCATCACCGCATTGCCGGACAGGAAGTCGGCCCATGCCTCACCCAGGCTCCAGCCCCACATCGCCGGAGGACCTGCTTTGGACAGCGCCAACAGCATCTCAAGTGCCTTTACATGGCCAGGCGAGTTGATGAGCGGCTCCATGGTCTCCGGGTCGAACCAGTACACATTGTGATACTTGGTGACCTTGGTGGGCGGATCACCCGGGTATGGGATCACCACGTAAGGAGCCGAAAGAGCCATGAAGTGGAAGAAGCCCTGACCACCGACCTTCAGATGCAGCGTGATGCCGTCATCGGGATCACCGTCACCGTTCCAGTCCTTCTTGTTGAAGAACCTGGCGATGTCCAGCACCTCTTCCCAGGTCTCCATCTTCACCGGCATCTCATAGCCCATTTCCTCTTTGAAGGCAGCTTGCCACTTGGGGTCCTCGATGATGTCACGGCGATAGTAGAGCACCTGGGCGTCGTGATCATTGTTGCCACCGTACCAGCGATCACCCCACTGCATCAACCGCGCTACGGCAGGGGCGATGGAGTCACGGTCCCACTTGGGGAAACGTGGATCATCGAAATACTGGTCGATCGGGATGATCCAATCGTTGAGGATGTAGTCGCCGTAGTAGTTAGAGCAGTTGATGAGGATGTCATAGGTGCCCGCACCGGTCTGCAGGTCAGTGAAGATCTTCTCGCGCAGCTCAGCGAAGGGGATCTCAACGATGTCGTAAGTTGCGCCGGTCAGCTCCTCAAACTTATTACGCCAGAAGTAGAGTGGACCGGAGATGGGGCCGCGCTGACCACCCGAGTAGACAGCAATGGTGAGCTTCTTCCCCTTCCAAGCCGGGTCCGGCTGGCCCTTGTCCGCTTTATTGAAAGCTTCCAGTGCCGTCTTGGCCTCGTTGGGGTCGGTGGTCGGGAAACCACTGATCATCCCGGCCTCTTCAGTCGGCTCCTGGGCCGGCGGGGCAGCCATCACCTGCGGTGCTGCCAACGCTAGCACCATTCCAAGCACGGCGATCATGCCCAATAGACTTCGCAGCTTATTGCTCATAATCACACCTCCTTTGTGTGACGTTAAGTAATGTGAAATCCTAAAAGCTGATCTTCTCTGGAACAAGTCTCTTTCTCTTCCGAGGTGCGCGTAACAGCTTTTAACTGAACAGCTATGACCCTGTTTATCGCGACCTCGCATCACTCTTCTTTCAGCTCGGTGGATCATCACCCCCTTTCCAAAGAGAAAACAACCTATTCACAATATTCGAGCGTAACAGCAAATAGCACAAATGCGGTGAATGCGATTGGGAAAGTTAACGAAACAGGGAGACGATCTCTTGTGCTGCTCCACGTTGATTCGGTCGTCGCTTGTCGTCCGGAAAAAATGGTTTGGCCGCCGCTTTGCCGACCTCAATTTCGACGACTCAACACAGTTGCACAATTGAGGCCTAATAAAAGGTTCTCGTCGCAGGAAGCGATTACAAAATATATGATACCACGTTTGTCTTCGTTGTCAAGTCCGAGTTTGAGAGGGTGTTGAAAAAGTCGGTGGAAATTCGGGCGGACTGAACGTGTATGGTAGAATAGGGGCAAAACCTGCAAGAGGTA
>JBMFPH010000220.1:0-5036 GCA_049969215.1 Anaerolineae bacterium | reverse complement strand
CGTTTCGTCGATGGCGATCCCGCCGATCAGTCCTTCTTGAAACGTCACTGTGTGACCAGCGCGATGCAAGACTGTCTCAAGCACCTTGCGTGCCTCAGCGATGATTTCCGGCCCAATGCCATCGCCGGGCAGGAGAGTGATCGTGTAGTGCATAGTAGATTCTTACTCCATCTTTAAGTCTGCAATGATACCCTGGGTAGCACGGATCAGGTCATGAGGTGTGATGGCAAACACGCTGTGCGGTGTTCCGGCAGCAGCCCACACCACGTTGAAGCCCATCAAGTCGGCATCGATGTATACCGGAAAGGTGGAAATGTGCCCGAACGGAGGAATTCCCCCGATCGCAAAACCGGTGATCGTCTTGGCAGTTTCAGCGTCCGCACGTTTCACATTATGCGGAGTGGTGCCACGTAGCGCAGCCAATTTCGCCTCACTCAACCGGTTGGCGCCTGACACAAGCGCAAGCACCGGTTGGCTGTCGACGAAGAAGAGCAAACTCTTGACAATTTGTGCGACATGACAACCGATGGCATTGGCTGCGTCGGGTGCAGTGCGCGTCGTCTCGGCGAATTCCACGATCTCGATGTTTAACTCCATTTCCTGCGCGGCCTGGGCCACCTTTTGTGCGGATGGATGCATCATCTCATCTCCTTTTTTCTCTCTGCCTCGTGCAGCAAGGCGTACTCCATACTATCCGCCAGCGCCCGCCAGCTTGCCTCGATAATGTTGGTGCTAGCGCCAACGGTGCTCCAATGATATGCACCATCGCGTGTGTCGATGAGTACACGCGTTGTAGCACCCGTTGCTTTGTCGCTATCCAAGATGCGCACCTTATAGTCCACCAATTTGACGGTGGCTAGACTCGGATACACGTCCAACAGTGCTTTGCGCAGGGCAGCATCCAATGCGTTGACCGGACCGTTTCCTTCGGCGGCGGTATGGACGATCTTGGGACCAACACGCACTTTCACGGTCGCCTCGGCTAATAATCCACGTCCACGGCGCCGCTCGACCAGCACCATAAAGTCGATCAGTTCGAAGGGGGGTACGTAGCTCGGCAGAGCACGACGTAGCATCAGCTCAAAGGAAGCTTCCGCACCTTCATAGGTGAAACCCTTCGCTTCCATTTGCTTAATCTGTTCCAATACCTCAGTTATCTGAGCACTATCTACCTCGATGCCCAGCTGGCGCGCCTTCTCGATCACGTTGCCGCGGCCAGAGAGCTCGGACACGATGCTGCGTCGCTCGTTTCCCACAAGCGTAGGATCGATATGCTGATAGCTAGACGCATCTTTCAGCATAGCGGCCACGTGAAGTCCTCCCTTATGGGCAAAGGCGCTAGCTCCGACGTAAGGTTGATGGTCGTCGTGTGTCAGGTTGGCGATCTCAGCAACGAAACGGGACAATTGGGTGAGATGCGCGAGGTTCCCAGGTGGCACGCAGAGGATACCCATCTTGAGCTGCAGATTGGGAATAATCACGCAGAGGTTGGCATTGGCAACACGCTCGCCATATCCATTTATCGTCCCCTGAACGTGGATGGCACCGGCACGCACTGCAGCCAGCGTGTTGGCAACGCCACAGCCGGTGTCATCATGACAATGAATACCCAAAGGCGTGGTGAATCGATCTGCCACCGCCCTAGTTATTTCTTCGATCTCCCATGGGAGGCATCCACCATTGGTATCGCACAATACCAGCGCATCCGCACCCGCTTCGGCGGCTGCCTTCAGAGTCGCTAGGGCATAATCGGGATTCGCTTTATACCCGTCGAAGAAGTGCTCTGCGTCGAAGTGCACTTCGCGTTGCTTCGCTTTGACAAAGTGGATGCTTTCGCGGATCATAGCGAGGTTTTCTTCCAGGGTGGTGCCGATGATCTCCGTGACGTGCATATCCCAGCTCTTGCCCACCAGGGTGACGACAGGTGTCTCCGCCTGCAGGAGCGCAAGCAAGTTAGCGTCCTCTTCCGGGCGTATCCCTTTTCGCCGAGTGCTTCCGAAAGCGGCCAATCGCGCATTGGAGAAGGACATCGCACGAGCACGCCGGAAGAACTCCGCATCCTTAGGGTTGGAACCGGGCCATCCGCCCTCGATGTAGTGAATGCCGAACTCGTCGAGACGGTGGGCAATTTTCAGCTTGTCATCCACCGACAACGAAATTCCCTCGCGCTGGGTGCCATCGCGCAATGTGGTGTCATAAAGGAACACCTGGGCTTTGCCCTGCTGCGTCTCCATTCACTCCTCCATAGTGCGTGTGCTGACTCGGGCCGGATGCGATGCCTCGTACGCCTGGATGAGAGGCTCTTGCTTCAACAAGTAACCCAATTGATCAATGCCTTCCAATAGGCATTTCTTGTTGAAGGCATCGATCGGGAAGTGCACCTGTTTCCCATTGGGTAGAATGAGATTTTGCTCTGCCAGATCAATGGTGAGAACAGTGGACGGGTCAGCCTCCGCCGTCTCGAAGAGCTGCCGATGAGTATCGATGTCTACGACCACCGGAAGCAAGCCATTCTTGAGTGCATTGTTGCGAAAGATATCGGCAAAGGAAGTGCTGATGATTGCCCGGAAGCCGAAGTCGATCAATGCCCACGGGGCATGCTCTCGGCTGGAGCCACAACCGAAATTGTCTCCCACGAGCAGAATGCGTGCCTCGCGCGCTTCTGGCTGATTGATGGGAAAATCGGGCTTGGGGCTGCCATCCGGATTGTAGCGCCAATCAGCAAACAAATGCTGGCCCAGTCCCTCTTTGCTGATCGTTTTCAGAAAACGTGCCGGGATGATTTGATCCGTGTCGATGTTGTCGATGGGCAGAGCGACGACTCGGCTTGTGATTCGCGTAAAGGGTTGCATTGTTTATCTACTCCAATAGAGTGCGTGGGTCGGTGACGACACCCGTGATGGCCGCTGCGGCAGCAGTCAGCGGACTGGCGAGGAATGTGCGACCGCCAGGCCCTTGTCGTCCCTCGAAATTGCGGTTGCTGGTGCTCACGGCATACTGCCCAGGTTGCAGCTGGTCACCGTTCATTGCGATGCACATGCTGCATCCCGATTCGCGCCACTCCGCGCCAGCTTCCAGAAAGATGCAGTGTAATCCTGCGGCTTCCGCAGCCCGCTTGACCGATTGTGAGCCCGGCACCACCAACACCCGAACACCTTCTTTGACACGACGCCCTTTGAGCACACTGGCCGCCTGACGCAGGTCGGAAAGCCGCCCATTCGTGCAGCTGCCGATGAACACCACGTCTATGGGATGACCCAGGAGACGTTGCCCAGGTTTGAGCCCCATGTACCGCAGCGCCTTTTCCATGGCCTGGCGTTCACCGAGATCGGACACTCCGGCAGGATCCGGAACGATCCCGGTGATCGGGATGGCCATAGCCGGGTTCGTGCCATAGGTGACCATTGGCTCAAGGCGAGTGGCATCCAGCGTGATCATATGGTCAAAATGGGCGTCGGGATCGCTGGGCAGCGCGCGCCACCGTTTCAGCGCCGCGTCCCAAGCTTCCCCTTTGGGGGCATATGGTCGACCGGCCAGGTACTCGAAGGTGGTGTCGTCCGGGGCGATCATGCCCGCGCGGGCGCCGGCCTCGATGCTCATGTTACACACGGTCATCCGCTCTTCCATAGATAGGGCGCGGATGGCCGGACCGGCGTATTCAAACACATAACCGGTGCCCCCTCCGCTGCCAATTTGGGCGATCAGGCCCAGGATGAGGTCTTTGGCTGTCACTCCTCTGTTTAAATATCCATCGATGTACACCTGACAGGTGTGTGGCTTGCGCTGCAGCAGGCATTGAGTGGCGAGCACATGCTCAACCTCGCTGGTGCCGATGCCGAAGGCGAGCGCCCCGAATGCTCCGTGAGTCGAAGTATGGCTGTCTCCACACACGATGGTCATCCCCGGTTGGGTCAACCCCAGCTCAGGGCCGATGACGTGAACGATGCCCCGCGTCGGGCTGCCGATGCCGTGGAGCGGGATGCCGAACTCGCGACAATTTTCCATGATTTGCTGGATCTGACGGGCTGCCTGTGGGTCGGCAATCGGCACCTCGGGTGGTGTGGTGGGGATGCTGTGATCGATCGTCGCGACCGTCTGGTGCGGACGCCGCACGCGCAGCCCACGCCGACGCAAACCGTCGAACGCTTGAGGGGATGTAACCTCGTGGATCAGGTGCAAATCGATATACAACACGGCGGGGCTGTCCGGTTCCTCAACTACGACGTGGTCAACCCATATCTTATCGAAGAGGGTACGTGGTGTGGATGTCATCCCTTCTCTCCCGTGGTGTTCCTGATGGGCATCTACGCGGTTGACTGTGGTGATGTCTCAACCGGGGCAGATCTCCGCGAACGACGCTCTCGGTCGGCGATCAAACGATTTAACGCACTGATATACGCACGCGCGCTAGCCACGATAATGTCCGTGCTCACCCCATGGCCGCTGTACGTGCGCACAACGGGTTTGCCCGTTTGTGGGTTGATGGGCAGGTCTTGGTCATCCTCGGCCGGCTGAATCCGGATGGTCACTTCGCCGGCGGCGTCCATGCCCTCTGTAATCGCCTTGATGCTGAACTCGTTCAGTGTATTAGGCACCTTCACAATGCGGTTAATCGCCTTGTAGAGAGCGTCCACTGGGCCGTAACCCAATGCTGCTTCTTCGTACACTTGGCCATCTGGACCGGTCAAGCTGACGCTGGCAGTAGGTATGCTGTGGTCACCACAGGAGACCTGAATATGATTGAGATGCCAGATCTCAGGTGGTTGGTAAACCTCATCGGCAATAATAGCTTCAATATCTGCATCCGTGACCACCTTCTTCTTATCTGCCCATCTCTTGAAACGCTCAAAAGCTTGATTGATCTCCTCCTCGGTCAGATCGGTGTACCCTAATTCCTGGAGCCGGACACGAAAGGCGTGTCTACCGGAATGTTTGCCTAGCACCAGACGCGAGGTAGACAATCCGATTGTCTCCGGCTGCATAATTTCGTAGGTGAGATGGCTCTTAAGCATACCGTCTTGGTGGATACCAGCTTC
>JBMFPH010000219.1:0-5042 GCA_049969215.1 Anaerolineae bacterium | reverse complement strand
CCTGCAGCTCCAGCATGATCGCTGCCAATCGCTTGGGCTCGACCGGGGCACCCTCATCCAGCTGACTGATCTCGTAGTTCTGGCAGAATTTGCACTTCAGATTGCAACCGGTGAAAAAGATGGTGCCCGACCCGCGCCAGCCGCGCAGCACATTTTCCTCACCGAGATGGGGCCCATAGCTGGCAACACCGGCCAGTTCACCCACCCGACAAAAACCGACCTCCCCCGCGCGCCGGTTCACCTTGCATACCCATGGGCACACGTCACATTGTGTCAGGTGCTCATATGCTTCAGCAGCGCGCTTCGCCAGCTCGCCGCTTTGTAAAAGCTTCACATAAGAAGGCTCCCCAACTTCCATCCCATCCTTCCGCTGCGCTCTTTTCGCCTGGACATTGCCGCCACACACTCAAGTCTCTTGGATAATCTGGTAGTCGGTGCTGAGCTCCACCACCTTGGCCAGCGTTGTGCTCACCGAACAATACTTCTCCTCGGACAATCGAATGGCATCCGCCACCGCTTTTTCGGACAAATCGCGCCCACGGACAACATAGCGCACATGGATCTTGCGAAAGGTCCATGGCGGATCAGCATCCTGCTCCCCGTGGATTTGTACCTCCAACCCGGTTAGCTGCTGGCGTTTCTTTTGCAGGATGTTGACGACATCCACCGCACTACAGCCTCCCACCGCCACAAGGAGCAGGTCGCTGGGCTTCATCCCGACACCATTTTCCTCATCCTGGGTGGAAAGCACCACGGAATGCTTGCTGCTGTCCACGGCAAGAAATTGCCCCTTGGTGATCCACCGTACCGTTGCATTAGCCATCGGACGTGTTCCTCCTCTCAATAATCAGCGCGTTTATCTTATCCCGCAAATTGGAGCTGTCAAACAGGGGGCATTGCACGGTTGGGAAGACGTGGGTAAGAAACCGACAAACTGAGCCGCGCGCGTCCGCAAGCGGCGAATAGGCTCCGCTGGGCACGCTGCGGGCGCAGAGAATTGTGGAGTACAGTCGCGGCGGCAGGCTCATCTGGTGCGACTTCAGTCGCCAGCTTCTGCCTGGCACGCTATAATTAAGGTTAAGAACCCGCTATTATAACAACGGATTACATACGAGGAGAAGCTCCTATGGCGCATCGGGTAGCACTCAATGCACCCGCCCCCGATTTCACCTTATCGGATTGGCAGGGGCAGTCCGTGCAGCTTTCCCAATTTCGGGGTAAGCAGCACGTGGTGTTGGTGTTCAACCGTGGCTTCGCCTGACCATTCTGCCGTCGGCATATGGCGCAGTTGCGTCAAGGGTATGAGGATTTCGTCGCCCGCGGTGCCCAAATCATTGTGGTCGGTCCGGAAGATGCCGCCGCATTTCGCAAGATGTGGCAACAAGAGCGCTTTCCCTTCATCGGGTTGCCCGACCCCGGCCACTCCGTGCTGCGGCTGTACGGTCAGCGAGTCAATCTGTTCAAGCTCGGTCGCATGCCCGCTCAGGTGATTGTGGATCGCGAGGGGATTGTCCGTTATGCCCATTATGGCCACAGCATGGCCGACATCCCACCCAACGAGGAATTGCTGGCCATCCTGGATGCACTGAATGCTCGGGATGCCCCCGCGACGAGTTGACCGCCCGAATTCGGGCACGGGGAAGGTATCGCAGTGCAACGGTGTCGTCTGTGCGGAGTGCGTTCGCCACTCATCATGCGGCAGCTGGCTATCTGCGGCACGTGCATGCGCACGCGCTTTGAGGAAGCGCGCCCGCTGATCGAGATAGCCCACGCCGCGACGCGCCGCGAGTTCGGTTTGCCCGAAAAGCCCCCCAAGGCGACAGGCGGATGTCCGTGTCACCTGTGTGCCCGGCAGTGCGTCATCGGGCCAGAAGAAAGGGGCTACTGTGGGCTGCGCATCAACCGAGCTAACCGCCTGGTACATCTCGCTGGCACACCGGAACGGGGGTTGCTCCACTGGTATCGCGATCCTCTGCCCACCAACTGTGTGGCAGAATGGGTCTGTGCCGCCAGCCGCCACCAGCCGAGCCATCCTCGTTCCGTCTTTGGCTTGCACAACCTGGCTGTGTTCTACTCCAGCTGCACGTTCAACTGTCTCTTTTGCCAGAACTGGCACTTCCGCGAAGCGGATCCCCGGCAGGCAGAGATGATCAGCGCCGACCAGCTGGCGAGCTGCGCCAATGCGCGCACATTTTGTGTGTGCTTCTTCGGCGGCGACCCAGCCAGCCAAATGCCCCACGCGTTAGCCACCGCTCGTCGACTGGCCGAACGCAACGTGGTCATCTGCTGGGAAACATCGGGAGCGCAACACCCCCGTCTGATGGAGCAGGCAGTGCGCCTGTCGTTCCAAACCGGCGGCACGGTCAAGTTTGACCTCAAGGCATACCACGAAGAGGTGCACTTCGCCCTGACCGGTGCCAACAACCGGCGCACGCTGGAGAACTTCGCCCGCGCTGCGCAACATTTCGACGCGCGACCTGACCCCCCGCTGGTAGTGGCCAGCACGCTCCTGGTGCCCGGTTACGTCACCCCCGACGAGGTCGCCGCGATCGCGCGCTTCATCGCCCAGATCAATCCGCACATCCCGTACGCCCTGCTCGCCTTCGCTCCCCAGTTCTACGCTGCCGACCTCCCTTTCACATCCGTCCGCCATGCGGAGGAAGCGTTACAGCGGGCGCAGGCGGCCGGTTTGACCAATGTGCGAATTGGCAACCGGCACATTCTGGCGTATGATTGATTGCCACTGGCGCTCAACTTTGCTCCCTGGCCGGCTTGGACGGTGGCGTGTTGATGCCAGCCGATGCGAACAGGGCGTAACAGTCTATACGACCGGTTACATGAGGCAGCTATCGTGCCTCAGAAAGCGGGGGGGAACCGATGGCTTACCGAATCCTGTTGGTGGATGATGACCCGATCTTGCTCAAGACGTTGGGGCTCGCCTTTCATCGCGCCGGATACGAAGTCGCCGTTGCCCTCGATGGCCCCGACGCGCTGCGCAAAGCGGAAGAGAAGCCGCCCGATCTGATCATCCTCGACATTATGTTGCCCGGCATAGACGGCTTTGAGGTGTGCCGGCGTCTGCGCCAAATGCCCGATATCGAGCATGTGCCCATCATCATGCTCAGCGCGCTGGGCCGGGTAGAGGACAAATTGACCGGCTTCTCCGCCGGCGCCGATGACTACCTGGTCAAGCCGGTCATGCCCCAAGAGATGCTCACCCGGGTGCAGGTCTTGTTAGCGCGCAGCGCGCGCTTAATGGAAGTCAAGCGCCACGCGCAGTCACACATCTTCGCCTTCATCGGGGTCAAAGGCGGGGTCGGCACTACCACGCTCGCCGTCAACGTCGCCCTTATCGCCGCGCAGAATAGCCAGCGCACCATCTTGATCGACCTACACCCCGAGGGAGGTCTGGCGGCCGTCCAGCTGGGCCAGGTGCCGCGTGCTACCCTGGAAGAATTGATCCAACACCCGGCGGATTCCATCAATGAAGGGCTTTTGGAAAAGTATCTGCTCCCGCATCGCACTGGGCTACGCATCCTGCCGGCACCTTTGGTGCCCCGAAAAACCTCGAACGGCTTATCGTTGCAGCACGTGCATGCCATCCTGGACCAGCTAACACAGCAAGCTAATCGGGTGATTGTCGACCTGCCGCCGCTGCTGAGCCCGATGACGTGGGCCGCCTTACAGCGCGCCGACCGCATCGCGCTGGTGACCGAAGCGGATAGCATCGCCATCGGTGCGGCGCGGCGCTGGCTCGAACTTATGGAAGCCGAAGGGATCGTCAAAAGCATCATCTATGTCGTGGCGATCAACCGCATTGGCGGCACCACCCCGTATACGAAGCTGCAATTGGAAGAGATGTTGGGCTGCGAGGTTGTGGCATTGATCGCCCATGCACCTGAACAATGCCTTTTGGCCAACAAAAATGGCATCCCGGTCGCATTGCAGAAACGGGATACTGTTCTGGAGCAACAGCTCAGGGAACTGGCCAAAGCGTTGATGTGACCCCGGCCGGCGAAGGCGCGCGGTTGTCACGCGATGCTACAAGCGGCGCTCGAAAGGATCGAGCGCCGCTTGGGAGTGTAGTTCAAATTTGGAGGCAAGAAAGCTGGCGACGGAAGTCGCACCTGGTGAGCGTGCCGTCGGATGTCCTTCTGCAGGGGCGGGCTCCATCCGCGTCACACGTGTCTGTTCAAGCCGCGACCCCATATCCGAGCTGCAACCTAAGGGAGCGGTATCGGCCACTTGTACGGGCGACCAGCTGGTCGCCCCTACGCGCGCAGCTCGGTTTGAACCCCATCTCTCCCCAAAATGGGATACACCCGCGGCCTCGGTTTACTTTGACTTCTGAGTGCTCCGGTAGTACACTTTTTTTAGATTTCTAGGCTGGTTTAGATTGATTGTGGTTTTTTAGTGGGAAGATGTAAGCAATGAAGTGGCCACGGATGATTTACCTGCTCCTGCTGCTCGCAGCAGGGCTTTTCCTGTACACCTATTTCTTCTGGCAGGCAAGCAGCTCCGAAACCGTTGAGCTGAATCGGGTGGTGCAGCTTGCGCAGAACGGTGAGATCAAGAAGATCCTGGTACGCGGCGACCAACTCGAGGTCACCTTGGTGGGTGGCGGCAAGCTGAGCACCTATAAAGAGACCAAGCTTGGCACCCTCGAGACGCTGGAGCGGTTAGGGGTCAACCGAGCTCAACTCCAGAAGATTCAGGTCGAAGTGGCGCCGCCCAGCTGGTGGGGAGGGTGGCTGAACATCCTGAGCGCTGTCTTGCCCTTGCTGCTCATCGGCGTGTTCTTCTTCCTCATCTTGCGTCAGGCCCAGGGCGCCGGCAACCAGGCGCTGAGCTTTGGCAAGAGCCGGGCGCGCATGTTCACCGGCGACAAGCCCACCGTCACCTTTGACGATGTGGCCGGCGTGGATGAGGCCAAGCACGAGCTGGCCGAGGTGGTCGAATTCCTGCGCGATCCGGGCAAGTTCATCTCGCTAGGGGCGCGCATCCCCAAGGGTATCCTGATGGTCGGGCCGCCGGGGTGTGGC
>JBMFPH010000218.1:0-5082 GCA_049969215.1 Anaerolineae bacterium | reverse complement strand
CCGCCTCATCCTGGCCGATACGGCACGGCAGCTATACGGAGTGCGCATAAGCTGAGAAGGCGACGAGGTTTCGCCCTTTCAATCGCACTGGAGAGCACGTTTTCGCGATTCTCGTGCATTATAGCGGTAAAGGTTGGGATGACGAGCGTCCATCTTTTCCAGAATAGTAGGTCCGGTTTATCTCATAGTACCTCTTTCCCATTCAAGAGCACGGTTGTCTATGTTACACTCGCTGTAGAGCTCCTTTGAGAGCAGTGCTGCCCGGTCCAGATCTGGTCCCTCGGAGACAGGTTTGCATTGCGAGATCAAAGGGCAGTCGACATTGAATAGTCAACCAGTGGTCAAGGTGGAACACTTTTTGTCTGCTATGCTGAGCGAGGCTTGTGGTATAGCGGCAGCTGGGTGGATGGCACATAGGGGGATAAACTGGGATGGCTTGGAGGATGGTCAAGGATAAAGGATCGCGGCAGGGTTGGTTGGACTATGTATGCTACACGTTTCAGCGTTCTGCCACATCTGTTCTCCTGTGCATTGGACTTCTCTGGTTGGTTCTGGCCCCGAAAGCGCGGGCCCATGAGCCTCTCGCGGGGCAGGCAAACCCCACATTTCAGAAGGGTATTTCCTACGCTGCCTGGTGGTCGGGTGTCTACCGCACCCAGGGCGCTGAGGTAGCGCTCCAGGCGCTGCGTGCTACCGGCGCCAACTGGATTGCCCTCATCGTGACTGGTCATCAGGATGGCATTGCCGCGACCACCATTGATCGCACGCATCCCTCGACCCCCACCGACGAGGATCTTATCCACGCGATTAATCTGGCGCACAGCATGGGGTTAAAAGTGATGCTGAAGCCCCATGTGGATCTCTTCAATGAAGTGCCGGGTGGGCCGTGGCGCGGTGATATCGGCAAGGCGTTCACCACCGAAGCGCAGTGGGCAGCCTGGTTTAATGCCTACAGGGAGTTTATCAATCATTATGCTGCTTTGGCACAGACACACGGGGTCGAGCAGTTTTGTATCGGCACCGAATTGCTGGGCACCACCCACCGTGCCGATGATTGGCGCGCTGTGGCAGCGGGCGTGCGCGCGATCTACAAGGGGCCCATCGTCTATGCTGCCCTCAAAGAGGGGGAGGAAACGTCCATCACGTGGTGGGATACGGTGGACTATATCGGTGTGGATGGTTACTATCCGCTTAACACCAATCCAGGCGTTCACCCTACCGTGGAGCAGCTGGAAGCTGCTTGGGCGAGACCCAAGACAATTTTGGCAGAGCTCTCGGCGAAATATCGCAAACCGATCTTGCTGACCGAGATCGGTTATCGCAGTCGTCAGGGGTGTACGGCGAAGCCATGGGATTCTTGGGAGACCTCTCAGCTCGACATGGAGGAACAGGCCAACGCCTACGAGGCGGCATTTCGGCAATTATTTAAAGAGCCGTGGTTGGCAGGGATGTTCTGGTGGATGTGGTCGGCGGATCCATTTGAGAGCGGCCCATGCGACATGGGATACACACCGGCTGAAAAGCCGGCCGAGGATATACTGCGTCGTTGGTACGGTGCACCGCCGCGTCCGGTCGAGCCGATACGGGTGCCCGATTATACCACCCAGCTGCCCATCTACAATGCCACCCTGGCGAGCAATTGGCAGAACTGGTCGTGGGGTATCAGCACTTTGGAGATGGGAGCCGCGCAACTATCTCCGGAAGGTACACCATCTATCGCTTTGACCGTACAACCTTATGGTGCTCTCTCGCTGTGGCACTCATCGCCGCACGATATGAGCCCCTACTACTGGCTGGAGTTCTACGTGCGCAGCGCCAACAGCACCTCGCCGCGCCTGACGGTCTTTCTGAGCGACGAGAATGGGACGGAGGGGCTGCGCGTGCCGGTAAACGACTGTCGCCATATCAGCGGGGGTAACATCACCACCGAGTGGAAGCTCGCGCGCCTGCGCTTGAGCGATCTGAATCGTTTGGGCAAACGCATCACTCGGGTAAGCATCCAAGAAGGGGGCGGTCAGAACGCCTCGCTTTACCTCGCCAATTTGCGCTTCGTGGCCGCCAAGGATCCCCATCAGATTATGCTGCCGGTCATCGCGCGCTGACGTGTCCGAATGTTCAAGGGTGCTCGATCTTCTCAAATACCTCAATGAGCTGGCTACTACTGCCGGTCTGCATTGGAAAAGTGGCGATCAAACGGTAACCCGGCCGTAGTGCTGGCAAAACCGCTTGATCCAGTTCCTTGGTGACGTTATAGTCGAAAACGATGTAATCAAAGCGTTGCTGCGCAATGGCACGCTCGTACAACGCTGCATCGGATCCGCTTCCCATTTCGTCCTGATAGTACCAGGTGTCCCACACTTGTGCGGGAATGCGGCCCGGGATGCCATGCGCAATCAAGTAATAGCGTCCCACCGCTCCCTCTTCCATCAGGATCACATCCCCATCGCTCACCCGATTGCGCAGAAAGGCCATCAATGGACGGGTTTCCGGCCAGTAGCTGCGCAGGCCTGGCAATACCTTCTGTCCTTCCCGGCCAAGGTACCCGATAAGGGCAATGCTCAATACCAGGGCTGCAGCCACCGCTGTGCGTCGCGCCGCTTTCGTCTCCCATCCATGCACCAGCGTGACCAACCCCCCACCGGCGAGGATGGCCAGGCTTACCAGTATGTAAACGGTCTGTGGCACCAGCCGAGTAGCGTCTTGGCTGTACCATTGGTGCGCGATCAGGATAAACGCGAGCAGCCACAGCCAGCCGGCAAACAGCCGCCGCCCGGATCGATCAAAGGCGAGCAGTCCAGCCAGGAAAGGAGCCCACAAGTAATCGCGCAGTTGTTTGAAGAAATCCCACGTGATAAGGGGTTGTGGCAGGCGAGAGGTGAGCACATGGGCTTGCCACAGCTGCGATAATTCGGCGCGATAATACCATCCATATCCGACCAACAGCAGAAACGGAAGCCATAGAGACACCAGCCATCCCCAGCGCATCGGGTGTGGCCAGGTGTCATCTGGTGTTTTGCTATGCCGTATCTGGGCAACCGCTCCGGTGAGGGTGAGATATACCAAGGCGCCCGCTGCAGCGATCAGTAGCACGTAGTTGGTCAATACCGCACCCACCATGACCAAGCTGCCCAGCGGCAACAGCCAGGCACGTCCGTGCAGAGTGGCAATCGTCCACAAGTACAGTGCCAGGCACAGTAGGAAGATGGCCAGGCTGTCATGCGAGGCAAATGTGCTGAGATGAATGGCCGGGCCGTAAACAGCCAGGACGCCACCTGCCAATATGCCTGCTGTGGCACCGAAGGTGTTCCGCGCGGTCGACGCTACTAACAACACGCTCAACACACCCCATACGCTGCTGAGCGCTCGGGCAGCGGCGAGTCCGCCCCACCTATCCGCTAAGCTCAGAGGTAACATGCCCAGGTAGGGCCAGGTGGGTTGATACGCCATCGTGTGGACTTCCTGTCCCTGGAGCAGCAACCAGCCGTTGAAAAGGTTGCTCGCTTCATCCACAGACGCGCTGCGATAGTTCCAATTCCAGCGCAGCAGGGCGGCAAGAATCACAAGTAGGAGGATAGCCGGAATCTCAAGCCAGTGAAGCCGATGTGCTCGGGCCATACAATACACTTGTTGCGCCGCTTAGACGACCCAGCTCGATGGGATGTCCCTGTTAGGAGTGGTGCTCGGTCCTGTTGGGGCAAAAGGGCAATCCCGGAAAAGTGCCTCACCGGAGAGATCGGGTTCGCCGATGGCCGGATTGACATCAATGCGTACAACCATGCCGCAGGCCAGACAGTGTGCTTCGAAGATGGAGTAGCCCTCGCGCCAGCGTGTGAAAGAGCTCAATTCGGCATGCTTATGTTCCTGTGCTTGTTGACAGGCTTCTTCCATCAGTGCCTTTCGCTCCTGAAGGCAGTAACTCAAATCGCGGCACACGCCCAAATGGAACGCAACACATTCTTTACATAGCCCCATCCGTGCTTATCCTCCCTTGTCATCCCTTTCGGTTGACAATGCTTTGATTAGTGCCATATTCGTCTCACTTTTCTACCAGAAGTAAGGGTCGCTGATCGCCTCTCGGAACGCTTGTAGCGCTGCCGGACTGGAAGTCACCGACCAATTGATGGCCGGCCACTCGCGGTCGGACTTGATCTCCACCAGCAGGACACCGACCACCAGGGGATAGCGGGTCTTGAAGGAGGCGAAACAATCGCGCAACCATTGTGCCTTGTTGCCCCCTTGCTCGGCGGACGCCAGCTCGGTCAATATGATCGGCTTGTTCCATTGCAGTGCTGCTTCGTATTCTGGGGCGAACATCTCGTCAAACGTGCGCCACTTCGCCCACTGCTTGTCCGGAACAGTGCCGTGATTGAGCTCGGTCGTGCCGATATAGTCCACAACATCATCGCCAGGGTAGTATTGCGCTGCCCACTTGTGCAGCCACATCGCACTCCACAAATGGGTCACATTGGTAGCACCTTCTTCGCGAAAGATGGCAACGATGCGACGAAAAGCAGTTCTGAAGTTCTCTGGATCACCTTGCCAGGGATACCAGGAACGCACCCCCGGTTCGGTGCTCTGTTCATGGGCGAAGCGCAGAATGATCGGCACACCCGTGTCGCGCGCACTGCGGGCCCAGCTGCGAATGTAGTCATCGTGTTTTCCCGCAGCGATGGTCTCCAATGCATACTCTGGCTGCACCGTTAGCCGATCGTCGAAAGTGCGCTTCCACGGCTCCCAGGTGATCATCGGTGTGTAGCCTTTCTTGAAGGCCAACTTTACATAGTCACTGTAGAAACTTGCATCCGAGTCACCCCACGCTTGGAACCATAACGCCAGGCGCATCGGGTGATTGACCAACAATCCGAGGCGATCCAGGGTAGCGAAGTTGTCGTAGGGGATATCCTGGGTAAAAGCTCCAATGGCCACGCGACCGATCGAGAGCGGAGGTGTCGGCGTCTGCGCTGCGGTGGGCACCACCGATCCCAGACACATTACGACCAAGGTCACAATTACATACAACCAGCTAACTCTCTTCCAATGTGTTGGTTTCATCTTGGTTATCCTGTTTTAGTAATCATCTAG
>JBMFPH010000217.1:0-5136 GCA_049969215.1 Anaerolineae bacterium | reverse complement strand
TGAAGTCATGCTTTAGCAATCCATAGAGTCCGACCGTGGGCTTGGTTTGCGGTGACGCTTGGTGACGCTTTTAGGCGGGTTTTCAAGTAGTTTCCCATGAGAGTCGATTCCATGGGAAACTTTTTGAAAAACGGCCAAAAAGCGTCACCAAGCGTCACCAACCTGGATGTAACCCTATGCCAACAAAGACTCTTCTCCGTTTTTGCGTTTTTCGCGGGTAAATCTGTGCGCCTGTATCAGTGGGGTAAAGGCGTGTACGGACTTGACCACCTGCGGCACACCCTCCGCCTGGCAAAATTGCTCATAAGCAGCGAAGAGCGCACTCGCCTTGACCTCCAGGTCTGGCCCCACCTGACAGGTTTTCAGAAAGTCGTGCGGCGGATCGTTTTCGGCATGCCAATCTTCCGCTGGACAAAGCAGACTTTGCCCCAAACTGAAATGCACCCATCTCAATGCAAGAATTGACAGAATCATCAACTAATGTTACAGTGTATTAAATCAATTTAATTTGTGGAGTGTTATCTCAAGATAGAAAGGAGTGCAATGGCCGATAGCAAGGATAAACTGGTGCTTGAAGGAACTGTAGTGGAGAGCTTGCCCAACACGACGTTCCGTGTCCAGCTGGATAATGGGCACGAGATGCTCGCCTATCTTTCTGGCAAGATGCGCAAGTATTACATCCGCGTCTTACTGGGCGATCGGGTGCGTGTTGAGGTTTCGCCCTATGATCTGGAGCGCGGCCGCATCATCTATCGCTACAAGCGTTCTCCCAGCGAAGAGGACATGGAATTCTGACGCGGGGGAGATGCGCAGGTGTCATCCAATGACTGGATGGCCCTCCATTTTCGAATGTTAAGTTCTCATCGTTGAACGTTTTTTGAGAGGACGGGTCTCGTCCTTTTTTATTTCTGCTTGTGCTATGAACGATCAGCCCACACACCCCACACGTCCGCTGCGTCGCCTGCCCAGCACGCCGAGCAGCTCGACGGCATCTTCTGAACTTCCCACCGGTCTGGCACAGCGGTCACAATCGGATCGGATGCCCACCACTTTGATTCATCCGTCTCATCATCTCATCGCGCGTGCGGGTGCTCCCCAAGCCTCCGCGGCAGGGCAAAGGTTTTGGCGCTTGTTTGTGTGGGTGATACTAGGATGGGGAATGCTGTGCGCGGTGTTATTGGTATTCGGTTCGCTCGGCTACTTCTACGTGGCGACGCAACTGCCATCACCGGAGGAGCTGGAGCAGCGCGGTTTTCGCTTTGCCAGCAGCCAAATCTACGACCGCGAAGGTAACTTGTTATGGGAACTGATGGATCCCCATGGGGGGCGACGCACCTGGGTGCCGTTACAGCGCATCTCGCGCTATGCCATCGCTGCGACTATCGCCACCGAAGATCGTTTCTTTTACGCCAACGTGGGGGTGGATCCCACCGCGGTGATCCGTGCCCTCTATTATGCGCTGAGTGAGGGAGAGGTGGTCTCTGGAGGAAGCACGATCACCCAACAATTAGTGCGTAATGTGTTGCTCAGCCCGGAGGAACGATCTCAAAAGACCCTTCGTCGCAAATTACGCGAGGCCGTGTTAGCCATCGAGGTAGCGCGTCGCTACCCTAAGGACAAGATCCTCGAGATCTATCTGAATCAGATTTACTACGGCAATCTGGCCTATGGCGTTGAGGCAGCGGCCCAGACCTATTTCGGTAAATCAGCTGCTGATCTGAACCTGGCGGAAGCTGCCTTGTTGGCAGGACTGCCTCAGGCGCCCGCCGTGTATGACCCGATCGTCTATCCTGAACGGGCGAAAAAGCGCCAGCAGATTGTGCTGGGGTTGATGGTGGAAGCGGGTTATGTGACCCCAGCGCAAGCACTGGCCGCTTATCAAGAGTATCTGGAATATAGGCCACCCGCGGCGCAATTTCGCGCGCCTCACTTTGTCGTCTATGTCCGTCAACTTCTGGAAGCACGATACGGAGCGGATGCCCTTTATCGCGAACCCGGTTTGAAAGTGGTGACCACGCTCGATCCGCGCATCCAGACGATCGCCGAAGAGGAGGTGGCACGCCAGGTAGCTGCCCTGCGCGACCGCGATGTCTCAAATGGTGCTGCCGTCGTGTTAGATGTCAAGACAGGCGAGATTTTGGCGTTGGTGGGCAGCCCGGATTTCAACGATGAGCGCATTTCCGGTCAGGTCAATATGGCCTTACAACCGCGCCAGCCGGGATCGGCGATCAAACCACTCACCTATCTGGCCGCTTTTGAACGGGGCTGGACGCCGGCCACATTGATCATGGATGTGCCGGTGGAGTATCCGGATGGCACTGGGGGTGTATATCGCCCCACCAACTACGATGGGAAGTTTCGCGGGCCCGTTTTAGTGCGTGCAGCATTGGCGAACTCGCTGAACGTTCCGGCCGTTAGGGCATTGGAGTTTGTCGGAGTGCCTGCCCTACAGGAGATGGCCAAGCGGCTGGGCATCACCACCTTGACGCGCCATGACTACGGTCTGACGTTAGCTCTGGGGAGCGGTGAGGTGAGCTTGTTGGAGCTCACCGGCGCCTATCAGGCGATCGCCAATGGTGGACGGCGCGTAGCTCCTGTGGCAGTGCTGCGTGTGACCGACGGACTGGGACGCCTGATCGAAGCGTACCAACCCCCGCCAGGGGAAGTGGTATTGCGTCCGGAACATGCCTATCTCATCACCCATATTCTGGCCGATAACGAAGCACGCACACCATTGTTTGGTGCTCACAGCCCCCTGCGCCTGTCACGCCCGGCGGCAGCGAAAACGGGCACAACTAACGACTTTCGCGACACCTGGACAATCGGATATACGCCTGATGTGGTAGTAGGTGTATGGGTGGGCAATGCCGACAACCACCCCACACGCGGGCTAAGCGGGTTGGCAGGTGCTGCCCCTATTTGGCGTGCCATTATGGAACGTGTGTTGGCCGACACCCCAGTGCACGATTTCGTCCGCCCGCGCGGCGTGGTGGAGGTGGAGATCTGCGCCGACTCGGGCACGATTCCAAGTCCAGATTGCCCACACCGCCGCCGCGAGTTGTTCGCCCATGATCAGCTTCCGTTAGGGCCAGAGCACGACATCCATCAACGCCTGCGCATCGACGCACGTGCCAACTGCGTCGTGTCGGATAACCGCCCGTTGGGTGAAGGCATCGAAGAACGCTATTACCAGGTCTATCCACCCGAAGGGCGCGCGTGGGCGCTTGAGCACGGCATTGAGCAGCCGCCACCCCCTTGCACGCCGACCCAAAGATCGGGCATTGCTACAATTCACTGGCCGAATGACGGCGAACTGATCGAGGGGGTTGTGGCGGTTCAAGGCGTGGCCCTGGCGGCCGATTTCTCACACTATATCATTGAGTATGGGGTTGGGTGGTCGCCGGAGGCTTTTACTCCGTTGGCTGCGCCGCAGGCCCAGCCGGTCGAAGGGGGTGTCCTGACCGAGTGGGATACGCGCCCATACCCCAATGGGCCTTACACGCTGCGGGTGGTAGTTTTCGACCGTGCCGGGGGGCGCTATGAGGGACGTGCTACAGTGGTAGTCAACAACCCGCTGTCCGAGATCACCCCCACCTGGCCTTGGGAGGAGATACCGACACCGCTTCCGTTGCCTCCCGAGATCTTTCCACCTGAGCTGCCCTGGGCGACGCCCACACCCGAGTGGATGCCTGTCCCCACGGAGCTCATAGTGCCTTTGGAACCGTCCAGCACGCCACCATGGGGTGATGGTGCGACCCCCTTGCCGGAGGATAATACGCCGCTATGGCTATGGCCCGAGGCGACCGTTGCGCCTTCTCCAGAAACGCAGATCCTGCTATCGGCCTTCGAGGAACCACAGGGGAAAAATGGGTCAGAATGATGCCCAGCCGTTCCAGCAGCTGCTATTCTTGTTTCCCCGTGCCTGCACCATGTCGCTGAGAGGTGTACCCAATGCTGAACTCAGCTACCTTGTTCCCACAAAGCTAGTAATTGGACAACTCAAGCGGCATCAGGAAGCGGTGTGCAATATCCGGGCCAAGAGGCTGGCGAAAAGAGCCCTCGAACATCCTATTGGTGTGAGTGTCGTGGTAATGATATAGGGGATGCCGATCAATGCGTCGCTTCTCGATAGATCCGTTTGTCTTCGCAACGGAGTAAGAAAGTGGCAGAAGCGTGCAGGCAGTTGTAGTATATTTCTGATCCGCTAATGCTACGGGAGGCTGTGATAGTGTTTGTTAGATCGCAATTGACCAGCCTGCGTGCCTGTGCAGGTCAATGGTTAGACAGATGGCAGCTCTCTGAAACAGCGATGTTGTTCGGCACAGCGCTCTTTGTCGGATTGGCGACCGGTCTGGGCGCTGTCTTATTTATTCAGCTGATTGCGCTCGTCCAGAAAACATTGTTTGGCAGCCTTGATCTATTTACCCCTCTTCTGGGTCGTCTGCCTCTTATCATTGCGCCGACATTGGGGGGACTATTGGCTGGTCCGATTATTACCTTTTTCGCGCGAGAAGCCAAAGGCCATGGCGTGCCGGAGGTAATGGCGGCCATCGCGTTGCGGGGAGGACGCATTCGGGCTCGTGTGGCGGCGGCCAAGATCATCGCCTCAGCGCTGTGCATCGGAAGTGGCGGTTCGGCCGGCCGCGAAGGCCCCATCGTTCAGGTTGGCTCGGCGATTGGTTCTGCCGTTGGTCAGTTGCTCGGCTTGTCTGAGGCACGCATCAAGAATTTGGTAGCATGTGGTGCAGCAGCTGGGATCGCCGCTACATTCAACGCTCCCATTGCCGGCGTGACTTTTGCTATGGAGATTATCCTGGGTGAGCTCCATATGGGGCACCTGGGCAATGTGATCCTTTCCGCTGTAGCCGCTTCCACCATAGCGCGCATTTTCTTGGGCAATCGCCCCGCCTTCTACATTCCCGGTTATGACGTCCGGTCGCCAGCAGAGGTGGCTCTGTATGCCGCATTGGGCGTACTCGCCGCCTTAGCGGGCATCGGATTTATTCGCATCCTCTACTGGTTTGAAGGGCGTTTCGACCGCTGGCATTTCCCTGATATGCTGAAGCCTGCGGTCGGTGGCCTTATGTTAGGTGTGCTCGCCTTTGTCTATCCTGTGACTCTCGTGTGGGTTGGTAT
>JBMFPH010000216.1:0-5174 GCA_049969215.1 Anaerolineae bacterium | reverse complement strand
CCATTGTGCGCACCTATTTTGATTGGCTGATCGAACTCCCCTGGAGCCAGGAGACAGAGGACAATCAGGACATTCAGCACGTGGCGCGCGTGCTGGATGCCAACCACTATGGCCTGCCTGAGGCCAAGGAACGCATCCTGGAACACATCGCCGTGCGTCAGCGCGCCGGAGCAAAAATGCGCACTCCCATCTTGTGCTTTGTTGGCCCACCCGGTACCGGCAAGACCTCGCTGGGGCGTTCGATCGCGGAAGCACTGGGCCGACGTTTTGTCCGCGTCAGCCTGGGCGGCATTCGCGACGAAGCGGAGATCCGCGGTCACCGCCGCACCTATATTGGCGCTTTGCCCGGGCGCATCATTCAGACGATGCGCCGTGCAGGCACCATCAACCCAGTCTTCATGCTGGACGAAATCGACAAGGTGGGCGCGGACTTCCGTGGCGATCCGAGCGCGGCATTGCTGGAAGCGCTGGACCCCGAGCAGAACTACGCGTTTTCGGATCACTACCTTGAAGTTCCTTACAACCTTTCTCGCGTGCTGTTTATCACCACCGCCAATCTGCTCGATCCGATCCCGCCAGCCCTGCGCGATCGCATGGAGATCATCCGCTTCCCGGGTTATGTGGAGGAGGAGAAGCTGGGCATTGCCCGCCAGTTCCTCATCCCACGCCAGCTCGAGGAGCATGGGCTCTCGCCAGCTGAATTGCGATTCTCGACCCAGGCGCTGCGGAGCATCATCCGTGAGTACACCTATGAGGCCGGTGTGCGCAATCTGGAGCGCGAGATCGGTCGCATTTGCCGCAAGGTGGCGCGCCGTATGGCCGAGGGGAAGAAAGTGCAGCGGCTGGTGACCCCGACGGTCGTGCGCAAGTATCTCGGACCACCCCAATACACCGATGACCTCGGCCAGGATAGCGACGAAGTGGGCGTGGCAATGGGCATCGCGTGGACCGAAGCCGGCGGTGATATGATGCCGGTCGAGGTATCGCTCATGCCCGGAAAGGGCAACTTAATCCTGACCGGTCAGCTGGGTGAGGTGATGCAGGAATCAGCCCAGGCTGCGCTCAGCTACGCACGCTCGCATGCTGAGGAGCTGGGCATCCATGAGGTGGATTTCGATGAGCTGGACATTCATATCCACGTGCCGGAGGGCGCCGTGCCAAAGGATGGCCCTTCTGCTGGCATCACTCTGGCAACGGCGCTGATCTCGGCGCTCACCGGGCGTCCGGTGCGGCACAAGGTGGCTATGACCGGCGAAATCACGCTGCGCGGTCGTGTGCTGGCCGTGGGAGGTCTGAAAGAAAAGATTCTCGCCGCGCATCGCGCAAAGGCGGAAGTGGTGGTGATCCCGCACCGCAACCGCAAGGACCTCGTTGAGATCCCGAAGCACGTACAACGCGAGTTGCGATTCGTGTATGCGGAGCGCATTGCCGATGTATTGAACGTGGCCTTATTGCCCGCAACGGCGATATCGGCAGCCCGCGTTTCTGCCAAGAAGAAAGCGAACAAGCGCGCGGCAGCAGCCGTGAGAGGCGCTTGAAACCTAAGGACCTTGATGCAGCCTGAACAGGTACACCTGATGGGTCAGCGTATCGGTGACATATACGATGTTGTGATCGTCCACGTAGATGCCCACCGGACGTTGCATAGCAGTTCCCCCCGCCTGATCCCAACGGTTCAGCAGCTGGCCATCCGGGCTATAGCGCAGGACAGCCCCTTCTTGCGGAGCAGTTATCAATAAGCTCCCGTCGGGCGCCCACGCCATATGCGGTCCATCATAGGCGATGCTCGGCGGGATGGGCCATACACCCAGGCTGCCGCCCCAACGATCCATCCGTTGCAGGCGTTGGTTGTACGCTTCAAGCACGTAGTACGTGTCTTGTTCATCGCGCACCACGTCGGTCGGTTCGTGGAGCTCGCCGGGCGCAGTGCCGTAACGTCCCAGCTCACCAATAGGGATGCCTGCCGTGTTGAGGAAGACCAGGCGCGCCCCGCCGGTATCCGCCACAACGATGGTATCATCCGGCAACACGGTCATGCCGCGTGGATGGAAGAACGCCGCATCGGGCCCGGCGATCCGACCAAGGGATACACCTTCGGGTGTGAAACGGTATATCCAGCCGGGCAGTGAATCGAGCACCAACAGCTCGTCCTGGCTTGTGACACCCAGGGCAAGCGGCTCTACGAAATCCTCTTCGCCTCCACTCCACGCAGTGCGAAAATTGCCTTCCCGATCAAAAACCTGGACACGCCGATTGCCGGTGTCGGCGATGTACACCTTGTCCCCGATGACCGCCACATCGCGCGGTTCGTTAAATTGACCTGCCGCCTCGCCTGCACCACCCCACGTGGTCAACCAGATCAGTTCCAGCGAGGGCCATACACCGGTTGTCTTTGTAATCGGTGGGGGAGGAGGTGCCAGGCGTGCGCTGATCATGCTGGGCCACAGATAGGGGGCAGGGATAACCTCGATTTCTCCACCAGGTCGCTTCCAGTACAGATGAATGCGCGAGCGCGCAGTCAGATCCCAGAAATTCAGGCGCAATGTGTGTAACCCTGACTCAAGGAAGAGAGCACTTTCGCTGAGCTGATCGGGCACCTGGGTGCGCACCACCAGCTGGTCGTCCAGGTAGAGCTCGGCGGCATCCACCGCGCGCACGCCAAAGGTGTAGCTGCCCTCATAGGGTATCTCAATCGCTCCGCTCCACTCGACGCTGTAAGGGCGCGGCAGTGGTGTCAAATGAAAGTAGACGTCCAGCCGCGGGTCGATGCGCTCGAACACCGGGTCACCGGAGAGATGGGGGTTGGCGAAGTATCTTCCCAGCAAGCCATGGGCACTGACCGGCGTCCGATAGAGCACCTGCGGCGGCACCGTTTGCAGCGCCGTGTCGTTCGGCGACTTCCACGCCAGGTGCACACGTCCATGGCCACCTTCCATCCACAAGCGTACGCTGTGATTGCCCTGTGCCAGCAGGAGATCCACCGCGAGGGTACGTGTGATGGCCCATTGCTGGTCGTCCAGTGTCAGGCTGGCGCGACCGGGAACTTCCAGTGCCAGCTGGTAGCGGCCGTATTGGGGCGCGTAGAGCACCCCACTCAGCTCTCCGCTGAACGGGAGCTCCAGCTGGGCGTCCTCGGGCCAGTGGCCATCTACGGTGCGCCAGCGTTCCAACTTTAGAGGGGGCTGGCGCGTGTCATCACCCTGCCAATAGCGCATATCCAATCCCTGCACACTCTGTACGTCTTCCGGCTGCAACATGATCATCGTGGTGACCACCGGATAACCCGGTTCGCCCGGCAGTTCGACGATGCGCGCATTGGGGTATAGCTGGCGTGCCAGGTTAACCACCCATGCCTCATCCGGGTGCACGAAGTAAACCACCGGTCGGTCACCGGCCTCGCGTGCCGGGAGCGGGTCGGGCAGCGCCATAATCTTGCGCACGCTCGGCAAGCCATCTGGAGAGACCCCCTGCGGTGCCAGGAAGCGGATGGTAGGATGGTCGTATAGAAGCGGTGAAAAGTAATAGATCGGTCGCGTGCCCAGCTCGGCGATTTTCATGCCGATGAGTGTCTCCGGCGTGGAGAAGGATTGCCACACCGCGGTGTCATTCGCCTGGCGCACGAAATACATGTGCGCGTTCTCAACCGTGATGATCCCCAACCCCAGCGCGACGGCGATCCAGCTCCAGCGGGGCCGCAGGATTGCCGCGCTCCAGCGCAACTCGCTCCATAGGGCGTCCAAGCTCAGCGCGATGAAATAAAGTACCGCCGGGAGGGAAGCAATGGAACGCAAGGACTGAGGCGCCTCGAAGTCAAGCGAGAGGATACCGCCAGCCAGTCCAACAGGGAACAGGAGCAAGAAGAAACGGCTTGTGCGATCGCGACGTGCTATGGCCAATCCCAGACCCAGCACAAAGAGCACCCCCGACAGGCGATCAAGCATGGGAGCGCCGGGCAGATTGTGTCGCCCATTGGGATCCCCGCGGTAGTTAAACATCAGAGCGTGTTTGCGAATGTTGTTGAGCAGGGCCATAGCCAGGTCAGGGTTCTCGCGGTTGGTGAAGATCGCAACGGTGCGCGTGCGCTGCCAAAAGGTTGCGGGATGGGCAATGGCGAATTGCACTACCGGCGCTGTTGCCAGCCATACCGCGATCAGGAACAACACGCCAGGATACATGCCCCGCAGTGCTCTGCCGATGAGCGGATGGGGAATGGGGTGCGAAGCTTCAACTTCGCCAACCTCAGGCTGTCGTTTGATCTGCCGGATCAGAAACACCCCGCCGAACAACAGAAATGCTGCTGTAAACAGGCGGAACGCTGTGTGAAAGCACAATCCCAATCCCAGCGCCAGACCGGTAGCAGCTACCCATCCGGGTGATCGCAGTTGGCTGCGCCATGCCCGTACCGCGCAATAAAGGGTCAGGAAGGCGAAGAAGGGCACGTCAATGCTGTTCATGGCGATGCGACTGAAGTTGACATCCCAGCGTGCCGTAGCCACCAGGAAGGCGAGTAAGAGTCCCCAACGTCGACCGCGCAGCGCATTTCCAAAAAGATAGGCCGCGATCACCGTACCCATGCCAAAGGCGACACTGACTGCGCGCAGTCCCCAAATCGTGTCGCCGAAGAGGCGTAGGGATAGCGCGAAAAGGTAGAGGTGGTGGGCAGGGTGGTTCATCGACTCCCAGAAGAGGGGTCGAAAAGCCGGATCGTCCCACACGAGGCGTGCCTCGATCCCTGCTACCGCTTCATCATACCAGACACCAAAGGGCAGCGAGTGAAAACGATACGTGCGGAAGAAGAGCGCGAGGGCCAGAATGACCAGCAGCCATATGTCCACCTTTAGCCATCCACAACGGACATCAGATGTACGGCAAGGAGGTTGCGGGTCTTTGTCAGACCAGGTGACCCATCCTGCCCCAACCACGAAGATACCCAGGCTGGCCAGGTAGTATGTCCAGCCCGCAGCGTTATCCAGGTGACCAAAATGGATCAAGGCCACGATGGACAGAATCACGCTCAGCCCTATGATGGCCAGGCCCAGGTGATGCCCTGCGCGCCTCACGATGCTGCGGCCAGGGCTTTGCGAAGAAGAGAATGGTGCCTGCTCAGGTGACACTTCTGTTGTGGTGGGCCATGTTGGCGGTGCCTGGCGCAGCTGCCGCGCGAAGAGAAAGAC
>JBMFPH010000215.1:0-5185 GCA_049969215.1 Anaerolineae bacterium | reverse complement strand
GTCTTGTTCGGTTATGCCCGAGTGGCGCTCACATCCGGGTTCTGGCTGATCTGCGCGCGTATGTCTGCCATCTTGTTTTTGCTCTTGGTGGGTGTTGCGCTGGTGCTCCAACATATGCATGGGGCGAGGCAGGAGCCTTCCAGGTCGCGCTACGAACCGTATCTGGTGCGTGGCTTAAAAATACTGGGTTGGGGAATGGTGATCACTCTGGTCAGCTGGGCGGTTATGGGGCGGCCTGTGATCTTGTTTGGCATCTTGCATCTCATCGGGGTTGCTACGATATTGGCATACCCATTCCTGGGGCGTTTCCCTCTTAGTGCTGGAGTTGGTGTTGGCCTCATCGTGATAGGAGCACTGTTGAACGCTCAGCCGGCAGATCATCCTGGATGGTTCTGGTTGGGATGGCGGCCCGTCGGTTTCTATCAGCTCGATTACTTTCCGTTGCTGCCCTGGTTTGGGGTGACGCTGCTGGGTGTCGCCGCAGGGCAGTGGGCTTATCCTGGCGGTGTGCGACGATGGCACGCGCTGGCGTGGGGCCACTCTGGGTTGCTGCGACTGCTGGCATGGTTAGGTCAGCGTTCCCTGCTGATCTATCTGGTGCACCAACCGGTATTCTTCGCCCTGCTGATGTTGGTCGGTCTGCTCGGTGTGGCGACACCTCATCCTATCGTTTGAGGCATTTCCCTCTGTGCTCTCTAAAATATCCTTGCGACTTGTCCAAAAAAGCTATTGACACCATCCCATACGGCTTTTATAATAAAGGCACTGGGAAACGTGAGATCGGATATGGATTTGTAGGTTTGTCAGACTTATCTTGAGAACAGGTGGATTGGACAAGTGTATCAGAAATACGAGCTGCTATTTACGCCGCATTTGATCTCTCAGCTGCGTGACTTGCGTGGCGAGGAGTGGAAGAAACTAATTGACTATCTGTCGACGTTGCCGGAAACGCACCCCGATGCGTTGGCGTTTTCGATGGTGATGATCCGTTTGAACAGCTGCCTGACCTGCGAAATGGACAGCTATCGGGCACAACGTGGCTGTGCCCTGTGCGCGCGTCAGACGATTCTCAGTTTTAAGGGAACGGACAAACAGCTATTGCAGCGTTACGAGCGGGCACGCAAGGAGATCGCACGCCTGCTAAAAGATAAGGCGCCCGTTGCGGAGAAAGCTGCCTGACGGCGGCAACTTCTTGAAGTGATTGAGGAGGGAATCCCACCTTGGCAATCAAAGTCACGTGGTATGGACACGCCTGCTTTCTCTTTGAGACGCGCGGGTTCCGCATTCTGACCGACCCTTTTCTCACCGGTAATGCGCTGTGTCCAGTGCGCGCCGATGCTGTTGAAACGGACTACATCCTGGTATCCCACGGCCATGGAGATCACCTGGGCGATACCATCGCGATCGCTAAGCGCACTGGCGCGGTAGTGGTCTCGAATTATGAAATTCAAAACTGGTTGGTGGCCAACGGTGTGGAAAATGTCCATGCGCAGCACGTCGGTGGATCCCATACCTATCCATGGGGGAGGTTGAAACTCACCATTGCACATCATGGTTCCATGTTGCCGGATGGCTCTTATGGGGGCAATCCAGTCGGTTTCCTTTTGTATTTTGAGGACAACCGGAAGGTCTACCATGCATGTGATACCGGCTTGTTCTATGACATGAAGTTGATCGGCGAAGAAGGAATTGATCTCGCTTTACTGCCTATTGGGGACAACTATACTATGGGTCCGGAAGATGCTTTACGTGCGGTCAAGCTGATCCAACCGGCCCGTGTTGTCCCTATCCATTACAGTACTTTCGATCTGATCCAGCAGGATGCCCACGCATGGGCACGGCGCGTGGAAAGTGAAACCTCTTCCCGCGTGATCGTGCTCCAACCCGGACAGATGATGGAGGTCTGATCCTATGAGCCCTGCTGTGGAGGTCCAGCCCGTTGTTTCCTCCAGAGATCTCGAGCAATTTATCCGTTTCCCGTTTCATTTGTACCGGGATGATCCCTATTGGGTGCCACCCTTATTGAGTGAGCGTCGCAAGTTCCTCAGCCCCCAACACAATCCCTTTTTCGAGCATGCCGATGTAGTGCTCTGGCTGGCGCGCCGCAATGGACAGGTTGTCGGCACTATCTGCAGCCATGTGGATCATTTGCACAATCAGGTGCACGAGGAAAAAATAGGCATGTTCGGTTTCTTCGAAACCGTGAATGACTTTCAGGTAGCGGAAGCATTGCTCACCACGGCGCGGGACTGGGTGCGCTCTAAGGGGATGGAAGCGTTGCGTGGGCCGCTCAGCTTTTCTCAGAACCACGAGGTAGGGATGTTCCTCGAAGGGGATCCCGGTCCACCTATGGTGATGATGCCCTACAACCCCCCTTATTACAACGCTTTCATGGAACGCTTTGGTTTTTCCAAGGCGATGGACGTGTATGCCTATGTGGCAGATTTGAGCCAATTTCACGGGAATCCCGGCGGGTTGCCGGAGAAGCTGGTGCGGGTGACCAATCTGGCGAAGGAGCACGCCGGAATCGTCACGCGTCGCCCACGGATGAAAGATTTCGATGCGGAGCTGCAACGTGCCAAGCAGGTCTACAATCAGGCATGGGTGCGCAACTGGGGTTTCGTCCCTATGACCGACGCCGAGGTGGACAAGCTGGCAGGAGATCTCAAGCAAATCCTTGATCCGCGCCTATGTGTCATCGTCGAAGCGGGGGAGCGGCCTGTGGGTCTCTCGGTATGTGTGCCTGATGTCAATCAAGTGCTCAAGCATCTGGGGGGTCGTCTTTTCCCCTTGGGCTGGCTCAAAGCGCTGTGGTACGCGCGCAAGGTCACAGGCGCACGCCTGATGATTATGGGAGTTGTTGAGGATTTCCGTAGCCGCGGGGTCGAAGCGGTCCTTATGTATGAGACGGTCCGATCCGCCATTGAAAGTGGATATACCACCATCGAGTTTTCTTGGATTCTCGAGACCAATGAGATGATGAATCGAATCATCATCAAGGTGGGCGGCCCCTACGGCGCGCGTCGTTATCGCACCTATCGCATCTATCAAATGCCCGTCTGACAAACTACTATGCAGTTCCTCGTCACCGGAGGCGCCGGGTTTATCGGCTCGGCGCTTGCCAACCGATTAGTGCGTGAAGGGCACTCCGTGCGCGTCATCGATGACCTGAGCGCAGGTGATCCGGCGCGTTTGTTGCCTGAAGTGAACTTTACTCGTGGCGACGTGTGCGACAAACCCAAATTGTGGCGCCTATTATACCAGGTGGACTGCGTGTACCACCTGGCAGCACGCGTCTCGGTGCCCGAATCCATTCTCTACCCACGCGAGTATAACGCCACCAATGTAGGCGGTACCGTAGCTCTTATGGAGGCTATGCGCGATGCGGGAGTGCAGCGCGTCATCCTGGCTTCTTCAGGTGCTATTTACGGCGAACAACCGCGCCAGCCGGTCACCGAGGATATGTCCCCCAATCCCACCTCGCCCTATGCGGTCAGCAAGCTGGCCAGTGAGTACTATGTCAACATCATCAACGCTTTATGGGGTATCGAGAGTGTCTGTCTTCGCATCTTTAACGCCTATGGTCCGGGACAGGCGGTCCCACCGGTGCACGCACCGGTGATCCCTCAGTTCTTGCGTCAGGCATTGGGTGGCGGCTCGCTGGTGGTCTTCGGTGACGGGACGCAGACACGCGACTATGTTTACATCGATGATGTGGTCGATGCTTTGGTTGCCGCCGCCACCGCATCGGGTGTCAATCGTCAGATCATTAACGTGGGTTCGGGGCAAGAAACGAGTGTCAACCAGCTGGTGGAAACGATTGAGCATGTCATCGGGCACAGTGTGCAGGTGTTGTACGTGCATGCTCAGAGCGGTGGGGTCAGCCGCCTCGTTGCTGATCTGACGCGTGCCCGACAATTGTTGAACTATACACCGCGCGTAGATCTCACCACCGGTTTGCAGCTCCTGTTGGAGAAGGACCCTCAGTTCGCCGTGCTGCAACGCCGACGATGAAGTGTAGCTCCCTTCGCGCCCAATGATAAGGTGCCGGCGATGCAGTCGGCCATTAGGAGGAGAGCATGATCCCCAAAAAGATGAGTGAATTTCTGCACGACGTGCTCCTGGAACGGACGTGGCGCAATCGGCTGCAGCGGGAGAATGGCCGTGCCTATATGGAGTTTGGCCCCACCGACGTGGAACGCCTGCACCGTTTGGGCATAGAGGTGGACCGCCTTGGGCCACGCTTGGTGGTATGTATGTGGGATGAAGAGAGTCCGCTGGAGATAGGGGGCTATCTGGTTGTGGATAACCTTGCCATGGGACGCCCCGCCATGGGGGGCATCCGTATGCTGCCTGATGTGACTCCATCAGCTATTCATAATCTGGCGCGTGGTATGACGCTCAAGAATGCTGCTGCCGCATTGCCATATGGTGGGGGCAAGAGCGGTATCGTGGCCGACCCAAGCGTGGAAGGAGCGACGCGCGAGGAGATTATCCGCCGTTTTGCCCGTCTTATCTACCGCTACCGTGAACTCTATCTGCCCGGACCGGATGTCGGCACCAACGATGCCGACATGAAAACCATCGCTATCGAGAATGGGCTGGATGGCGCGCTCTCCAAGCCGGTGGAAATGGGGGGCAATCGCATCGACGAGCTGGGTGCGGCGGCAGGCGGTGTGGTGATTGCCATTCATACCCTTCTGGAGGAGATGCCGCGTCTGAAAGCGTTGCCCCAATTTGCCGACCTACAGGTGCCATCGTGCGCAGACCTGACAGTATTGATCCAGGGATTCGGCGCGGTGGGATCGCATGTGGCTCGCATGCTGGTGACAGGATGCCCGGGTGAGGGGTCGGGTGGAGCAGCGCAGGCACCGCGCATCCTGGGCGTGAGTGACGAAACCGGTTATCTGTTTTGCGAGGACGGATTGCCAGTCGAGGAGTTGCTACGTCTGCGGGCAGGGCATGGCACGGTCGCATTGCACTACTTTCTCCAGCATCTGGACGAGGTGCGCACCTATCGGACATCGGTCAAGTTCTCCAATGCACGGGATGATCTGTTGCGCGAGACCGCCTTCTGCTTCGTCCCTGCGGCACCAGTGGCGAACTACCTCGCCGTGGACGCTGCCTCACGCCCCAGTATGACGGTGGACCGTATGGGCCGATGGCGCATGATCGTGGAAGGCGC
>JBMFPH010000214.1:0-5189 GCA_049969215.1 Anaerolineae bacterium | reverse complement strand
ATATCGGGGCGGCCAGCCACTGCAGCCAAGCTGGCACTGGTAATGACCAACAAAGTAGAAGGCAATGTTAAGGCGATCAGCAATGCCGGCAACCAAGGCACAGGTGATGAATGTACCATCGGGACCGTTGCCTGACATCCGATTAACTCGCGCACTCGTTGCCAGACGCGCTCAACCCAAGGCAATACATAACGCGTCAGACCCGGCACCGCCAGCAGACAGAGTGCCACCCCACTCCCCTCAATGACACGTCGTTGGATCGGAAAGACGGATGGTGCATACAACAACGGAATGACCACCAACAGCCATATCACCAATAGTGGCCAGCGTTGCGATTGGCGTAACGCCCACCAACCGCCTGGCAGGGCCAGTCCCAGCACAAGTCCATAGCCCAAAACATAATGCCATGGAGATGGGCTGATGGTAAGATTCTGTGCTTGCCAGCCGGCAAATACCGGGTTGCGAACGATGACGAGATACTGATAGGTCACGATGGGCAAAGCCACCAGCCAGATGGCACACAGTCCGGGCAGCTGGAACCACAATCTCTTGCCTCGCACAAACTGGTAGGCCCAGTACCCGATGAGAGTCAGCGCCACTACGAGCACCATAAAAGCGTGAATCGAACTGAGAATCCCCGTGGCCAACGCCGCTCCAAGCAGGTAGGGCCAGCGTGCCTCTTCGGTAAAGCGCAGCGAAAAGGCAAAGATGAGCAATAGGCAAGTTAGCGCGATACAAGTATGCGGGAAAAGCATCACCGTGAAATAGCCATACATCTCGATCAACCAGAAGTCCACAGGGGTGATGCCACCCACCCTGTAAGAACCCGTAAGCAACAACGCCAGCCAACCCAGCCCAGATGACCAACAAATAAGGATAAAAGCAAGCAAGCGCTCGGATGTCCGTGTGAGGAAAAACGTAATGAAGATATATGCCGTTATTAGAAACATCAGACCACTTACCAGCCGCGCCGCATGATAGGTCAACACTAAATCGGCGTGCACCAAGCGTGCCAAATGGCCGAGGGCAATATAGAAAGTGTAGAGATAAGCGCCCGAATGAGGTTCTGAAGTAAACAGGATGCGATATTGCCACTCACCACGGTAGCCTAGCTGCATCTTGGCCAGATAACTGTGGATGTCTTCCACATCGATGATAAAGCCTGCGAAGATGCGTTCAGGTGTGGACGCAGCCCATCCTACCAGATAGGGCACGCTGGTCACTATCAGCACAGCCAATGCCATTCCTGTGGCGATAATCCATTCCCCCGCGCGTGACTCAACTTGCTTCACGCGTCATCCTCCACATTGGCCTTGCGCTCAAGCCCCACAATACACCGGTGATCCCGACGGGCAAGATAGGACTGATCCACTGATGTTGTCGCCAAGTGTATTCCGGATCGTGTGTGGCCGGCAATGCCACGAGTGCCACCGCCCAGACCACGACCACGATGCCCGTTTCAATAGCTGCGATTGCCATCTGACCTCCACGACTGGACAATTGGGCAAAAAAGTAGAACAACGGCAGGAACAAAATCAGCTGATTGGCTTGGGTGGTGCGCGGTGCCACCATCGCAGTGATAGCGATTAGCCAGCTGAAAAGCCAATCGCGCATTTCCGGCGTTCCCCACAACCTTGCCGATGCATGTGCCGTATGGGTCGGCATCTTCTGATGTGCGTGCCACCATACGGCAACCGGCCACAGCACCATAATCCCGGCGAGAAGCCAACTCAACCCTGTGGTACCCGTCAGCAGCTGCACCGGCGGCGCAAAGAATGTGTAATCGGCATAGCGTTGCAACCACACCAACCAGTGCAATGGCCAATCCGGCAACCAGACGGCGGGCAGCAGAAACAACAGCACCAGCGTGATACCGAAGGATGTTGCCACGCGCATGTGGCGCTGCCAAAATGCCCATAGCAGCATTCCTGGCACGATCAAGAAGGTCATCTGCGGCTTGATCGTCGCCAAGGCGAGGCACACGCCTGCCAACGTCCAGCGCTGATGACGCAGACCCCACCATGCCAGCGCGATCAACGCCGCGATCACAATGGCGACCTGGCCGAGAAGGAAAGCCCAAACGTTCTGATACAATACACAGGTGCATAGCAATGTCCACGCCCGCAGCCACAGCGGCGGAGACCAACCCACTGCCCGCGGCGCGACCCATAGAAAAACTAAGAGGCTGTCCCCGAGCACCAAAAACCAAATGGTCTGCGCCAGTGGTAACGGCAGGATGGCCAGCGGCCCCATCACAGCCACGATGGACAAGGGATATGCAAATGCTTGTTGATCCTCATAGGGATATGTGGTACGGCCATAGATAGCGTGCTGAGTCTCTTCCAAGACAGTAGCGCTGTAAGGATTGATGCCATCAAGCAGCATACGGCGTAGTGCCAACCACGGACCGAACAAATCCCACACGACCGCGCGCGCATGGGCGGCGAACCAGTCATAGAGCAGCCAACCGCTGGTTCCCAGGATGACCACCGTCAAAACGACCAGCAGGCCGAAAATCAGGGATGAAGTGTGCGATCGATTCTGCATCATTGTCTCAACTGATATAGGACGTAAGCTACCCCATCGTCGTATATCGGTTCCAGGTGATGCGCTTGCAACTCTGCTAATATGCTCAGCGCGTGAGGAGAGATTGGGTCATTGCCCTCGTGAACAGCTATTTCGAAGATCGCGCGATTGAGCAATATATGCGTGATACCCTGTGCGCTCAATGCCTGGACCAAGTACGGTGCCTCACCGTATTGGCGTACTAGATAGACCAGGTTGTCATACAAAGAGTCCGGCAAACAAGGGCGTTGACAATGATAGGCGCGCGGTTCCCAGAGAAACAGGACTTTAGCAGACTCCGGTAGTGTGTTGACGTGTTGAATGGCAGCGGTATAAGCTGTACCCGCTCGGCGCCCCACATAAGCGCTGCGCGACTCGCTTCCGAAAAGCGGAGCTAGTGGATGATCCTGGACGAAGCTGCTCACCGTGGCAAAAGCATGAAGCACTAACACAAGTGCAACCACTACACGCAACACCCAGCTGACCGAGAACACGCGCGTGTCCAGAGCTGGTAAGCGATGCAATACCAGTGTGGCCACCAACACGAACAAAGGAAAAACGGGCAACAACAACCGGCTTTGCATCAATAGGGTCGAACGTGCAATGCCCCATAACCAGATGGCGTACAGTATTCCGCCGAAAAGTGCCATCCAGCCCAGTCCACGCTTTTCCTCTCGATTGAGATGACACCACACAGCCAGGATACCGGGCACCAACGCAAGCAGCAATGGTCCCAACGTAGCTTGGTAACCTGTCTTGCCCTCAATTCCGAAAACGGTCATCTCCCATGGTGCTATCAGCAATCGCCATGGTTGCGTCACCAGACCACTGCCGGCACGATCCCACCAAGCGGTTCGGCCGGCATCCCATGCTACACCACCCCATATGTAGGGATAGAGTGGGTTGCCTGTTAGCATCCAGTTGCGCAAATACCACGGAGCAGCAACAAGCGCGGCAACACCACCCAAGCAAGCCCATCGCAGTAACGTGGTGCGCCAACCATCCCGCCGCAGATGCAACATCACCAGCCCAGCAGCGGCGAGAGGATACCACAAGGCAGTGTACTTGATCTCCATCGCCAAACCGCACAGTATCGCTGCTAATACCAGCCATTGCCAGCGAGTATCCTGCAACCACAGTACCAATGCATAGAAGAACAGCGAGGTGTAGAACATTAGCGCCACGTCCACGTAAGGCCATGTCGCGACGAGCAAAATTGTTGGCACAGCTGTCAGGAGAGCAGCAATTGACCATGTCAGTTCCAGGTGCCACAGCCGTCGGCCCAATGCCGCCGCTGCCAGGATAGTTGAGGGCAGAAAGGCGAAATGCAGCAATTGAGATGCACTGTCACCACCCAGTGCTTTGGTGAAAGCGAAAAGCATCTGAATCATCCCTGGAAAGCCAGCGTAAGCGCTGTCTACTGGAATAAACAATGAACGAGCTGCCAGATATAGCTCGACCTGGCGCAGGTGATATACGGCGGCATCAAAAGCATAGGGTGGAACCAGCGCCCAAATAAACCCCAACACCAGGCAAATCGTCGCGACGCCGGCCAGCAGCCACTCAAAACGTCCGCGAGGTCGAGGAAGGACAGCACCCAGTGTTTGCCAAGCGAAGCACAAAGGCCGCGGGCGCACCAGTTGCCAACCCAGCAGAAATACTCCTAGAAGCACCATCCATACGGGGCTCAGTAATCCAACCCAACCCAGTCCCATCACCGCATAGCTCAAGACCGCCATTCCTATTCCAAATCCAAAGAGCACCTGTTCGATGGGTGATAGGTTGTGATTCTTTACAGCGCTCATCAGGTGCAGCCCGCAACCTGTGGCGATGATGAGTATGACGAGCCAAAGCATCATATCGAGTGCGACTTGCCCAAGTGCATGCAACTGCACCAAATCAAAGGGCTTATGCACGGTGTAGTAAGCAGCCAGCACTGCAAACGACCAGGCGATCAGTCCACCTACTGCCAGTTTGTAACGGGGGGAGCGTAACAGAGGGAGATGGCCACTCGTTGGAGCTGGTCTCGAGTCCGGGCTCGGGTTGACACGTTCAGCCATTGGGCGCTTCTATGCTTGTTTAGCTGGGCAGTTTTCCTGCGACCGCAGAAACCTGTCTAACAACCTATCCAATTATGGCATGCAAGCTGCTACTAGAGAGGCAACTCGTCCAAGACGCCTCTAATGAGCTCGGTTAAGCGTGGCACAATTATCTTAGCAGCATCTAGCACTTCGTCGTGAGTGGTAACGCGTCCTGACATTGGCTGGTCGATGGCGACGTTGCTGATGCCGGAGATACCCAGCACGCGCATATTGGCATGGCGTGCAACCGTCACTTCCGGCGCAGTGGACATGCCTACGGCATCACCCCCGATAAGCCGTAGAAAACGCACCTCGGCCGGGGTCTCGAATGACGGGCCAGCTACGCAGACATACACCCCTTCGTGCAGGGGCAGACCACAATTTCGAGCGACATTTCGCGCCAGCGTGCGTAGGGTCGGATCATACGCCTGCGACATATCCGGAAAACGTGGCCCCAGTACATCGAGATTAGGACCACGCAGGGGATGCGCCCCTGCCATACCCACCAGGTTGATGTGATCGCTGATCGCCATCAAGTCACCC
>JBMFPH010000213.1:0-5276 GCA_049969215.1 Anaerolineae bacterium | reverse complement strand
GGGCCATCTCCTCGTTCTCCGAGGTGCGGATGCCGCCGTTGAAGAGACATAGATCAATGTAGCCGTCCGGATACCCTTCCACGTCCTTGACCTTGAAGTCGGCGGCGCAGGGCCAGAAGGCGATGTCGAAGGCTTCGTCCACCGCCAGGATCTTATCGCCGATGTTCAGCACGGCGATCTCGCAGCCGCCGCACGAGGCGGCCCAGTACATCGCAAATTTGGGTTTGCCATTGCCGGCCATGGTCATGCCTCCTCCGTCATCGGTGTGGCGACTGCTTCGGCCTTGGATGCGCCCTCCGTGGCTGCCGGATGGCCGTCACCGCCCAGCACCGTCTGGCGCCAGCGCAGCGGCCCCAGCGCACGCAGCTGCTCAGTCATACGGTTGACCGCCTCGGCCAACACAGTGCCCTCGGACGCCGACGCCCACACCAGCTGCAGCCGCTCCGGCTCGATCCCCCATTGGCGGATCAGGCGCTTGAGCAACACATAGCGGCGCAGCGCCTTGAGATTGCCCTCGATGTAGTGGCATTCGCCCGGATGACACCCCGCGATGAGGACGCCATCCGCGCCCTCGCGGAATGCCTTGAGCACCAAATCTGGCTCGACCCGGCCGCTGCACATCACCCGGATGGGCCGCATATTGGGCGCGTAGTGCAGGCGCGCCGTGCCGGCCAGGTCGGCGGCGCGGTACGAACACCAGTTGCACAGAAAACCGACAATCACAGGTTCATATGATGCGCTCATCGTCTCCTCTCCTGCAGATGGTCCCCTTCGATTCCGGTCAGGCATTCCCTGCCGCTTGCGCGGGCGCTTCTATTTCCATCATCTGGCGCACATCCCACAGGATGCCCTCCACCTGGGCCATCAGCTGGCGGCGGGTGAAGTGGGCACCGGTGATCGCCGCGCTGGGGCAGGCCGCCACGCACGTACCACACCCCTGACACAAGGCCGAGATCACCTCGGAGATCTTGCGGTCCTCGTGGTAGACGATCGCCTTGTAGGGGCACAGGTTGTTGCAGATGCGGCAGCCGGAGCACTTCTCGGGGTCGATGTGCGCCTTGATGGGCTCCATCACCACGGTGCCCTGGCCGATCATGCCGGCCACGCGCGCGGCCGCGCCGGCGCCCTGCGCTACCGTCTCGGGAATGGCCATCGGCCCTTGACAGGCGCCGGCGATGTAGATGCCCTCCACCATAGTGAGCAGCGGGTCGAGCTTGGGATGGCGCTCGGTGAAGAAGCCGGCGAAGTCACAGCCCAGCCCGAAGAGCTGCGCCACTTGGCGGGCGTCCTTACGCGGTTGCACCCCGACGCTCAGGATGACCATGTCCACCGGGATGCGCCGCTGCTCGCCCAACAGGGTGTCGTACACCTGAATGATCAGCTTGCCTTCCTCGTCCGCGGTGCGCGCGACATCGGTCACCTCGGCCACCCGTCCGCGGATCATGTTGGCGCCTTCCATCATGACACGGTGGTAGAACTCCTCGTAGCGCTTGCCTGAAGCGCGGATGTCAATGTAGAAGTTGTACACCTCGGCGTCGGGCAGGCGCTCCCGCACCAGGTGGGCGAACTTGAGCGAGTACATGCAGCACACGCGCGAGCAATACTCGTTGTAGTTCTCGTCGCGCGAGCCCACACAGTGGATGATCCCGACGCTCTTCGGCGGCGTGCCGTCCTTCAGCACGATGCGCCCGCCGGTCGGGCCTGAGGCGTTCACCATGCGCTCGAATTGCACACTGGTGATCACGTTGGGCAGCCGCCCGAAGCCGTAATGGGGGATGCGGGTCGCGTCAAACGGGTCATAGCCCGTCGCGACGATGATGTTGCCCACCTCGAACTGGATCATCCGATCCTGCTGCTCGAAGTCAATGGCGTTGGTCGGGCAGAAGATCTGGCACGCCTTGCACTTGCCCTTCTGGAAGTAGATGCAGTTCTCGCGGTCGATCACCGGATACTTGGGCACCGCCTGAGGGAAGGGACGATAGATCGCCTTGCGCGTGCCGATGCCGGCTTCGAACACCTGATCGACCACCTTCTTGGGGCATTTCTCCTCACAGATGCCGCAGCCGGTGCACAATTCCTCGTTGACGTAGCCGGCCTTCTTGCGCACGGTCACGGTGAAGTTGCCGACATAGCCCTCGACTGCCTCGACCTCGCTGTACGCCAGCAGGGTGATGTTGGGATGCTGGCCCACGTCTACCATGCGCGGCGTCAGGATACAGGCGGCGCAGTCCAGCGTGGGGAAGGTCTTGTCCAGCTGGGCCATGTGGCCGCCGATGGACGGCTCGCGCTCCACCATATAGACGTGGTAGCCGGCGTTGGCCAGCTCCAGCGCCGCGGTGATGCCGGCGATGCCGCCGCCCACGATGAGGGTGTTGGGGTTGATGGTCACCGTGATCATCTCGAGCGGCTCGTGGAAGAGCACGCGCTCGATGGCGCCGCGGATGAGCGCCTTGGCCTTCTGCGTCGCCGCCTCCTTGTCGTCCGTCGCCCAGGCGTCCAGCTCGCGGATGTTGGCCATCTCGGTCAGGAAGGGGTTGAGGCCGGCGCGCTGGGCTGCGCCGCGGAAGGTCTTCTCGTGCATATGCGGCGAACATGCCGCCACCACGATGCGCGTCAGCCCCAGCTCCTTGATGTCCTTCTCGATCAGGTCTTGCCCCAGGCTGGAGCACATAAACTTGTAGTCGCGCGCGATGGCCACCTCCGGCAATTCCCCGGCCCAACGCGTCACCTCTGCGACATCCACCACACCGGCGATGTTGGTGCCGCAGTGACAGACGTACACACCGACACGTTCGCTCATAATCATTTCCTCCTCTGCTGCGCCATCATAACGCTGCATGAACCAGCTCCATCAGCTCTTTGACCGCCAGACGCGGCTCGTATCCGGTGGTCTTCACCGCATCCCGATACATTGTGACATCCTTGGGGCAGGTCACCACCAGGGTTTGCACGCCTTCCAGGGCAGCCGCCTCGCGGATGCGTGCCTCGCTGGGGCGTTCCTGCACCGCCTGTTCCTCCATCCAGATGCGCCCGCCCCCGGCGCCGCAACACGCCGCGCGATCGCCGCAGCGCGGCATCTCGACCAGCTGGCAGCCGGTCGCCAGGATGAGGCGGCGCGGCGCATCGTACACGCCGTTGTAACGGCCTAGGTAGCACGGGTCGCTGTAGGTCACCGTGTAGCCCAGGCGATGGCTGAACTTCAGCGCGCCCGTCATCAGCAGCTGGTCGAGCAGCTCGGTGTAGTGCAGCACCGGCCGGCCGTCGAGCACCTCCGGCGGATACTCGTTCTTGAGGGTGTTGTACGAGTGCGGATCGGTGGTGACGATCGCCTTGAAGGCGCAGCGGCTCAACACCGCCGCGTTGCGGTGCACCAGCATCTCGTACAGCCCCTCCTCGCCCACACGGCGCACATCGTTGCCGGCGTTGCGCTCGCCTTCGTACAGGATGCCGAAGTCCAGTCCCAACCTCTGGAACACCTCCGCCGTCTTGCGCGTGATGTCGCTCAGCGTCGCGCTGTAGGAAGCGTAGTCTCCCACGAACCAGAGATACTCGACGCTCTCCTTGCGCGCATCCTTGATCGGCGGGTCGAACCCCTGTGCCCAGCGTCCACGCACCCGCTCCGACTGGCCGAACGAGTTGCCGTAGCGCCCCAGGTTGGCCAATGCTTCTTGCAACATGCTGTCCATGCGCCCCTCGTTGACCAGCTGACGGCGCATGTCCACCGTAGTGTCGATGTGCTCGATGAGCACCGGGCACTCGCGCACACACGCGCCACAGGTGGTGCATGACCACAGGACGGCATCCTGCACCACCTCACCCACCAGGGCGGGCACGCCGTTGACGCCATTGCCGCGCTGGAGCAGCTGCGGACCATCCCGGCGCAGCGCGGTGCGGATGCTCAGCATCAGCTCCTTCGGGCTGAGCGGCGTCCCCGCGGCGAAGGCCGGACACGCATCCTGGCAGCGCCCGCACTCGGTGCACGCCTCGCTGTCCAGCAATTGCTTCCAGGTGAGGTCGCGCAAGCTGGTGACGAAGAGCGGCTCACCCGAAGCGGTCTGCGGCTGCGGCGCCAGCCGCCCCATCGGCCGGTCCAGCTTGGAGAAGAAGACGTTCAGCGGGCCGGTGATCACGTGCAACATTGTGCTCTGCGGCAGGGTGACGAATAACAGGGCCACGCTGAGCAGGTGGAAGAACCACAGGCCGAAGTGCCAGTCCAAGAGCGTGGCATCGGAAGCGCCGGTGGCCAGCCACAGCTGCGCGACCAGCCAGCCCGCCGGCATCCACCAGGCCCATTCGGGCCGCTCGACCGCCAGACGCGTGGACTCGACGCTCAGCCCGCCGAGCACGATCACCACGATGAGCACCAGCGAGTAGGTGAAGCGCGGCGCCAGCGTCAGCCGGCGCGGCCGCAACACATATCGCCGATAGGCGGCCAGGATGGCACCCCCGATGAAGATGGCGGTGAACACATCCAGCGCCAGCTTGTACACCAGATAGGTGTGCCCGTACAGGAAGCCGATGAAATGCGAATGGATGGTCGCCAGGATAGTGCCCCACAAGAACACGAAGAACGCCCATGCCAGCGCCACGTGCATAATGCCGGGATAGCGCTGGCTGAGCACGCGCACCTGCACAATGGCGTACTGGATCAGGCGCCAGATGCGGATGTGCAGCTGATCCCAACGCTTCTCCGCGCGTCCCAGCCGCCACCACAAGCTGACGGCCTGGTAGAGGCGGAAGAGCAACACCAAGGACGCCAGGCCCATAATGCCATAGGCATACAGCTCTGGCGGCCCCCACGTATGCGGAATTCCCCAAAAGTCCACCCGTTCCGGCATCGTCGCGCGCTCCCTTCTTCGATGGCGGCTACTGCTTCGCCTGTCGAACCTTCTCGGTCAGGGCGGGCACCAGGTCAAACAGGTCGAGCGTCGTCCCGTAGCGGGCGATGTCGAAGATAGGCGCGCTGGCATCGGTGTTGACGGCGATGATGGTCTGGCTGTCGGTGATGGCTTCGGCGTGTTCCGGCGCGCCGCTGATGCCCAGCGCCAGGTAGAGGCGCGGCTTGACACGCTTGCCCGACTTGCCCACCAGGCGCGTCGTGGGCAGCCAGCCCTGGTCCACCACCGGACGCGAGGCGCTCACCACGCCGCCCAGCGCGGCGGCCAGCTCCTGCACCATCTCGATGTTGTCCGCGTTCTGGATGCCGCGCCCCACCGAGACCAAAACGGCCTCTTTGGAGATGTCCACGTCGCCGCTCTCCGGCTCGATGTATTGCT
>JBMFPH010000212.1:0-5277 GCA_049969215.1 Anaerolineae bacterium | reverse complement strand
CCCCAGCTCCTCGTGCAGAAAGCGCCGCGTGCGCTGGAAGCACAGATTACGCAGGGCACGCGCGCGCTCGGCTAAGTCATCCCTCTGGGTCAGCACCATACCACCCTCACCGGTGGTGATCAGCTTATTGGCATAGAAGCTGAAGGTGCTGATGTCACCCAACCCACCGCACTTGCGTCCGCGGTACTCTGCACCATGGGCCTCCGCGGCATCTTCGATGATCATCAGATTATGCTGTGCTGCCAGCTCTCGCAGCGGGTCCATGTCTGCCGGATGTCCGTAGATGTGCACCACCATGATGGCACGCGTACGTGGAGTGATCTTATCGGCAACCTGTTGCACATCCATCTGCCAAGTGCGTGCATCGCTGTCCACCAGCACGGGTATCCCACCCGCGCGCAGGATTGCCTGCGCGCACGAGATGATCGTGAAGGTGGGCATAATCACCTCATCGCCAGGTCGCAAATTGAGCAGCGCAGCCGCAATCTCCAGTGCGGTTGTGCCATTGCTCACCGCAATGCCATGGCGCATGCCACAGTAGGCAGCCCAGCTGCTCTCGAACTCATCCAGATAGCGACCTACCGAGGAGATCCAACCGCTGCGCACACAATCCAATACCAGTGCGGCGTCCTCTTCGGTCAAGAGAGGTTCACAAACGGGGATCATCTAGAAGGTTTCTTTCTCCACCAGGCCAGTATAGGGACCCTGCTTGATCTCAAGAAAAACGGTGTCCTCCAGGCAGCGAAAGCCATGACCACCTGCGACCAGCAAGATGATATCGCCCTCCTCGAGGATCCAGGTACCGAGTGGCGTCTTATCCAGACCGTACAACTCCGCTTCCACGCGACCCTTGCGTATGATCAAAGTTTCCGGGGTTCCCACTAAATGACGTTGGATAGGCAAGTGCACATGTCGACGCACGATCCCACCGCGTGGATAAACGACAAAGCCGGCCTGCTGATAGTAACGATCGGGGGTGACAAAGGTGGTCTTGTCCGGCATGTAATCGCGACGGATAATGGTAGCAATATGTTGGTCGTGCCACATGACATGCTCGACGGGCTTGTTGCTGGTCTGTTCTGGCTCCATAGTTCGACCTTCCTCGAAAAAATGAGCAGGCACCAGTAGCGCCATAGTAACACGATCATAGCGCATTCGCAATCCATCTTTTGACATGCAAATTGGCCCCTTATATCTTGGGGTAAGAGATCACGAAGCGGAGTTGTCGAGGCGAGGCAGCTCCACCTCTCCACGCAAGCCGTTGTTCGTCTCGGCGGTCAGGCGCGTTGGCGTGATCGTGTTGTGCAGATCTTCTCTGCTCAAGGTGGTCACGCGCAGATAATTATCGGTCAGCCCGCTCCACAGCCAGGTACCACTTTCCGGTCGGGCTGTTTCCCAAAGCACTTCCATCGTGCGGCCGATGAAACGGCAACGAAAAGAATGCTCTAGTTTCACACCCAGCATGTGCATGCGGTGAGCACGCTTCGCCGCCACGGCAGGTGACACCTGGTCGGGCATGGTTGCGGCACGTGTGCCAGGGCGCGGAGAGTAACGAAAGACATGCAACCGCGCGAATTGCATGGTCTCCACAAAGGCCAAGCTCTCGGCAAACTCGGCTTCGCTCTCGCCCGGAAAGCCCACCATGATGTCAGTGGTCACGGCCAAATCGGGAATAGCAGCACGCGCAACCGCCACCAACTCGGCGAAAGATTGTGTGGTGGTGCGACGCGCCATACGGCGCAATGTGGCGTCACACCCGCTCTGAAGAGGTAGATGGAGGTGTCGCGCCAGCCGACGATCTTCCCACAGGGTAAAGAAATCGGGCGTGATATCCCACGGCTCCAAAGAAGAGAGACGCAGACGCGCCAGATCGGTTTCGTCCAACAGACGGCGCACCAGATGGAAAAGTCCCCGCTGGTTGCCCCAGTCGTGCCCGTAGGCGCCCAAGTGCACACCACTGAGCACCACTTCGCGGTATCCGGCACACAGCAGCTGATGAACTTCCTGCACCACTTCGTCCATTGGTCGACTGCGCCCTTTGCCGCGTGCCAGACGCACCACGCAGAACGTGCACGCATTGTCACAGCCATCCTGGACCTTGACGAAAGCACGTGTGCGCAATCCACTGGCACAAATGTTCAGCTGTGTCGGTGGCACCTCGGGCAAACGCAGCTCCTGCGCAATGATCTCCGTAAGGTGCTCCTTTTGCTGATTGCCCACCACCAACGGAACCCCCATCGCTTGGAGACGCATAGGTTCCAGCTCGGCATAGCAGCCAGTGACCACCAGCAAGGCGTGGGGATACATTTGCTGTAGATGGCGGATTAGCTGGCGCGACTTGCGCTCGGCCAGGTGGGTGACAGCACACGTGTTGACGACACAAACATCACACGGTCCATCTGTGTCTGTCACCTGATGGCCCACGGCACGCAGCTGGCGGGCGAGCTGCTCCATTTCGCTCGTATTAAGTCGACAACCCAACGTCTCCAGTCGCACCCGCATCTTACCGCACGTCCATATGACCAAAGGCCCAGTCCGGTCCTGGGTCTGCATTGGGAATGATCAGCCGCTGACCGCTACTGTCTGCGTTCATGATGTATATGCCCCAGCTGCCACTACGTGCACTGCGGAAGACAATACGCCCGTCGGGTGTCCAGGCAGGCAATGTGTCCGGACCGGGCGCATCGGTGAGGCGGCGCACATGGCTGCCGTCCGGATTCATCACGTAGATATCCACATTCTGACCTGAATCGCGGTGAAAGGCGATCTTACGCCCATCAGGCGACCAGCGTGGGAAAGCATCACTGCCCTCCGCAGTGATTTGCACCCGGCTTGAATCATCCCGATTGGAAACCCAAATGCCCTGTCGATTCTCACGCCCAGAACGATACACCAGATAGTTGCCGTCAGGTGACCAGTCCGCCTGCTCGCCCGGAATCTCCACTTGATACTGTTGGTTATCGGCAGTACCGAGGAAGTAGATACGCCAGTCAGGACCACCGCGCCGCGCGTCGTAAGCAACCATATCCCCACGCGGCGACCAAGCTGCCCAACGCGCCGTGGCTTCACGCACATGCTGCCGCAGCACAATTGTTGTCAGATCGGGCGACCAAGTGCGCATATCCATACTGATGATACCATTGCTGATTCCCTCGAAGTGATACGTGACGCCATCACGTTCCTGGCGATCAACCCCTTCCTGGCCAGAGAAGATCAGATAGTGTCCATCCGGCGACCAAGAAGGTCCTGCCGCACGTTGCAAGAGAAACTTCTCTCCGCTGCCATCGGTGCGCGCAAGGAATAAATCGTATTTGCCGCCATCCCAACGGCTGAAGGCAATGGTATAAACGGGCACGACGATTGCTGTCGGCGTATCGGTGAGTGCTGCAGTTGCAAAGGCCGTGGGAGACGGTGTAGACGTAAGTAATAGCGTGGCAGTAGCAGATGGAGTAGGGATAGGGGCTTCGATAACAAATTCACCTCGCTGCAACAGCACACCGTTCACATACAGCTCCAGCCGCCAACGACCACTGCCAAGAGGGTTACCACCAGCCGTCAGGGTCAGGTGAAAGGTACCCGCGTTCCCCTTGCTCCACACGTCCGTCGTTTTCGCCATCTGTTGCCCGTTCAGGTACCAACGGCGCTCCCATGGCAACCCGTCCACCATGTTCTGGTAGGTGAATATAGCATGGATCTCGGTAATCCTACCAGCAAACGTATCACCCTCCACAGTGTGGCCATCCTGAGTAATGGCAGAGAAAGCAATAGCCCCCAAGCTAGGAGCCACCGCTGGCGTTGTTGCTGCGATGACAACGTCTCCGCCCGTTGCTACCACCGGTACGGTGGAGAGAGGCGGCACGCTCAACGTAGGCAATGGTGGAGATGTTGCACTCGCCAATGGTACGGGGGATGGCATCGACGACAAGGTTGTTGCCGTTGCAATGGACATTTGGATCGAGGTGGACGATGATATAGGGACAGCTATCGCAGCAGTCGTAGCCGATGGCGTCAACTGGGCAGTCGCATCAACACTCATCCGCAATGGCGTTGACGAGGATCCTATCTCGACCGTCAAACTGGATGGTGCAGAGAGCTGTGTGACCACAGCGTTGAACGCAGAGCTCCCCACGCCAGGTGTGGCGGAGAATTGCGGTGCTACAGCTGTCAGCGCGGCGGTCGTCAAATGTGCCTGAACTGTCTGCAGCGTATCGGTGCGGAGGAAAAGCAGTAAGGCTGCTACGCTGGCCAGGCAAACCAATACAAATAGACCAACGAGGATGGACCAAACCAGCCATGGTGTTCCCCTTCGGCGCAGTGGCGATGGCGGCGTTGGTTGAACCGGCTGCGGTGCTCGCGCCACAACGGTGAACGGATCCGGTGGCTCGGACATCAGCGTTGCATCTTCATCCTGAGGGAGACGGGCCATAGCGCACCTCCTATTAGCCCGTTCACTGGCAGTTAATAGATGGGCTATGCTGCAGCATATCACCTTCGTGCATGCGAGTCAAGTGAGAATTTTTGCAGAGGGGACACGGGAAAATGGCAGGTAGTTCCCGCTGTACGTCAATCGCCTGGATATCACTTAGAGGAATGATGCATGCTGTGGCGCCTGGCAGAGATCACCTTTCCCAAAGCGCGCGGCTCTCTCATCGAATTAGGAAAGAGAGTGCTATCAACACTATAAACATACTGGCTGCAATGAGGGCCATCTTCCGCAAGTCGCCAATAATGTAGTGATATTCCGTCGAAAAGTCCACGCGCTTGCTACCGCTTGTCGCAGCGACCGGAGTAGCTACGTGCGGAACCGCCTCTGGCCGGACAACTTGAGCGCGTGCTACAGTGGATGGACGTGACTCAGCTTGTAGCTTTAAGGTATGAGAACGGGTACGACGAGTTTTCTTGGGCACGGATACCTCCCCTAAGCACACAAGATTGGCAATATCATACCACACTAGAGCTCATTCGACCAATTCGCCAATCACTACCAGACGATGTGAATCAACCAGATAGGGATAGCATGTCTGCAATGTGGCAACTGGCTTGGTAGAGGGGAACATCACGCTGACATCGGTGGGCTCGATAACACGCTTGGCGGTGACTTTATAGCGAAACTGCTGGTTTCCACTGTACACGAAGAACTCATCTCCTAGTTCCAATTTGTCGAGGTCACGAAAGATTTCGCCGAAGATATCGTTGTGGGCGGCCAAATACATATTGCCACGCTGGCCAGGGTGTGCTGAGCCGGGCAGATGGCCCACCCCTTTCTTGAGGTCCTCC
>JBMFPH010000211.1:0-5292 GCA_049969215.1 Anaerolineae bacterium | reverse complement strand
TCCGCCTGACGCACCAGGCCAGGCCCACCCGACGCCTCGGCTTAGGCGACGTTGATCTCCGGATGCTCGCGCAGCGCATGGGCACACACCTTGACCAGGATATCCGTGATGGTCAGGCGGATGCCGGTCGCCGCTTCGATGCGCGGCAACAACCCATCGCGCATGCGCGTCAGCGCGCTGGCGTCCACCTCGGCGGTCAGATAGAAGTGCGGCGTGGTGGTGAAGGTGCGCGTCATCCGTTCGGCCACGATGCGGCGCACGCCGGTCAACGCTTCAACGGCGCCTGCCGGTGCCACAGGGGTCGCTGGTGGCGGGGTCGGCGGCACAGCGGCGGCCGCCGCTTGACGTGCAGCCGCGGCGCGCTCGACATCCTCACGTCGGATGCGCCCCCCTTCACCGGTGCCCTGCACGGTGCTCAGGTCAACGCCCAGCTCCGCGGCGAGACGCCGTGCCACCGGCGAGACGCGGGGTGGCTCCTGCACTTGCGCGGCCTTCTGATCGGCAAACCAGCGCACATCCGCCTCCACAATGCGCCCACCCGGGCCGCTGGCCGGCACCTGGGAAAGATCGATACCCAGCTCGTGCGCTTTGCGGCGTGCGCGCGGTGTTGCCACAACACGCTCCCGCGTCTCAGGGGGCGCCGGCGGTTGCTCCGCAGCTGGGGCCGGCGTCGTGGGGATGGCGGCGACCAGCCCGGCTTGGGGAACTTCCGGCATCGTCTCGCCCGCGGCCAGCACGTAGCTCAACACGCCCCCGATCGGCGCCGTCTTGCCCTCTTCCACCAGGATGGGGCCCAACACCCCGTCCGTGGGGGCTTCGATCTCGGTGGTGACCTTGTCCGTCTCAATCTCGACCACCGGCTCGCCCTGCTTCACCGCGTCTCCGGTGCGTTTGAGCCAGCGGGTGACGGTGCCTTCCGTCATCGTGAGGCCAAGCTGGGGCATGTAGATCTCGGTTGCCATCGCTCAATACCTCCGCCCAAAGAGGCCACGTGTCGTGGCGACCAGCTGCTCCACGTTGGGCACAGTGGCTTGCTCCAGCACGGGCGCCATCGGCACCGGCACATCCATCGCCCCCAAGCGCTTCACCGGGGCATCCAAGTAGTCAAATGCCTCATCCGCGATGATGGCGGCGATCTCGGCCGTCACGCCGTAGCTCAGGTGTCCCTCGTCGATCACCACCGCGCGACCGGTCTTCTTCACCGACTCGAGGATGGTCGCCTTGTCCAGCGGCTTGAGCGTGCGCGGATCCACCACCTCGGCGCTGATGCCTTCTTGCTCCAGCACCTCCGCTGCCGCCAATGCCACCTGCACCATGCTGGATGTCGCCACAAAGGTCACATCCGTGCCGACGCGCTTCACGTCGGCAACGCCCAACGGGATGGTGTACTCGCCCACCGGCACCAGGCCCTTCACCTGGTAGCTCATCTTGTCCTCGAAGAAGATCACCGGGTTGTCATCACGGATGGCCGACTTGAGCAATCCCTTGGCATCGTAGGGCGTGGAAGGCATCACCACCTTCAGTCCGGGGATGTGTGCCACCCAGGCGTGCAAGCTTTGAGAGTGCTGCGCGGCGGCACCGCGCCCTGCGCCCATCAGTGTGCGGATGACCAGGGGCACTTTCGCCTGCCCGCCCGTCATGTAATGCAGCTTGGCCGCCTGGTTCACGATTTGATCCATCGCCAGGGTTATAAAGTCGCAGAACAGGATCTCGACCACCGGGCGCATGCCGGTCAGGGCCGCGCCGATCCCCATGCCGGTGAAGCCCGCTTCGGAGATGGGGGTGTCGATCACCCGCTCCTTGCCAAACTCATCTTGCAATCCAGCCGTGACGTTGAAGACGCCATTGGCGCGTCCGATGTCCTCACCCATCAGGAAGACGGTTGGGTCGCGGCTCATTTCCTCGGCGAGCGCCTCGCGCAGCGCTTCGACAATGGTGATCTCGCGCATCTCAGGCATAGACATGCTCCGTTATCGTGCTGACGTCCGGTATCGGCGAGCGGTTGACAAATTCGATGGCTTCCTGCAACTCGGCCTCCACCCGCGCTTCCACCTCCTGGATCTCCGCCTCGGAGAGCACCTGGTGCTCGAGCAGCCAGCGGCGGAAGCGTCCCACCGGTTCCTGTTGCATGTGCGCTTCCAGCTCCTCCTTGGTGCGGTAGCGGCGGGCAAAGCCGACATCGCCCATGTGATGGCCACGCAGGCGATAGGTGCGCGCCTCGATGAAGCTGGGCCCCTGGCCGGAACGCGCGCGCTCGACCGCCTGCACGGCCGCCTGATAGACCGCGATGACGTCGTTGCCATCCACCTGAACGGTGGGCAGGCCAAAAGCTGCCGCACGTGCGCCGATGGGCAGATCGGTGACGGTTGCCTCCTCGTAGCGCGTGTACTGGCCGAAGCCGTTGTTTTCACAGACGTAGATGACCGGCAGCTTCCAGATGGCTGCCATGTTCAACACTTCCATGAAGATGCCCTGGTTGGCCGCTCCATCGCCGAAGAAGCAGACGGCGACCTGGCCGGAATGGCGCATTTTGGCGGAAAGCGCTGCGCCGGTGGCGATGCCGAAGCCACCCCCCACCACCCCGTTGGCACCCAGGATGCCCAAGCTCAGGTCGGCAGCGTGCATGCTGCCTCCCTTGCCGTGGCAATAGCCGTCCAGGCGTCCGCACAGCTCGGCGAGCAGGCGCTTGGCATCACCCCCCTTGGCCAGCAGGTGGCCATGGCCGCGGTGGGTGCTCGTAATATAGTCGTCATCGCGCAACGCCAGGCACACCCCCGCGGCGACCGCCTCCTCACCGATGTACAGGTGCAGCAATCCGACGACAGTGCCGCGCTTGTACAGCTCCTCCGCCGTCTCCTCAAAGCGTCGGATGCGACGCATGCGATAGTACATCTCGCGCAACAAAGGTTTATCGAGCTCCATTTACATTGAGGCCTCCTTGCATCATCACGCGCTCTGTGGAATTATTCCCCGCGTCAAAAGGGGCCAGCCGAGAATAATTTCTGAGCGCTGCCGGATGGGTAGTTGTCATACCAGTAAGACCATGATAGCTCAAATTGGACATCTGTCAAGCGGATTGGGGTGCATTTCAGTTTGGGGCCGCATTGAAGCGCTAACCCGGCGTTGCGCGGACGATCCGAGCCGCAACCGTCATGGAACGGCGTAGCCCCCACCCCACCCCCCCATCCACGGGGAGGGAGCGGAAATCCTTCCACCGCAGAGTACGCCGAGCACGCAGAGCTTTCTCCTCAATTCCCCGTGTCCTCTGCAGTGCGACAGCTCTAGCCCAGCAGCGCGCGCAGGGCGCCCTCCAGCTGTGGATAGCGGAAGCGAAAGCTCCGCTCGAGCAGGCGTTGCGGGATGGCACGCTGGCCGTGCAGCAGGACAGTCGCCATCTCGCCGAACAGCAGTCGCAACATGAAGGCCGGCACCGGCATGGCAGCCGGACGCCCCATGACACGCCCCAGTGTGCGGGCGAACTCGCGCGCCGTGACAGACGCCGGAGCTACCAGGTTGAAGGCACCGGACGCTCCATCCGATTCGACCAGGTAGCGTATGGCGCTCGCTACATCCATAAGGTGAATCCACGGAAACCACTGCCGGCCATCTCCCAGGGGCCCACCGAGGAAGAAACGGAATGGGGTTACAATGCGGGGAAAAGCGCCCCCTTCATGGCTCAACACCATGCCGATGCGGATGACCACATGGCGCACCCCCATCTCCGCCACCGCAGCGGAAGAGCGTTCCCATTCCACGCATACCCGCGCCAGGAAGTCATCGCCGGCTGGGCTCTCCTCGGTGACGATCTCATCTCCGCGTGGACCATAATAACCGGTGGCGGATGCCTGGATCACCACCTGCGGCTTATCGGCGACCTGCTGCACGGCCTGCACCACCGCATAACCGGCACTCAGCCGGCTTTGCAGGATCGCTTGCTTGCGCTCCGGTGTCCAGCGCCCCGCAGCAATGTTGGCGCCAGCCAGATTGACGATGGCACGCGCACCGTCTGCCCATACAGCCCAACCTTCCGCCGAGCGCCCATCCCACGCCGCAACCTGCACCCCGGTTGGCAAAGCTCCTTGCACCTCCTGAGGGCGCCGGCTGAGCACCACCACGTCATATCCCGCCATCGCCAGCTCAGCGACCAGCGCCCGTCCGATCAAACCGCTACCGCCTGTGATGATCACGCGCATCGTTCGCTCCTTGGTGAATGCCCCCGACGACCTCATGCCCCAGGATGCGAGATTGGACTTGGAATAGCCCTAGCTCGCCTGATAGAGGCGGTCGGTCTTTGCCGCCATGATGAAGTCATTCTGGTGAAGCCCTTTGATCTTGTGCGTCCACCACGTCACAGTGACGCGCCCCCATTCGGTCAGGAGGGCGGGGTGATGCCCCTCTTCCTCGGCCAAGTTGCCCACCTGGTTGGTGAAATGCAACGCCTGGGCAAAATTCTTGAACTTGAACACGCGTTCCAGCCGCTTGATCCCGTCGCGTTCCACAACCTGCCACTCCGGCACCTGTTGATGCAACGCCGGGATCTCCGCATCACTGACCGGTGGCTCATCGCCCCGGCACGCCGTGCACTTCAGCTGATATAGGTTTGCCATCGCTCACACCTCGTCCAAGGGATATGGCGATTGAAATCGCCGCTCATGCGCGCATGGGCCGATCGCCCGCCAGGCGCGACTTCAGACGCCAGCTGCTGCCACGTCCTCTCCAACGCGCCCCCGAAGGGAAATACATCCATTCTCTGACCAATTATACCACACTTATCCATGTTTTGAAACAAGGGGGCATTTCAATTTGGGGCCGCATTGAAGCGCTAACCCGGCGTTGCGCGGGCGATCCAAGCCGCAACCGTCATGGAACGGCGTAGCCCCCACCCCAACCCCCCGTCCACGGGGAGGGAGCGGAAATCCTTCCACCGCAGAGTGCGCAGAGAACGTGAAACAACATCCACAGAGGGCTGTCGCCTTTATCTTAACCGCTTCTTAATCACTTTTTCATGCATTTCTAATCTCAAGGTTCTACGATAAAGGTGCGAGAATTGGAGAACTAGTATCCTCCCTCTGAAAAACGTGACTCCCTCCAGCCGGGCGACCGGTGGCGTGGCAACACCGGTCGCCCTCCTCTTTTTCATGGACGTGAATTGTGCTAAAATCGGGAGCAGGCAGCGCTGCGGTCAATGCACCGAGGCGTGCTGCTGCCATCTACCCACCGGCAAGGGGAATAGGAGCACGAACCATGGCCAACATCATCCGCATCGAGGACATCGCCAACCATGTGGGCGAA
>JBMFPH010000210.1:0-5326 GCA_049969215.1 Anaerolineae bacterium | reverse complement strand
CTTCACTAACTGCTTGGGCTGGGGGCGTATCAGCCACTTTCAGCTGGATGAGCCGAATCAAACCCTGGAGCTCACCGTCGAGGACAGCTACTACGTGGGCTACTGGTTGGATAAGTACGGCAAGTCGGAACGGCCGATCTGCTCCATGTGGACGGGTGTCACAGCCGGATATATGGACCTGCTCTTCGGCAATAAGATTCACGAGTTCACCGCTGAGGAGGTCGAATGTGCGGCCGTCACCGGCGGAAAGCAATGCCGCTTCCGCGCCGAACGGCTGAAGAAAAAGTTTGCCCTGTGATCCCGGGTGGCAGGCGCATCCATCCGCACGGAGGTGACGGGCGTGCTATGCAGTCCCGAGAGCACAGCGAACGCTTCGATCCGGGCGCCTTCCGGGCACTCTTTCCCACACAGGCTCTCGACTCGGCGGTATACCTGGACAACGCAGCCACGACGCTGACTCCGGCGTCGGTCATCGAGACTCTGACGCACTACTATACGCACACGAGGTCTACCGCGGGTCGTTCCGCCTACCGGCGGGCAGCGCAGACTGCGCACTCTATCGAAACCGTTCGTTCGAGCTTCATCCAGCAGTTGCGTTGCCCGCCGGATCATGTCCTGGTCTTCTGTCCAGGTGCCACGGCGGCCATCAACATGATAGCGTGGGCAGTCGCGTTGCAGCCCGGCGACAATGTGGTCGTCACCACGTTGGAACACCATGCCAATTTGCTCCCCTGGTGGCGGCATCGTCCGTGCGACGTGACGGTACGGGTGGCGCCCGTTCACCCCGACGGACGTCTGGATACCACCGACGTCGTGCGCCTGTTCGACCGGCAGACACGCCTGATGGCCGTCACCCATATGTCCAACGTGCTGGGCGTGACGCTTCCCGTGGCGGAGCTATGTGCTGCAGCACGGCGACGGGGCATTCTAAGCCTGGTGGATGGCACCCAGGCGTTGGGGCATCTGCCGGTCAATCTGACAGAGCTGGGCTGTGACATCTACGTCGCCTCAGCGCACAAGGCCTATGGACCGACCGGCGTAGGACTGTTGGTGCTGAGCCCGCGCGCATTGGAGGTGCTCCAGCCCCCTATTGTGGGCGGTGGGGCGGTGGCACAGGTGACGCGCGAAGATTTCGAGATGGAAGCACCGCCACACGGCTGGGAAGCGGGCACGCCTCCCATCGCTGAAATTCTCGGCTGGGGGGCATCCCTGCCTGTGTTGCAGCGCGCTACATCGCCAGATGCGCTGGAGTACGTAGCTGGGCTGACGGACGAGCTGGTGAACCGGTTGCAAGCGATCCCCCAGGTTACCGTGTATGGGGCGATGCCAGCCTCCGCCCGCCATGGGATCATCTCCTTCAATATCGACCGTCTTTCGCCGCACCGCGTCGCCGCGATGCTGGATGAAATGTACGGCGTTATGGTACGCAGCGGGGAGCACTGTGCCTCGCTGGTATGCCGCGAGGTGCTCCGCGTGTCTCAAGGAACGGTGCGTGCCTCGCTGGCGCCCTACAACACACCGCAGGATGTTGCCACGTTGGTGGAGGGAGTTCGGTGGCTCGTTCAGGCGCTCCGTTGATCCTGCGCGGCACCTGGGGGGAAGCCCCACTCACCTATCGGGTGTATAACTTGTGCAACAACGACGGATATGGGGATTACGAATGTTTCCCTGATCATGAGATGCAGCTGGATCTGCGGGCGGCCATCCCGCGCCTCCGCGCTAGGGGTTTCTGGGTGCAAGCGGCCAATTCGCACCTCTGCCTGATCGCGTATGGCGAGGCAGTTGAGATCACCCTGTTTGCCTCGGGGCGCGTGATCATCGAGCACCTGGCGCCCGACGACCCGCGCGTCGCGCTGTCTCTGACCCAGCAACTCTTGTTGGCCTGCGATCCGGAACGACTGCATTTCGAGGAAAGTGCTGCACCCGCGCACGGCTCAGTTTGATTCGTCCGCCTGCAACAACGCCACAATCTTGCGGTCGGTGGCGGGGAAGGGATACGCGGCGAGCTCTTCAAGCGTCACCCAGCGCCAATCGGCACAGGCCAGCGCCCGCGGTTCGCCGCCAACCCAGCGGCAGACGAAGGCGTGCAGGGTGATGCGAAAATGGGTGTAACTATGGCGCAGTGTGACCAGCGGACGCTCCACCGCGATGGTGATGCCCAGTTCCTCGCGCACCTCGCGGCAGAGGCAATCCGCCAGCGTTTCGCCATCCTGACATTTTCCGCCGGGGAATTCCCACAGCCCACCGAGCATCGCATCCAGCTTGCGCTGCGCGATGAGCACCCGTCCATCCGCGCGCCGGATGACCCCCGCCGTCACCGTCACGTGGGGGAGCGCGGCACGGCTGCGGCGGCGTGGCAACGCCTCCGGGATGCCCAACGCATAGGCGCGACACGCCGCCTGCCACGGGCATTCCGCACAGCGCGGGCGCTGCGGCGTGCAGATTATGGCGCCCAGTTCCATCAGCGCCTGATTGAAGTCACCCGGACGGTCACAGGGGAGCAGGGCACGCACGTGCTCGCGCAGGCGGCGCAAGGTGGCCGGACGCGTCGCCTCCTCCTGCAGCGCTAACAGGCGGATCAGCACGCGCCGCGCGTTGGCATCCACCGCCGGCACGCATTCCCCAAAGGCGATGCTGGCGATGGCGGCGGCGGTGTAGTCACCCAGACCCGGCAGGCGCCGCAAGGCAGCATAACTACGGGGTATGCGCCCGCCGTACTCCCCCATAATCCGCTGCGCCGCGGCGTGCAGGTTGCGCGCCCGGGAATAGTATCCCAGCCCTTCCCATACCCGCAGCACCTCGTCCAACGAGGCTGCTGCCAGGTCGGCCAGGGTGGGGAAGCGCGCCAGAAATGCGGCGTAATAGGGGATCACCGTGCGCACCTGCGTCTGCTGCAGCATCACCTCACTGACCCAGATGCGGTAGGGGTCGCGCGTGTCGCGCCAGGGCAGTGCGCGCCGCTGCGTCTCATACCAGCGCAGCAGTGACTCGCTCAGTTCCGTATGGTGCATATCCGTATCACCGCGGATGGGATGAACCGGGTCGCACGCGTCAGTGAGCGGCATCGCCCCCACCCCAACCCTCCCCGTGGACAGGGAGGGGGTGGAAACTCTTTCACCGCAGAGCGCGCAGAGCACGCAGAGGTTTTGCATAATTCTCTCTGCGCTCTCGGCATGCGCGGCGGTAAAACGTACATCCCTACGGCTGTTCCGCCAGTGTGACGCTCAGCTCCAGCGGCTGGCCGTCGCGCAAGATGCTCAGCGTCACCGTCTGGCCGACGCGCGTGTTCTCCTCCAGGTATTCCTGCAAGCTGTTCCAGTCGCGGATGGGCACGCCGTTGATCGCCACCAGCACGTCGCCGCCCGCCAGGATGCGTTGGTTGCCCACGCGCACCTGACGCACCGCTCCGCGGATGCCGGCATAGTCCGCCGGGCTGTTGCGGTACAGGCGCGCCACCAGGATGCCACGCTCCACCGGCAGATCGAGCGCCTGCGCCAGCTCCGGGGTGATCGAATAGCCCAGGATGCCCAGCCAGGGATGGGCATAGCGTCCGTAGCGGATCAGTTCGGGCACCACGCGGCGCACGGTGTCCACGCTGACCGCGAAGCCAATCCCCTCGGCGTTCTGGCGGATGGCCGTGTTGACGCCGATCACCTCGCCGCGGACGTTGAGCAATGGCCCGCCGGAATTGCCCGGATTGATCGCGGCATCGGTCTGGATCACGTTGTAGATCACGGTGTTTTCGTCCGTCTGCAGCGGGCGGCCTAAGGCGCTGATCACGCCCACGGTGAGGGTGCGATCCAGGCCGAAGGGATTGCCGATGGCGATGGCACGCTGTCCGACGCGCAACGTGGCACCCTCTCCCAGCGGCACCGGGGTCAGTTTCTCCGGCGGCACCGCGATGCGCAACACCGCCAGGTCGTTGGGCGGATCGATGCCCACCAGTTGGGCCGGCACCTGGGTCTCATCCGACAGCGTGACCTCGATGCTCTCGGCGTTCTCCACCACGTGGTAATTGGTCACGATGTGGCCCTCGGTGTCGATGACGAAGCCGGAGCCGGTGCCCTCGCTGGGCAGGGGGCCCCAGAAGAAATCCAGCGTGATGACGCGCGAGGTAATGTGCACCACCGCCGGGCTGACGCGCGCATAGATCGCGCTGACCAGCCGGTCAGCCGCTTCGACCAGTGCCAGGTCATCATCGGAAGGGGGCACGGTCGGGGGCGGAGCGGTCGGCAGTGCAGTCGCCTGTGCCACCGCTGCCGGCGATGGTGTGGATGGCAGGACGACGGCCTGGGAGAGGATACCGCTCAAGGAACAGCCCGTGCCGAGCCAAAGCAAAGCGAGCAACCCGATGAGGGTGCCCCAGCGGATGCCTTGGGAATGTGTGTTCATTTTCATCACCTCTTCTCTGGTTCATCCTCGCGCGCAGTGACGCGCGGGCGGCACCAGGACGTTTGGGGGGATTGTACGGCTTCTTGGGAAGGGCAACAAGTTGGCATGGGATTGCCCCGCCGAGCGCCCAGAGGCGGTTCGTTCTTTTTACCGCAGAGACCGCCGAGAGCGCAGAGAGCTATAGAATCCTCTGCGTGCTCTGCGCGCTCTGCGGTGAAAGATTTTCCGCTCCCTGATGGTCGCGGCTCGGATAACTGTCGCGGCGCGGTGCTCTTTCCCTTGACAAGAACATATGTTCTATTGTATACTGATCAGCGAGGTGAAATCACGATGACTTGTCATCTAGCCTGCCCGAACACCGCGCACCCGCGCTGCCAACCCCCAACCCCAATCCGAGATGAGGAGTGAACCCATGACCCGCTCGATTCACGCTGACTTGCTCACGGAACAAAAGAAGCTGGCCTATCGACCAGCTTTTCAAATCACCTTCACGGATAACGGCTTACCCCATCCGTCACTTGTCAAAACACCACTATCCAATTACTCATCCAACCCCACCGCATCCGTGGCCACCAGCAACGCCATCATTCGCGCGCATCGCATCGCCGGCATCGGCCTTCAGGTACAGCGCATCACCAACCCCGCCACCACCTCACAATGGGAAACCTGGACAACCCTTGACGCCAATGGCAATTACCCCGCCCTCTTCTGGACCGGCACGCGTGTTGTCCTGGTGTACCAGAACACCAGCACCCATGACCTTCTCTTTAGAACCTCGGATGACAACGGAGCAACATGGAACGGTCCCTATACCGCATGGGCAGCTGCCCCGTTTACGCTCAACGGCAGCCAATGCGGTATCTCCGCCGGTGCGGAAACGTCCTTCTTCGTGTTCGCTGACGGCAGCACCATCACCGCCATGCGTTACCAGCAG
>JBMFPH010000209.1:0-5378 GCA_049969215.1 Anaerolineae bacterium | reverse complement strand
ACTGGTTCGCAGCTTGAGGTCGATATTTACATTTTCGCCCATTTCAACCGTTTGATTCGGATAGGCGGTGGTGAGCGCCAGCGCGCCCACTTCGAAAGCTGGTTTCTCTTGGTCTGTACCTGCCTGTGCCAGAGCCAGTTGCGGCACCGCGGTCAACAAGCCCAACACTATTATAATCGCTGTAACTTGCTTGATGATCTGTTTCATTGTCTCGCCTCCTTTCTTAACAAGGTTTTTGGATCATATCTACTCTCTGATGAACGGATTAAAGGGGGATTAGGCGCTTGCTAGAAAATCTTTAGAAATCTCTACTGTGGCTCCTCCAGTCATAAACAAGCGGCCTGCCGTTCTGCTTCAGCCAGTCCAATAGAAGACGCACGCTGCCTGTAGCCAGCGCAATACAGGTGTCTGCTGCGCCGTAGTATAGGTATAATGTGTCGCCGTCATCGGCCAAAGTATAGCCGCACGGAAAGACCACGTTGTCCACATCACCTTCACGTTCATAGGGGGCTTCGGGGCCAAAAACCCACGTGTCTCCGCGCAGCAGGCAGCGCTGGGGATTCTCGAGGTCCAACAACGCCAACCCAAGTCGATACAGACAACCCCCGGCCGTCTGGCGTACACCATGATAAATGATGAGCCAGCCCTCCGTGGTCTCGATGGGGGGTGTACAGAGGCCTATCTTATAGGCATCCCACCAGGCACCGCGCCTTGCTTCGAGCAGGAGCCGGTGATTGCCCCAATGGCGCAAGTCCGGTGAGTATGAAATCCACATGTGAGCTCCCAGAGGCGTGACTGGCCGGTGGATCAATGCCCAATAGTCACCAATGCGTCGTGGGAACAAGGCAGCATCCTTGTCCTCCGGCGGCATCACTACTCCATAGCGTTCGAAGGTGACAAAATCACGCGTCAGTGCCAGTGACACACCAGGCCCACCCCGTGAATAGGAGGTGTAAGCGATGACATAACATCCCATCTCTGGCACGCAGGTGATACGCGGATCTTCAATCCCCCAAATCTCCTCGGGGTAGTGTTCTGGATCAGGCATCAAGGTAGGATGTGGATCAATCTGCCATCCGTCGATGCCATTGCGTGAACGTGCAGCACAAAAGTGCGAATGTCCGCGTCGGTCCTCGACCCGACATAGGAGCAAGGTGCTACCATCCGGCAGACGCGTCACGCCTGGGTTGAAAACGCTATTGACCGGATAGGGCCAATGCGCTGCAGTAAGGATGGGGTTTTGTGGATGGCGATGAAAGAGAACGCTGTAACGATGTGACGAAGCACCCATATTACCTCCCGTGTCCAATGCGAATGACACCGTGCGCGTAGGCGGCTTCTGACAATGGTTCCAGAAGCCGCTTAGCAAGGGACATCTCCATCAGGGACAATAGAAACGAAAGGGTTGCCTCAGCGCCTTGATTCTCGTTAGCCCGGTCAGGATGTAACCCATCTCGACATCCACCTGAGACCGGATCATAAAGTGGGAGATGGAGATCGTTGCGTCCTAAGAACCACTCGAATGCGCGTCTGGCCTCAGTGTACCAGCGGTTGTCGCCTGTGGCACGATAAGCAGCCAGACAGGCAGCGACCATCGCGTGCGCTTCGATTGGCTGCTGATCGAAGCGGGCGCGCTCGCCACCGCGCCGATAAAATCCGTGATTACCGATAGGGACAAAATGACCCTCGGGGGCGCATTGGATTTCTGCTAACCATTCCAATGACCTGAGTGCCTGTCGGGTTATTTCCTCACGATTGGCATATTCACCCCATAACAACAGAGCGTGGGCCAACTGTGCGTTGGAATAACTCAAAATCTCCTCAAACCATGGCCAATCAGTTGTAGCATGATCCTGGTACAGTCTCCACAGACGCTCGCTCAGCACTTCCAACACGTTCTGGGCAATGCGATCACCAGGGATGCGACGCAGATAATCATGCAATCCGATCAAGACGAAGGCCCAAGCGCGCGAGCTGGTGAACTCCAGTGCGGCCGGTAATGCCATATGGAACAACCTGTTGGCAGCTCCGCGCAGCCCATCGTCTGTAGAACGTCCTAGCAAACTACCCAATGCCCAGAGCGCCCGACCGTGGCTATCTTCTGAGCCCACTTCTTCCTGCCATTGGCGATGGAAAGCGGCGAAGTTGCGGAAACGGCCGGCTTGAGAGTTGAACGCATGCCAAAGAAAAGCTAGATACCGAGCGCTCAGTCGACTTGCCTCCTCGGACGCGCCACCTTCCATCTCCTCTAATAACACAGCAACCAGCAGAGCACGCGCATTGTCATCGGTCGTATAACCTTCATCATAGTTAGGCACGGTGAACACAGCGTGCTGGAGAATGCCCGTGTTATCGCTGAGACGATACAAATGATCTAGCTTGAGTGGGGGCAGCTCACCCATTTCTTGTCCTATTGTTCGAGCAACGAAAGCGGGACGCGGATGGATCAATCGGTCCTGGTGAGCACGTTCGAAGCTTTCCATATAGCGATGTGCCACTGTTGACCAAATCATCTCACGACCGAACTGGTAGGCGCGCTTGCGCATCGTATGGCGCAACACCTCGTTATCAAGCATCTCGGTAACAGCCTCCGCTATCGCTTGTGGATCGCGGAAGGGCACCAGTATGCCACGCCCATCAGCCAATAACTCTTCGGCGTACCAATAGGGGGTCGAAACAATCGCTTTACCGGCACCCAGTGTATATGCCAGCGTACCTGAGACGATCTGTTCGGGGTTGAGGTAAGGTGTCAAATAAATATCAGCGGCGCCGATGAATTCCATCAATTCTTCCAGTCGTACAAATCGGTTGTGGAAGATCACATGATTTTCGACGCCTAGCTCTCGTGCCAACCGTTGGATCTTCAGCCGATAGTCTTCACCCTCACGTCGCTTAATATGGGGGTGGGTGGCACCCAGCACAATATACACCACCTCAGGATGACGCTGCCGTATGGCAGGTAACGCCTCGATGACATGCTCAATCCCCTTGTTGGGGGAAATAAGACCAAATGTGAGTAATACCTTCTTCCCCTCAACACCAAACTGATCCTTGTAGAAATTGGGATCGATGAAAGCGAAGTCCGGTATACCGTGATGAATCATGTCGATTTTGCTGGCAGGGACGTGATAGATTTCCTGCAGGAAGCTAACTGCGCGTTGGCTCATCACAATTAGCCGATCGGAAAGCTGAGCTAGCTCTTCCATTACAATGCGCTGATGGGGGTTTGGTTCCCGTAGTACAGTGTGCAACGTGGTGACAACCGGCATACGCAATTCGCGCAACAGCGCCAAGATGTGGCTGCCTGCCGGGCCACCGAAGATACCGTATTCATGCTGTAAGCAAACCAGGTCTACGTTGTTGAAGTTTAGGAAGTCCGCTGCCTGACGATATGCGGCGATGTCCTGTTCCGCGATCTCAAACCAGACCCGCGATGGATAGCGGTAACCGTCCGGCGTATCGTTAATCGCGACCACAAGGCAGGTGGTTTGCTCGTATTCGCGGGCGATTGCCTGGCATAAATCTGTTGTAAAGGTGGCGATCCCACACTGACGTGGTAGATGATTCCCAATGAAGGCAATGCGTGCTCGAGACATACGTTGCGGCGACATCCCGTTATCCACCCTCCATCAGATCTGTATCCTCTTATTTTCTGCTAGCTGCAGCTCCTCTGGTGGTGCTTCTGCTGATCGATGGAGTAGACTCTCCGTGATGAACCCTGATGCTCGAGTCTGTATTCGCGTCAGCCATTGCCATCTCGCGCATTGTGTGAAGAACGAATGCACTCCTATTGGCCCTAGAATTGCTCCGAGTGCTAAAGGGTTTTACGCGCGCTTATTATCTAAGGCGGATTATGTTAGAGTAAGATAAGAGTAGTGTTAGCAATGTGTTAGAACTGTGCTCGAAAATTGACGATCAGTGGTGTGATGTTATTGTAGGGGATAGGAGCAAGAGTAGCACCTACAACGCCTGGCCTGAGATGTGTGCCGACCACGGTGCCCACTTCTGTAATGGGCGTATTGAGGGGAGATAGCTGGATGGGGATCGGTCACCGAATCAATCACCAGGTGACTCTCCTTGCTTATTTGCTCTCCGGGTGCTTTCCACAGCTTTCAGTGCATCCTGCAGGAAGGCGTTGAGGCGGTTGAGGCTTTCCTCACTCAGTTCATTCAGCTGCTCTTGGAATTCGTGTATGTGGTGGGTGAGTCGCTCTGCAAAGGAGGGATCGTCAGTTGAGCCCGATACCAATGAGCCCAAACTCAAGCCGGCCAGCGTCCCCAGGCCAATTGGTCCACCGCCAACTGTCAGGGGCTGCAGGGTGCCTAGAGGGAAACTTCGCTGGGCTGTCTGGCATTGTGCTAGATTAAGCAACAGCACACCAACCATCTCGGTGCAATAAGCTAGTGGGGTCTTCACGCTGGGGAGCTGACTCAATAGATCGCGCACTGTTTTGCTTGAATTGCTTTCGAGAGCTTGGCGCAGCTGGCGTAGGACGCTTTCCTTGAACTGGGACCATTCATCGCTGCCGAACATATCCTGACGTAGCTGCGTCAGGAACTTGGCCGCACGGTAGGTGGGATAAAATAGCACCATAGAACGTCCTGGTCCCCTTTGATCCCGCTTAGGCGCATAGGCTGAGGCAGCTACTCCCTTTTCCTCGAGTGTCTTAAGCATATCGTAAGCGGAAAAGCGGTTGACGCCTAGCCGCTCTGCCACTACCGAGTAGTGTACTGGCTGTCCGAACTCCCGATAGAGGTCAAATAGTTTGTCCAGGAATGCTTGTTGTCGTCGCGTCAGCTTAATTCTCATTTGCTAGCTGCCCAGGTTCGAAACCGTCTTGTTCAGTATGCTTAGTATCCTTGACAAGGTATTACGGTTAGGCTAGACTGGTGCACACTCTATGATAGACAGACAGTCAATAGCCAGTGGTGAAGTTTCCGGTCAACGATGCTAATAAGCTCTCAGCAATACAAGTACCACATTGTATACCATCACACTACATTGTCAATAGACAGGTACAGCTTCTATGGCGAACACTCTCTCCTTAGGTGATAGAAGACGCGTGGTCATAACCGGAATGGGAGCCATAACACCACTAGGCCTGGATGTCCCTAGCACGTGGCAGGCACTCGTCGAAGGAAAATCGGGGGTCACACGCATTACCAACTGGGATGTCAGTCAATATCCCACCCAAATGGCGGCTTTTGTCAAGGGATTTGATGCGACCCAGTATGTTCATCCTCGTGATGCGCGTCGGCTGTCCCCCTTTGTTTTGTATGGGTTGGCAGCTGCCAAACAAGCAATTGTGCAGGCTAAAATCGATCTTTCCCAGGAGGACACGACATGCATTGGGGTTGAGATCGGCAGCTCAATGGGAG
>JBMFPH010000208.1:0-5379 GCA_049969215.1 Anaerolineae bacterium | reverse complement strand
GCGCCGGCTTGTCCAGCTCATAGGTAGGCGTGGGCGGCACCTCGCGGCTGAAGCCCAGGCCGGTGTACGCGCCAGCGCGCACTTCCGCCGTGCCGCTCATCCCCGAGATGCCTGCGCTGACGCTGTAGGCATACTCGCCCGGCGTCAGGTTCACCTGCAGACGCCCGTTCGCCGGCACGCGATAGACGCTGCCCTGCAGGTCGACGACCAGCTCCTCGCCGATATAATTGTCGAGCACCAACGCCCCCAAACCGGCCGGGATCGGCTGCAGCGGGCTGCGCGTCGCGACGGGAGTGGGGGCTGCGGGCTGCAGGCTCGCCTCAAAGAAGATCAACACGTCGCGCGGCTTTTCGATCACTTTGCCCTCAGGGGAGAGGCGCGCCGGCAGGGTGTCCAGACGTGCGCCCAGCACATACTGTTGCCCCGCGGTGAGCTCCACCAGGCCATTCGCGCCGGGGCCACCCGGCACCACCCCAGTGTACTCATGTTTGCCGGGCGCCAGGGCAAAGCGCAGCTGACCGGGTTCTCCATCGCGGGCAGCCGGCACCGTGTGCTGCGCACCGTCCAACGTGAACGACAAGTCCTTGCCCACGTAGTTGAGCACAACCAACCCCGTCTCGTCTTCCTGGGCATAGACGGCGAGCACGCTCAGTGTCAACAGCGCAGCAATCAGCACCAAAGTCCACACAAAAGAGTTGGATAGACGTTTCATCGCTTCATACTCCTTTTCTTACTAAATAAGTTGTCTCTATTCTCACAGATCAGCAGAGTGCATATGCCCATACGGGAGCTTCAGAGCGGCTAGCGCGACCACGAAATCTGTTCGTCCAACCAATCGCGCGCGCCGTAGGGCTCCCATGCCCGGGGCAGCGTGTACACGCCCCCGTCGAAGGCGAAGAGACGGCGCCGTTCGCTGCCGTCGCGGCGCATGATCCAGATGCCCCAATTGCCGTCCGCGTCCGAGACATAGGCAATCCATTGCCCATCCGGCGACCAGGTCGGCAGGCCATAGCGCCCTGGCTCACGGAGCAACACCTGCGGCTCGGCGGGATTCCCCTCGGAAACAAGGCGCACATCCGTCCGCACGATGCTCCACTGGCCACCGCTGGGCGTCTGATAGACCACCTCATCCCCCACTGGCGACCAGCTGGGATGGGATGCCTGCTCGTCGAGGACGATCGGCCCGACCATGTTCTGGCCCGTCTCCCAGGGCTTGACGGGCCACGGATAGGCGACCCACAGGCCACAGCGATTGCCGGTGAGGTCGCAACCCCGATAGACAAAGCGCTGACCGTCGGGCGCCCATGAGGGATGTTGCCCGATGATGCGCAGATCGCCCTCGTTGCCGCCATTGGCATCGATCACGTAGATGCGGGTGATCCCATCGCCCACCCGGGCGCTGTCGAACAGCAGGCGCGTTCCGTCCGGCGACCAGTCGGGATGGGCGTCTTCCCAATAGCCGCCGGTGACGCGCAGGTCACTGCCATCCAGTGCTGTGTTGGCCAGGGCGCGTACCTTGACCGCCGGCGCGCATCCGTAGAACGGGTTGTCCTTGCTAGGTGGCTCGCCCCAGCCGCGGAACGCAATGCGCTGGCCGGAAGGCGAGAGCGCTGGCTCGCTGACATTATTCAAGGGGAACACCAGCCGGTTGGCCTGACATGCCTCAGGCCCTTTCAGGCATGCCGCCACGTCGATCACGTTGATCTCATAGGTGCACCGTTCCGGCGCGCGGTTCCAAAAGCTGAACGCGATGTGCCCCCACGGCACCTCGGCGTTCGCTGCCACGGGGCCGGCAGCCAGCGCGTCCGCCACCCGACCCGCGCCCTGAGGGAACACGAACCATCCCGCTAAAACGAGCACCACCATCCATATGGTATAACGCCACAGACCCTGTACAAAACCTTTTCTCATATGCCACGCTCCTTTCACCCCATCGCACATTGCCAGATACTCGGCCGAATTCCGCGATGGCAGCAAAATTTATGATACATCTCTCATCTGAAAAGGGCAAAATCAACGGTGTCTGCATCGGCGGATCGCATATATTTTCTTCTTACCGCCGAGAACGCAGAGCACGCGGAGTTTTTCTAATTCTCTGCACTGAGACAAACTGTCATTTTCCCCTGAATCGCCCTCCTTTTTTCCTTATACCGGAATGCGGTATAATCCATCCAACCCCGGAACACACATTCATAGGCTTCTACCAAGATAAGACGCGCCAGGGAGATGGATGGTTCCGGTAATTTGGGTGAACAGACTATGTGACCATAGCGACCGACTGAGATGCGCACGCGCTTTCCACGCTACGCCCCCCATCTGGTAGTTCTGCTCAGCTATCTGGCGCTGGCACTGGTGTTGACCTATCCGCTGGTGCGCGAGTTCACCCGTGCGATTCCCGGCGACGGCTTCGACGGCTGGCAGAATGTCTGGAACTTGTGGTGGGTGAAACGCGCGCTACTGGTCGAGGGCAGCAATCCGTATTTCACCCGCCTGCTGGACTACCCCGCCGGAGTGCATCTCTACTTTCACACGCTGAACATCTTCAACGGGCTGACCTTTTTGCCGCTGACGCTCAACGCCGGCGAGCTGGTGGCCTATAATGTCGCGGCGCTCTTCAGCTTCGTCATCGGCGGATATGGCAGCTATCTGCTGGCGCTCTGGGCCTTGCAAGGGGAGCGCGAGGCGTTCCTGCGCCACCTGGCCGCCTTTGTGAGCGGCTTCGTCTTCGTTTTCTCGCCCTATCATATGGCCCACCTGCTCGGGCACATGCAGCTCATCTCACTCGAGTGGCTGCCCTTCTACGCGCTGATGATCCTGGTGTTATTACGCCGTGTCCTGCAGCGCCAGGGTCAGTGGCTCAAAACGGCGTTGTGCTACGCTGCTTTAGCGGCATTTATGCTGGTGCTGGTAGCCCTGTGTGACTGGTACTACGCTTTCTATATGGTGCTGCTGAGCGTCCTATTCTGGGTGTGGGCCGTGATGCGGCAGCATCGCTTCAGCGCCGTCGCAAGGATGACTGCTGCCATGGCGGTGACCGCTCTGCTCTTCCTGATCGCCACCGCCCTGCTGTGGATCCCGATGGTGCACGAGACGCTGACCAGCGACTATATGGTGCCACCCACAGATAGCGTGGAACGCCTCTCCGCCGACCTGACCGCCTTCTTTACCCCTTCCACGCTACACCCCTGGTGGGGGGCATGGGCTGCTGCCTGGGCTGACCGATTTACCGCCAGCTTGTCCGAGCGCACCGTGTTCGTCGGCTACAGCGTGCTGGCGCTGGCGCTCATCGGCGTGCTGCGCTACCGGCGGGGAGCAGCGCTATGGGGCGTTGCCGCGCTGATCTTCGCCATCCTGGCGCTGGGGCCATGGCTGCATATTGGGGGCGAGACTCGCTTTGGCGCCATCGGCCCGATCCCGTTGCCTTATACCTTGCTCACCAAACTGTTCCCCCTGTTGCGCATCTCGCGCTCGGTGAGCCGCTTTTCCGTGGTGGTGATGTTGGGCCTGGGCGTGCTGGCGGCGCTGGGCAGCGCATGGCTGCTGCACAAAGTGACTGCGCACAGCGGAAGCCGACAGTCGCAGGGATTGCCCATGCTGATCGCCCTCGCCCTCATCGGGGTCATCGGATTGGAATACCTCGCCGTGCCGTATCCCGTGTCCTTCCCCGAAACGCACCCTTTCCACTACCAGCTGGCGCGCGAGCCAGGCGAGTTCGCCATCATGGATGTGCCGATGGACGAGTGGGATCGGCCGGCCAACTTACTCTTCCAGACGGTGCACGGCAAACCCTTGATTTCCGGCTACACCTCGCGGCCCAATCCCCTGGCACCGGCATGGCGCACGCCCGTATTGCAGGTGTTTCGCTACCGTGGCCCCGACATCAACGGCGGCGATGCGGTTGCGCTCGCCGAAACGGTGCTGGCGGACCTGAACGTGCGCTACGTGATCGTGCACAAGCATGACCTGCCGCCGGGAGCATACCGCACCGAGACGTTGGACCTGGTCGAGCGCGTGTTTGGGACGTGGCCCGTCGTGGTCGATGATGCGTGGTTGAAAGTCTTCCGGCGACCTGATGAGCCTGCTCACCGCCTGCCCTATCTGGTGCTGGGCGCCGGCTGGGGCGAGCGTACGTGGGATGGCCAGCGGCCAGCGCGTGCCATCCGACCACCGCGGGCAACGCTGCAGGCGCGCATGCCGGCTGCCGGGCAAGCCACCCTGGAGATCGAAGCGTATGCATCGGGGACAGCCCAACTCCGCGTGGTGACCGACGCAGCGGCGGAAGCGGCCGTGCTGGCGTTACAGGCGCAACCCGTCCGGCATTGTGTGGTGTTGGCGTTGCCGGCCGGTGAGACCACTATCACCCTGGAAGTGTTGCCCGATGCGGGGGTGATGGTGCAGCGCCTGGACGTATCGCTGGCGGCTGCAGAGCGCCTTTGTCGGTAACGATCGAGGGCGCTTCGATGCTGTGCGCTCTCGGTGTGCTCTGCGGTAAGAAATGCACCCCTCTTTCCCTGCGCTCCGTGCGGTAAAAACATCAGCCGCCCGCACGATTGCATCCATCCGTGGAGTCGTGTAGACTGAGGGCGACGTCATGCCTGGTGCGTGGAACGAACCCATTTTCTGAAGCCTTGATGGAGGTGCTCTATGGAATTCTCTCAGCTGATTCGAGCCCGTTACAGCGTGCGTGCCTATAAGCCCGACCCGGTGCCGGAGGAAGCGCTACAACGAGTCCTGGAAGCGGCTCAGCTGGCACCCAGCGCTGCCAACCGACAGCCCTTCCGCCTGATCGTCGTGCACACCCGCGGACGCGAGCAGGAGCTCCAGCGCATCTACCCGCGCCAGTGGTTCACCCAAGCACCCCTGATCATTTGCCTCTGCCTGGTGCCTAAGGAAGCCTGGGTGCGCGAGGACCGACGCAGCTATTGCGACGTGGATGGTGCCATCGCTTTCGACCACTTGGTGCTGGCCGCCGCCAATCTGGGGTTGGGCACATGCTGGATCGCCCACTTCGATGTGCATGCGGCGCGTGAAATCCTGCGCGTGCCCCCGGATATGGAGCCGTTCCTCTTCACCCCGCTGGGCTATCCGGCCGACCAGCCCGCCCCGAAGAAGCGCCGGCCGCTCAGCGACCTGGTCCACTATGAGCACTGGTGAGCCCATCCACCCGGCATAGGAGGCATAGGAGACAATGCTACGATTCGACATCGACCGCTTAGACCGGCAATTCGGCACATGGCGCCTCCAGCAGACGCTCGCCGATATGGCGGCGCAGGACATCATAGCGCGCATCTGGACACGCGACCATACCGTGTGGAAATCCGAGGACCGCGAGATCAGCAACCGGCTGGGCTGGCTGCACAGCCCGGATGAAATGGTGCC
>JBMFPH010000207.1:0-5417 GCA_049969215.1 Anaerolineae bacterium | reverse complement strand
TGCCGTATACCGACCGCCTGGACTACCTCAATGCCATGGGAACAATCTGGGATACGCCATCGCCGTGGAACGTCTGATGGGCATTGAGGTGCCCGAGCGTGCCGAATATCTCAGGGTCATCATGGCGGAGCTGAACCGTGTGTTCAGTCACATGTCCTTTGCTGGCTTCCTCACCAACGAGTTGGGGTCGGCGTTTACGCCGTTCTTGTATGCGTTTAAGGAACGCGAGCTGATCCTGGACTTGTTCGAAGAAGCGAGTGGCTCGCGCATGATGTGTAATTACATGCGTTTCGGCGGTGTGGCAAACGATGTCAGCGATGATTGGCTGGAACGCGCCCGTTATCTGGCACGTGAACGACTGCCGCGCAAACTTGATGAGTTTGAGCAGCTGCTTAATGAAAACGAGATACTTGTTTCTCGCCTCAAGGGTGTGAGCATTCTGACACCTGAAAAGGCGGTGGCTTATGGCATCACGGGGCCCATTTTGCGCTCCACTGGTTTGCCCTACGATATCCGGCGCGTTGAGCCTTACTCGATCTACGACCGCTTTGACTTCAAAGTTCCTCTGCTGTACAACGGCGACCTATATGATCGGTATCTGATCCGCATTCTGGAAGCGCGTGAGGCAGTGAAGATCCTCAATCAAGCATTGGATCAGATTCCTAAGGGACCGATTCAGGCAGGGAAAAAGGCCTGGCAGACACGCGTGCCGGCAGGTGAGGTTTACGCCCGCATTGAACATCCGAAAGGTGAGTTGGGATACTATTTGGTCAGTAATGGCACCGGCAATCCATGGCGGTATCGTGTCCGCTCGCCTTCTTTCATTAATCTCACCGCTCTGAGCGAGATGTGCCGTGGGCTCAAGGTTGCCGATGTGATTGTGGCCCTTGGCGCACTCGATATTGTGCTAGGGGAGGTGGACCGCTGATGTTTGGGATTGGCATTGCAAAAGGCATGGCCGTAACGTTCAAACACTTCATCGAGACCTACTTGGATGACCTTAAATATTTTCCCCGTCGCTACAGCGAACCAGCTCTGGAATCGCGGCAGAGCGTGCGCGGTCGCGGCCTGTTCACCATACAATATCCCGAACAGGAGCGTCCTGTTCCGGAGGCATTTCGTTTTCTGCCGTTTCTCGTCTACGACATCCAGGTGGAAGGAGACACAACGCGGCGCGTCATCCGGTGCACTGCCTGTGGGATATGTGCCAGGGTATGCCCTCCCCAATGCATATGGATTGTGCGTGCCCAAGACGAGAAAGGCAAGCCCCTCACCGCTCCGGCCGAATTCTGCATCGACATCGATGTGTGTATGAACTGCGGTTTTTGCGCTGAGTTCTGTCCGTTCGACTCCATCGTGATGGACCACGAGTACAAGCTGGCCGATTACGAACGTCAGGTTGGCCACATTTACGACCTGCGGAGGCTGCTGCGTCCTGCTGGATACTATGCGCGCATTCGACCTACTCAGTATGCCGCTCGTCAGGCAGCCAAACGGGAAGGTGTAGCAAAAGAGGGATAATGTTCAAGAACGTCCTTTTGAGCATCCTAGGTGATCCAAGTCAAAAAGCGATCAAGCGTTTGATCCCGCTGGTGGATGAGGTGAACGCGCTTGAGCCGGAAATGCGCCGCAAAAGCAATGAAGAACTGCGGGATATGATGGCACGCTTCCGCGCGGACATCGCCGAGCGCACGCGGGCGCTGCGTGAAGAGCTGCAACAGCGCATCGTCGAGCGCGATGTCGCTATCGGTGACCAGCGTCGCCAGCTTGAGGTGGAGGTACAGCGATTACGACGTGAGCTTTCCAAACTGGAGGAGGAACTCCTGCAAGCTATCATGCCCCAGGTCTTTGCCGCCGTGCGTGAGGCCAGCGTGCGTACAACAGGCTTGCGCCATTATGATGTCCAGATCATCGGCGGAGCTGTTCTCCACCAGGGTAACGTGGTTGAGATGCGTACAGGGGAAGGCAAAACTCTGGTTGCCACGTTGCCAGTTGCCCTTAATGCACTGACCGGACACGGTGTGCATGTGGTCACTGTCAACGACTATCTGGCCAAGCGCGATGTACAGTGGATGGGCCCTATCTACCATTTGCTGGGATTAACTGTAGGGGTCATCCAGTCTGCTGGCGGGGGGCACCCTGATGAAGCTTCGTTTGAGTTTGATCCCGACTATCAAGCAGTGGATGATCGCTATCTATATTTGCGACCTATTACACGCCGGGGTGCCTATCATTGTGACATCACATATGGTACGAACAACGAGTTCGGCTTCGACTATCTCCGCGACAACATGGTGTTCGACCTGAGCCAGATGTGCCAGCGCGAGCTACACTATGCCATTGTCGATGAGGTGGATAACATCCTTATTGACGAGGCGCGCACGCCCCTGATCATCTCTGGGCCATCAGAGGAGAGCAGCAGCCTCTACAATGAATTCGCCACGATCGTACGGCAGCTGAAACCAAGCAGTCCAGCTAGTGCGGAAGCGAAGCAGCCGGATGGAGACTACGTCGTAGATGAAAAAGCACGCGTGGTCACCCTGACCGAAGCGGGTGTGGAGAAGGTCGAACGTCTCCTGGGCATCGAGAATCTCTACGGACCGGAACATTGGCAGAAGATACCTTACCTGGACAATGCGCTGCGCGCCCATGCACTATATCAGCGCGACCGAGATTACATTGTTCGCGATGGCGAAGTGATCATTGTGGATGAGTTCACTGGGCGCCTCATGATCGGTCGACGCTACAGCGAGGGCTTGCATCAAGCTATAGAAGCCAAGGAAGGGGTCCCAGTACAACGTGAAAGCTTGACATTAGCTACGATCACCTTCCAAAACTATTTCCGTATGTACTATAAGCTGGCAGGTATGACCGGCACAGCGGCGACCGAGAAGGAAGAGTTTAGTAAAATCTACAACCTCGATGTCGTAGTATTGCCCACGAACATCGAGTATCGCGCGATGCGCGGCGAGCTTGATACTATCGCTCGTCGCGAAAATGGGGTTGAGATTGTCACCTACGAAAACCCCCAAACGAATGAACGGTATTGGAAGCGGATCGATTACCCTGATCAAGTTTACAAGAACCAAGAAGCTAAGTTCAGGGCAGTCATCAATGAGATTGCCGAAAACTATCAGAGGGGCCGTCCAGTGCTGGTAGGCACCGTGGCGATTGAGACATCAGAATACTTATCCAATTTGCTTAAGCGGCGTGGCATCCCGCATCATGTGCTCAACGCAAAGCACCACGAACGAGAGGCACTTATTATCAGCCAGGCAGGTGTACCTGGGGCGGTCACCATCGCCACCAATATGGCCGGTCGTGGTGTTGACATCCTGTTAGGCGGTAATCCAGAGGGGATGGCACGTGAACAGCTGCGTAAAGAGGGGGTGGATCTGACCCAAATCCGCAGCAAGGAGTGGAACGAAGCCGTTGAGATGTTGCGCCGCGGCCAGGACCCGACGACGCGGTACCCTACACGCTGGGCAGAGGTCCTAGCGGAGAAATTTGCTCTATGTGAACAGAATCGTGCCAAGGTGTTGCAGTTGGGCGGACTGCACGTGATCGGCACGGAGCGCCACGAAGCGAGACGCATTGATAACCAGCTGCGTGGACGCGCAGGACGCCAGGGTGACCCGGGTTCGAGCCGTTTCTACCTGTCATTGCAGGATGATCTGATGCGGCGCTTCGGTGGGCAAACAGTCGCTAACCTGATGAATACGCTGGGCGTTGACGACAATATGCCCATTGAGGCAGGTCTAGTGAGCAAGTCCATTGAGAGCGCGCAGGTGCGCGTTGAAGGCTACAACTTCGATATCCGCAAACATTTGCTCGAGTACGACAATGTTGTTAACCAGCAGCGTGAGGTTATCTACAGCCAACGTCGCCGCATCCTCTCAAGCCCGAATTTGCGCGAGATCATCTTGGAAATGGTATTCGACACGATCCGCGATGCTGTGGCAGTGGCTACCGCATCGGAAGATCCCAATGAGTGGGACCTGACCTCTTTGCATGGTGCTATGCGGGCTATCATGCCATTGCCTGCCACAATGACTGCCACTCGTTGGCAAAAGATGAACCCACAACAGATCGAGGAAGAGCTTATCGAGCTGGCAGAGAAACTTTACAACGAGAAGACCAAGGCACTTGGGCCTGAAGTGATGCATCAGCTGGAACGGGCGGTAATGCTGCGTGTGGTGGATAATCTGTGGGTGCGACATCTGACCGATCTGGACATTCTACGTGAGGGCATCGGGTTACGCGCTTTTGGCCAACAGGATCCTCTGGTAGCTTTCAAGCGTGAAGCGTATGAGATGTATACACGCCTCCTGGAGTCCATTAAGCATGACATCGTGCATGCCATCTACCACGCGCAACTGATCGCTATGCCACAGCCTCGTCCCATGCAAGCAGTCCATCCTGGAAGCACGCCCGAGCGACCGACACGGCCTGTGCACACCCGACGCGAAATTGGCCGCAACGATCCGTGCTGGTGTGGCAGCGGCAAGAAGTATAAGCACTGTCACTTGGCTCAAGACATGGCAGGAGGTACACCACCGCCCATCTCCCAGCGTCCGAGCGACTCGGCGGTTGTTTTATCCCACCCGAAAGCAGCTGTTGCCACTAGGCATCATCGCCGCAGATGACAATGACAGGAACACATCCCTTTGCAAGAGATTTTCATCCTTCTAAAGTTTCCCTCAATTGTTCGAAGCGAAGCGAATTGACCCAATGATAACCGACCTTGTCCATCCGCTGCGGACTAAGCTCTCAGCTCTGCCTAAAGTGGAGCTCCACCGTCACTTGGAAGGGAGCTTGCGATTAGAGACGCTGGTCGAGATTGCACGCACTCATCACCTGGATCTGCCCAGCTATGATCTTGAGACGTTGCGACCATACGTGCAGGTGATGAAAGGCGATTCGCCAGACTTTGCCGCTTATCTCGAGAAGTTCAAGCTGCTGCGTCGCTTCTACGTTTCTCCGGACTTGATTGCGCGCATCGTCTCAGAGTGCGTTGCAGACGCGGCATCGGACAATATCAAATATTTGGAACTGCGGTTCAATCCGGTGGCGCTTTCTAAACTACGTGGATTCGCACTGGAACAAGTGGTGCTCTGGGTTGCAGAAGCCGTCGAACGGGCGCAATGTGATCACGACATCAAGGTGAAGCTCATCATCCAGATCGGTCGGGATGAGAGCATACCTATGGCGCGCCGCATTGCGGAAATCGCTGTAGCGGCACGGCACAAAGGCGTGGTGGGACTCGACCTGGCGGGAGATGAGTTAACCTATCCAGCAACACCGTTTACCGAAGTTTTCCGATGGGCGAAGTCACAAGGGCTTCATATTACCATCCACGCCGGTGAGGTGGGCCCGGCAGCCAATATTCGTGAAGCGGTCGAGCAGATAGGAGCAGA
>JBMFPH010000206.1:0-5456 GCA_049969215.1 Anaerolineae bacterium | reverse complement strand
GTGATCGGTTCGCGCTGCGGCCCATTTGCAGCGGCGCTGCGCATGCTGGAACAAAAGTTGGTCGAGGTAGCTGCGCTGGTCGAGCACATCTACCCGCTCGATGCGGCGTTGGCGGCATTTGCCCATGCTGCGCGGCCGGGTGCACTCAAAATCCTGCTCGCCGCGGTGGGGGAATGACCGCTCGCTGGCGCTCGCGGCACGGTCGCATCGTTGACCCATCCAACCGGCGCCGTGCGCGTGGGCAAGCGGTAGGTGGGCCCTCACCCCCTAACCTCCCTCTTCCCGTGTGGGGGAAGGCTGGGGTGGGGCTGGGGTTTTTAACCGCAAAGCGCGCCGCGTCGCGCCCGAAAATTTACCCCGGCAAGACGTCCCTGTGAGGCGCCTGGGCTAGTGACGGGTCGAATGCCAGCGTTCCCTGGCGGCGGCGCACCCAGGCGACGGTCACCGCGCCGCCCACCGCCGTGGCCAGCAGCCCTATGAGCCCTGCTTCCGGGCCGAAGGCGCCCCCCGTCACCCAGTCTGGCCCGCCTTGCACGATGGCGATGACGGTAGTTTGGTTAAACGCCACCCCACTCACCGGAAAGCCATAGACATTGCCCTGGAAGAGATTCCAGGTGATGTGCAGCCCGATCGGTATGGCGAGCTCGCCGGTCAGGACATAGCCCAGGCCGAGGAAAAGCCCCGCGACGATCAGATTGAGGGTGCTCACCAGACTGGCGTTGGGATTGACAGCGTGCAGGGCGCCAAAAATGATTGAAGAGATCAGCCAGGCAGCCACGATGGCAGTGCGCCGTCCTACCCAAGGGAGATGGAAACCCTCGCTCAAATTGCGCAGCAGGTAACCGCGCGAGAGGGTCTCCTCATAGATGCCGACGCAGACGAACAGCACCAACGGCGTAAGGAAGGCAATAGCGAAGGGTTCATCTGGAGAGTCGACATAAAAGAGGGCACTAATGGTGATCCAGCCCGCCGCCCATTCAGCCAAAAACACTCCGGTCATCAGGAGTGCACCCAGAGCCAGTCCGAAGGCAAGATCTTGCCACCACCTGCGGTTGAGGTGAAAGCCAAACGCGGCGAACGGACGCCGGTCCAGCAACCGCCCCGCGATCCACACGCTGGCCAATGCCGCTACCGTCGTGATCAACGTGCTGGTTAACATCAAGGACGGGGAGAACAACCCCGTATCGGGCAGAGATCCTTCCGAAGCGGGAGACATCAAACCGGCCACGAGCGCCATGAGCACGGTCAGCAGTATCGCCAGCAGCGCAAATATGACCAGCTGGCCCAGCAATCGCCATGGCGCGCGCAGGCGGCGTTCGCGTGGGTTCCAAAAGATGCGCAATAGGATCACAGCTGATCTCCTTTCGAGTCGAGTCTCCGCCCGATTCCGAGTTTAAGATCGCGGCGAGCGGGCCACCAGGTAGGCGACACGGGTCTGCCAATCGACCATCTGACCGCGCAGCTGTTCCAAGAAGGTGCGCAGCTGTGCGAGCTCCTCTGCTGAGAGATATCGGCGCAAGCGCTGGGCGTAGCTGGGGCGTCTGTCTTTCCCTTGCTCGGCAAACCAGCGTGCCAGCAATGCGGCGTGGATTTGCTGTTGGATTGTGTAGGTTTGCGTTTCCACGTGCACATCTGCGAAACCTGCGGCACGAAAAATGTCGGCCAGGTCGTTAGCGTCCCAGTTCACCATGGGATCGTCAGGCTCGTTGTACATGGCTTCTTCGGCAGCGACCCATCGCTGGTACAACGCTGCATCCATTTCCGTGCTTTGGAACAACCGATAGAGGCGCTGCCCGTGGCGCGGCACTGTCTCCGCCAGCGCAACCCGCCCACCAGGTGCCAAGAGTGTGGCGAGCATCCTGACCGCAGCCGCTTTGTCCGCCAGCTGGACCAGGACATTGCGCCCGACGATCACATCGAAGGAGACCTTCTCATGCGAAGGGGTTTCCGCCGCAGCGAGTCGTCGCCACTCTTGAGCGATCAGCGTCGGCAGCTCGGTGAGCGCGCCGCACAGGATCACCGGCCGTGCCATCGCATCCAGATTGGCGGCCTGTTGGCGCAGCGCATGGGCAGTGTGCTCATCTCTTGCCAGTGCCCACACGCCGCCCGCCGGCGTCCGTCGCACGGCTTCCCATGTGAGCAATCCGCTGCCGGCGTTGAGGTCGAGCACCAGGCTATGGCGCTCGACCTGCGCGGCGGCCATCACGCGCTCGCGCAGCGCGGCCAGGTGCTCCCCGACGTTGCTCAGGGTGCGTTGCAGCCAGGCGTCTCCCCGGCGTGTGCCCGTCCCATGGGCGGTTTCATAGACCACCCGCGAGGCAATCATTGCCAGGTCATCTTCCAACATTGCAGCCAGTTGTGCTTCACGGCGCTGTGCCACCTGTTCGCGGATAAGGTTTTCATAGCCCTGGTCGGTGGGCTGATAGAACACCCGGCCCACCAGGTTATCCGGCAGGTACTGCTGTGCCACCCAGTGGTCGCGGTAGGCGTGGGGGTAGAGATAACCGGCGCCATGGCCCAGGTCTTCGGCATCGCGACTGGCGTCCTTAAGGTGAGCGGGCACTTCTCCTTCGCGCTCCTGTTCGACCACACTGATGGCATCCCACAGGGCAAAGGCGCTGTTGCTCTTGGGTGCGGTGGCCAGATAGAGGCATGCCAGGGCGAGGTGAAAGCGCCCTTCGGGAAGCCCCACGTAATCGAACGCCTGCGCGCATGCAGCGACCACCTGGATGGCGTGCGGGTCGGCCATGCCGACATCCTCGCCGGCAAAGATGAGCATACGCCGCAGGATGAAGCGCGGGTCTTCGCCAGCGTAGAGCATACGCGCCATCCAGTACAGTGCTGCGTCGGGATCCGAGCCGCGCAAGCTCTTGATGAAGGCGCTGATGGTGTCGAAATGGGCATCGCCATCGCGATCGTACAGCACCGCGCGTCGTTGGATCGATTCCTCGGCCACGTTCAGATCGACGTGGATGACCCCATCCGGTCCCGGTGGCGTGGTCTCCACGGCGAGCTCCAATGCGTTCAGCAGAGCGCGCGCGTCACCATTGGCCACGTTGATCAGGTGTTCGAGCGCGTCCTCATCCACGCGCACGGCAAGCTTGCCGTAACCGCGTTCGGGGTCGGTCAGAGCTTGCATAGCGACGCGACGCAGCGCATCCGGCGAGAGCGGCTTCAGCTCGAAGATGCGCGAACGGCTGACCAGCGGTTTGATCACCTCAAAGTAGGGGTTCTCGGTGGTGGCGCCGATCAGGATAATGGTGCCGTTTTCGACATGGGGCAGCAGGGCATCCTGTTGTGCTTTGTTAAAACGGTGCACCTCATCCACAAACAGAATGGTGCGCTGGTTGTACATGCCGCGCCGCTCTTGTGCCACTCGAATCGCGTCGCGGATGTCGGAAACGCCCGCCAAGACGGCGTTGATGGTGATGAAGTGGGCGCGCGTGGTGTTGGCGATGATGCGGGCCAGGGTGGTCTTGCCGGTGCCGGGCGGTCCGTAGAAGATCAGCGATGAGAGCTGATCCGCCTGGATGGCGCGGCGGAGCAGCCGCCCCGGTCCCACGATGTGCTCCTGACCGACGAACTCGTCGAGCGTGCGCGGTCGCATGCGCGCCGCCAGAGGCGCTTCGTGCGCAATGCGCTCTTCACTCAGGCGTGCGAACATGTCCTGCACCGTTTTTACTCCTGTACCCTCAAAACCATAAGGCAGAAGCACACCCTATCGAGCTGGACTACGCTCGTTCCTCGCAATGGTAAAGCTGAGGCTGGGTGGATGTCCAGTATCACTTTGCGGAGAAAAAGGGCTTTATAGGAAGTGCTTTTTGCGGCGAGGGTGGGGGCATTTCAACCTCCCGCAGGTTCCAAACCTGTGGGAGGCTACAGCGCAGTGCGTTGCGCCCCTAAACGCTCGGCGGTCTCTCCAGTGGCAAGGTATCCGCTCCCAGGCGGTCGCGGCTCGGGTAAATGGCCGTGACGGGGATGGGTTAAACCGAGCCGTGCGCGTCAGCAAGTGGCCCAGACCGCTCCCTCAGGGCTGCAGCTCGGCGAAGGGGTCGTGGCGCGGTAAAGGTTAGGATGCCTTGTTGGGTGGTGTGGTTTCTTCAGAAGTGGACGATGGGGTGGTGTCCTGATCCTCTTCGTCGCCCCAACCGATGATCCACACGCACGCACCAGCCAACAAGATGGTGGTCACGATGAGCGCCGCCCATTGGGTGGGGGTGAATCCCACATCCTTGGCCGACCAGATCAAGATGATCACCATTCCGATTGCCAGGGCAATCCAGGCGATAATCTGAGGGTGCCGTCCGGCGAAATTACGGATAGTTGCCACTGTGTTCCTCATTTGTCGATTATGAGTGATGAGTATGTCGAAATCTTAGCATCAAAAGGTCTGGAATACAAATCTCCTGAAAAACCTCTTGACACCACGGCGCTTTTGTACTATAGTGGTTTATGTACACGTGTGCAATCCGAGCCATGCCCCCTCAGAAGGCGGTCATAAATGGAGAGTGGGGGGCTATGGCATTGCGGATGAGGCCCATCAGACGTGCACAATTCTCCATTAATAGCCCCTCTTCCGCAACGCATTGAACAGCATCGGGGCTGAAAGAAATGTTATTCGGGGGACAAGGAGGTGCCTATGACGTGAACAGTGCAGGAAAATCTCTCTATTAGAAACTCTTACCACCGTTATTGGTCATCTTGTGTAGCACAAGGATGAAAAGGAGGAACAAGCTATGAGAGGCATGCACCGTTCCATATCGCTTTTGGTTGCGGTTGGACTTTTGATGGCTATGTTGGTGGTCAGCGCCGGCGTGCCGGCGACGACGACCGCTCAGGAGCCAAAGTACACCTTCTACTTCGTGTCGCACATTGGGCCCGCTGACCCCAACATGAAATGGTTGACCCAGTCCATCGAGGATGCTTCCAAGCTGTTCCCCGTCAAGGTCAACTATGTAGCACCTGAGCAGTTCTCCGTGGAGCAGCAGGTGAATATGCTGCAGACTGCCATCGCAGCGAAACCTGACGGGTTGATCGTTCCCATTACCGATCCTGCTGCGTTGGATGCCCCTCTTCGCGAGGCGATTAATGCCGGTATTCCGGTGATCGCTTCCAACATTGCAGACCCGCGACCGGCGCCGGAGAAAATCCCGTATCTGACCTATGTAGGCGGGGATGAGTACAAGACCGGTGTCCAGATGGCCGAGCGCATTCTGAAGGAGTTCGAGCCCAATATGCCCAAGCGCGTTGCCTGTGGCATTGGCCATGTGGGACATGTGGGCGCCGAAATGCGCTGCCAGGGGTTAATTGATACGCTCCAGCCCAAGGGGGTGACGGTCGAGAAGGTTGCCCTGACGGAGGAGCCGGCCAAGATTGCCGACACCTGGCGCAGTTATCTGCAAGCTAACCCGGACACCGAGGCCATCTGGATCGTGACGATGCTGGCCACCCCCTAT
>JBMFPH010000205.1:0-5458 GCA_049969215.1 Anaerolineae bacterium | reverse complement strand
CTCGTTGGTCACCCCGGCTCAGGTCAAGGAAGCACTCAGTCATTTGGTGCTGCCAGAGGGGTTTGACCGCCAGATCGGTCCGGCGATCAATGCCGGCACCTCGCTTTTCCTATACGGACCCCCTGGTAATGGTAAGACCACCATCGCACAGGCAATCGCCGAGCTGGTCTCCGGCAGCGACCCGATCTGGCTGCCATATGCTGTGACGGTGAGCAGCCAGATCATTCAAGTGTACGACGCGCTGATCCACCGTGAGGTGCCCACAGAACAGCCAATGCTCAATGTAGATCCACGTTGGAGCCAGTATCGCAGGCCAAGCGTGATGGTGGGCGGCGAGCTGAAGCTGGATAGTCTGGACCTGCGTTATGACCCTATCTCAGGTTTTTATGAAGCGCCTTTGCAAATGAAGGCAAACGGCGGAATGTTTCTGATCGACGACTTCGGACGCCAGCAGATGCGTCCTATCGATCTATTAAATCGTTGGATTGTGCCATTGGAGACCCACATCGACACATTTCGATTGCGCACGGGGCAGACGTTCCAGGTGCCCTTCAAACAGCTGATCGTTTTCAGCACCAACCTGGATCCCACGGAGCTGGTGGACGATGCCTTCTTGCGCCGCATTCAGATCAAAGTGGAAGTGCCGAGTCCCGACGAGAAGATGTACTACCAGCTATTTGTTGCCATGTGTCGCCAGCTCAAAATCCCCTTCGACCGCGCATCTTTCCTACATCTCCTACAGGAATGGTATTACAAACCGGGGCGCGCGTTGCAGGCGGTGCACCCACGCGATATCCTGCGCATCGTGGTGGGCTTATGTGATTATGCGGGTGTTCCTTATCAGCTAACGCCCGAAATTATTGACGAAGCGTGTCGTGCCTACTTCGTGGCACCCCAGCCATACGCCAGGCGGGTAGGTAAGCCGCTATGATCCCTGTCGCAGCTCCGGTGCTGGGCGAAAAAGAGCTCGAATATGTAACCGATTGTGTCCGCAGCGGATGGGTATCCTCATTGGGTGAGTATGTGCGGCGTTTCGAGCGTGAATTCGCCGCGTATTGTGGGGTGCGCTATGGCGTCGCTACCCACAATGGCACTGTGGCGCTCCACCTAGTGCTGGCAGCACTAGGCATCGGCAAGGGTGATGAGGTAATCGTCCCCACCCTGACCTTCGTCGCCACGGGAAACGCGGTGGCGTATACGGGTGCCTCACCTGTCTTTGTGGACTCGGATCCTTTTACCTGGACTATCGATCCTCAGGCTGTGGCACGCGCCATTACCCCCCACACCCGCGCGATCATCGCCGTGCATCTCTATGGCCATCCGGCCGACATGGATGCCCTGCGCGCGTTGGCAGATGAGCACGGACTGATCTTGATCGAGGATGCCGCCGAGGCACACGGAGCACGTTACAAAGGTTGCCGCACCGGTTCCTTAGGTGATGTGGCCGTATTTAGCTTCTACGGCAACAAGATCATCACCACCGGCGAAGGTGGCATGGTCGTCAGCAATGACGCTTCTCTGATTGAGCGCTGCTACTTCCTGGAAAATCAGGCGAAAGCACGCGAAAATCCCTACTGGCATGCCGAGATCGGTTATAATTATCGGATGACCAATCTGCAAGCGGCATTGGGTGTGGCACAGCTGGAAAGGATTGAAGAGTTCATCGCGGTACGTTTGCGCAACGCCCATCACTATAATCAGAGATTAAGGGATGTGCCGGGCATCACCCTTCCACCATGTGCTGAATGGGCGACGAATGTGTACTGGATGTACACTATTCTGATTGAGGACCGCTTCGGAGTGTCGCGTGATGCGTTGATGGCGTATCTACGCGAGCACGGCATCGAGACCAGGCCAGTTTTCTATCCGCTGCACCGGTTGCCCATGTACAATCGCGGGCAATCTCTGCCGGTGGCGGAGGAAATTGCCCGCAAAGGCATCAATCTGCCCTCCGGTTCGGCGCTCACATCAGCAGAGGTAGACGCCGTATGTGATGCAATCATCGAGCTGGCTCGTCGTTGAGCTTTAGAGCACATCAAGGTATCCTATCCCTTACTACACAGGTGAAACGAGTCGGTCACCAGTGCGCACCGTCATTCTGACTTATGAGAGCTTGTACGCTAATCTGATGACTCACCACCTCATCCAAGCGCGGCCAGGTCAGGTGGTAGGAATCGTGCGTTCCGACTGTCTGATATACGGACGCTCGCTGCCCGGCGCATTGTGGTATTTGCTGCGTCGCACTGGCTGGCGCTTTGTGGGACGCAAAGCCCTGGAACTGTTTCAGACGCGTGCGATGGGATATGCCTTTCGCCTCATTGGGAGGACCCCGCGCGTGCCGGGATTGCGTGAAATCGAAGCGCGCTACGGCATCCCCGTGATCGGCTCACGCGATGTCAACGCACCACGGACGCTGGCTGTATTGCGCGCCTGGCAACCCGATTTAATCATATCCATCTACCTGAACCAGTTAATCAAACGAGAGGTGATCGCATTGCCTCGGCTGGGGTGCCTGAACATCCATCCGGCGTTGCTGCCGCGCAATCGGGGATTGTTCCCCTATTTTTGGGTGCTTGCCAATGGCGAACGCGAGACAGGGGTGACGTTACACTGGGTGGATGAGACGTTCGACACTGGTCCCATCCTGTTACAAGAGGTCATCCCCGTGCAGCCGGATGATACGATCACATCATTAGCCTATCGCAGTGCCGTGATCGGAGCGCAGATGCTCGAGCGGGGGCTTGCTCTCATTGAGACAGGCAATCCACCACGCATTCCTCAGAATGAGCACGGGGCCAGCTATCATTCATGGCCGGGGCGTAAGGATCAGCGTCGTTTCCGCGAGCGTGGAGGACGCTACGGTACCATCTTCGATCTGGCACGTTATATGTGAACGATGCAACCACCCGGTAATAATCAGCATCCCCCGCCCAAAGCGATGGCTTCTATCTTGTTGCCCACCTATAATGAGTGCGACAATATTGTCGAGCTGGTGCGGGCAATCCATCAGCATCTCGGAGAGCAGGGCTTTAACTACGAAGTGATCATTGTGGACGACAACAGTCCAGACGGCACCGCCGACGCAGTACGTGAAGCTTTCGGCAACGACCCCCGTGTGAAATTATTTGTGCGTCAGCACGAGCGCGGTCTTGCCACTGCGTTGCGCTATGCCGCTGAACAGAGTAGTGGTGAGGTCTTGGTCTTCATGGACACCGATTTCAACCATGATCCCGCTATGATCCCCCAGCTGATCAAATTTTTGGAATACTACGATGTGGTGATCGGCTCACGTTTCGTGATGCGCGGAGGAATGGAGGATCGTGTCCGTTACGTCTTCAGCTTCATTTACAATCTGGTCTTGCGTTTTATGTTCGGCACGCGGGTGTGGGACAACCTGAGCGGATTTTTTGCTATCTATCGCAGCCGTCTGTTCGAGCTGGATTTGGATCGCATCTTCTATGGGTATGGCGATTACTTTATCCGCCTGTTGATGGTGGGCTGGCGGCGTGGCTGGCGCATGCTGGAAATCCCTGTCTTCTATCGCCTGCGACAACGAGGACACAGCAAAACGCAGTTCCTCGCCACTTTTATCCAGTACACGTGGGCCATCGTCAAATTGCGCCTCAGTTTCGGACTGGGCCGCATGCAATAGAGAAGCGTTGCCCTGCATCAGGCCGTCTACCTCCACTATACAACTTGCAGATGCTGCGTTAGTTTTTTTGCTCTCAGACGTCAGTGATGGTAAAATGAAATATCGTACGTGTGGGATCAGGAGGGACTTGTTAACATGGAACAAGAGCCTTGGGATATGGTGACTGAAGAAGCGACAGCACTCCCTGCTGAGCCGCTTGCAGAGATCGCTGCCCCTTCGCCACGACCGGCGGGTGCGCCTCTCTCCATTGCAGACTTGGAACCTGGTATGCAGGTGACGGGGCGCGTCAAAAGTGTCACCGACTTCGGCGCGTTTGTGGACTTGGGTGTCGGGCCGCAAGGATTGGTGCATATCTCGCAGCTGGCGCGCCGTCGTGTGAGCAAGGTCACCGATGTGGTACAGGTGGGCGACGAGGTACAGGTTTGGATCAAGAAGGTGGATAAGAAACGTGGCCGCATCAGCCTCACAATGATCCGACCGGTCACCTTACACTTGAAAGATATTCAGCCTGATGTGATTGTGCAGGGTGTCGTCACGCGCATCGAACCTTATGGCGTTTTTGTGGACATTGGCGCCGAACGGGAGGGCTTGATCCATATATCCGAACTGGTGGACGGGTTTGTCAATTCACCGGAAGAGGTTGTCTCCATAGGGGATCGCATCGAAGCGCGCGTCCTCCAGGTTGACCGCAAGTCGCGCAAGGTGCACTTGAGCACCAAGGAGTTTTTCAAGATCGCACCGCCGCCTCCCCCTGAACCGGCTGCTAAGGAGGAGATCGAAGAAGCGAAGCCCCCCACGACTATGGAGTTGGCTTTCCAAGCTTCATTGCAGCGCAACAACTCCGCATTACAAGTACGCGGCCTCAACCGCCTGATCGCGCGTCGGCTGAAGCATTGAGCTGATCGCAACCCGGCGCACAGTTAAAAGGGCACCCCTTACTCATTTACGGGATGCCCTTTTCATACAGAACGTTCCAGCTTGCTCGACACCGATCCTGGTCAGCGATAATAGCGCTGCCAGGTGCCCCCGTTCACCAACACCCACACTTCGCGATCCAACGGGCTATAGAGCATAGTTCCACCCTGGAAAAACTGCACGATCCCGTAGTCACTTGACTCACCGGTGCCACGCTCCGGTTCACGTGGCGCCCCGATTGTCTGGGCGATCTCGGGATGATCACACCATAGCTTGCCGAAGCCGGAATGCGGGCCATATTTGGTCTGGCGTGCCGCCTCGCACGAGAAACGTTCCTTTCCATCCCAGGTGTCCTCAAACGGCCCGATCCAGCCAAACCCACTCATGGCGCTTCCGTCCGGCATCTGCACCACCCAGATTAAGCCGTGTCCTTCCGGTCGGTTCCACCAATACATATAACCTCTTTCGAAATATTGACGTGCATACTGGCGATTGTCGCTGGCAACGCTGCTGGCATAGCCTAAAGCTTCTTTAACCTCGGGCTTTTCCCAGATAGGCTTCAGCAGAGCATGCACCTCGATGTTCGTGGGGGTGAAGGTCGGGCGCGTAGGAGTGGGACTGGGTGTAGCACATTGCAGGCCGCATCCCCCAGGACACGACTGCGGGCAGTAGTACACCTCTCCCGGCTGGCAAGAGGGCGGCGTACATCCTGGCGACGGCTTTGGCGGCTGGGGGGATGCGCTGAGCGAAGGTGGTGCTGCGATAGTTGGCGGCGCTGCCGCAGTGGATGGCGGGACGGTGGGTTGTATCGTTGTGGGCAGCGGAAGCGGAGTTGCCGTTGCTACCAGCGTGGCCTGCACAACGGGCAAAGGCGTTGCCGTGTTCTCCGCC
>JBMFPH010000204.1:0-5464 GCA_049969215.1 Anaerolineae bacterium | reverse complement strand
GGATGAGAGCTTCGACGACCCGACCTCGACGTATCCGAATTGGTATGTGTTTGATAAATGATGGAACAGCGAACGGCGAGTATTGGTGGCAGCGGGTCAATTGCTATGCCCACTCCGACGGATGGGCACTGTGGCCGGCCGCCGGCGGCGCCAATAGCCGCAACCCGTGCACTGGTGCCACTTATCCCGACGGTACTCAATCATGGGCGCTCTATGGTCCCTTCAACTTGAGTGGCACCAGCGAAGCTTGGGTAGACTTCTATTTCCGCAGCAATAGTGAGCCGAGCAACGATGTATTTGCCTGGTTGGCATCAGTGGACGGCGACAATTTTTACGGCTATGCAACCTCAGGCAACCGACAGAGCGGCCCTTACTACAATGGTCACAACCTGGGACGCTTCTATCTGAACCTTGTGCCTACGCTGGGGGACCTACGGGGCAGGTCTCAGGTATGGCTGGCCTTCATTTTCCGCAGCAACGCCACTACAGTTGTGGGACAGGGTCCCTTCCTGGATGATGTGCGCGTTATTGTGGAAAGGCCGGCTTCCGGCAAGGCATACCTCCCTGTCGTTAGGCGCGATCCAACCGTGGCCTTGACAACCCTGTACGTGGAAAACCGGTCCAGCATGGTAGTGTACGAGTATCGTGTCTACAGCGGCGGCTCCACGCTGGCACGCTGCACCAATATTCCTGCCGGGAACCGGATGCAGTGTGGCGCGCCGTTCGTGCCGGGCACCTACCGCGTCGCGGTCAGTACGGCGCAATGTGGCAGCTCCAGCGGCCAAGTCACTTTTCCGGTGGGTACAGTCACACGGGTAGTACGTTGTGTACGGGACTGAAACATTGCCCCAATTGTCCATCAGTGGCAATCTGCCATGAGCTACCGCGAGCACGATATCTTTCGGCTAAGAGGGACATGTGTGAGGAAGTGGCATGAAACTTGCGGGATATGCTTTTAGCATTTTGATATGTGGCATCATCGCGTTTATCCTCGCTTGCAAGGCACCGGCACATGCACTATCTGAGCTGGCCCAGCTGACCCCCATGGTGCTATCCACCAGGGAGGAGGTCAATCGTCGTGCGTGTGTGCTCATCGTGGTTGGAAGGTCAAGGCAGCTCACCGGCATGGGGTCGGGCAGTATCGTGGATGCACGAGGATACGTGTTGACCAACTTTCACGTGATCAAGGGAGCTGATACGTTTTACATTGGTGTCAACGGCGTGCGCCAAGATGCCCCGCCCGAGTCTTGGTACCAGGCTGAGGTGATCTCGACAGATGAAGAGTTGGATCTGGCCTTGTTGTATATCACCAAGGATGAGCGGGGCAACCCGTTGCCGGGACCTGTGGATCTGGCGAGTGTTGAGATTGGCGACTCGGATACAGTGCAACTCCAGGACCCCGTGATTATTTGGGGTTACTCATGGGTGTGGCAACGGGTACGCTCGCTGGAAGAACTGAAACGGATCATCACGATCACGGTGACCCGAGGGATGGTGTCTGGGTTCGAACCGCAAGGGGACATCCAGCGTGCCTGGATGCGCTCTGATGCATTGATCGGTCCCGGGAACTCGGGGGGATTGGCCACAGATCAGGACGGACGGATGATCGGCATCCCTTCTGCCTCAGTGGGCCCAAAGGAGGGGTTAGGCATCGCTCTGGTGCGTCCGGTCAACTTGGCGCGGAACCTCTTAGCTAGGATTCCACCGCCGCTCACGCCTTCACCGACCCCCACCGAGACACCCATCCCCTCAGCTACTCCAACCGAGACGTCTACTCCCTCGCCCACACCTTCTGAGACGCCCACACTTGTGCCTACTCCCACTGCCACGGAGGCGCCCACTGCGACACCCACGCCAGCGCTTGGCCGCGAAGAGCGGCTTCGACGTGCCTGCGTACGGGTTCTCACCACGAAGGACGACCAGGTTCGCACAGGCGCGGGAGGTATAGTAGATCCTCGTGGATATGTCCTTACCAGCTATCAGCTGCTCAGGGATGCCGATGCCCTCTACGTGGGGATCGTAGGTGCGCGGGGTGACATAGTTCCGGAGGTTTGGTACCAGGCGGAGATGACAGCCTGGGATGAGCGACTGGAGATTGCCCTGCTGCGGTTGACAAAGGAGTGGGGCAGCTCTGCGGTACAGCCGTTGTCGTTGGTGAGTCTCGAGATTGGTGATTCGGACATTGTCCGGTTGCTTGATCCGATCACCATTTGTGACTATGCACAGCCATCTGCTCAGGATCTCGAGCAAATGATGCAAGTCCCTGCTTCGATGAGCGAGGGGATGGTGACCGCGTTCGAAGCGGGAGAGGGTCAAGCTCGTGCCTGGATATGGACAGACGCTGCTGCCGGTCCTGGAAGTCTGGGGGGCGTTGTCATTGGCCAAGATAGCGCCATAGTCGGCCTGGTCGGCGAGAGGGTCGAGGTCGGCGATGCCCCGGGTCTCACCCGGATACGTCCCATCAACCTGGCACGTCGGTTGTTAGCTTTCATCCCATCGATGCCAGCTACGCCCACACCGACGCCAACGGTCACAGAGATCCCAATCCCTACACCCAGTTTCACCCCTGTAGCCACCGAGACAGCTACAACAACACCCACCTGGACGCCGACACCGACCAAGACGCCCACAGCTACGCACACACCAACACCGTGTCTGCCGGATGCCTCCTTCGTGGCCGATGTCACCGTGCCGGACGATTCGGTATTGCAGCCTGGCACCCCCTTCACTAAAGTGTGGCGCATGCGTTCGAGCGGCTGTGCCCCCTGGCCGCCTGGAACTCACTGGGTGTTTGTCTCCGGAACGCGCATGGATGCACCTGCCAGCGTGGAGGTGCAACCCGCTGCCCCCGGTAGTACGGTGGACATTAGCGTGCCCATGCGCGCGCCGGACGCACCGGGCACGTACCAAGGCAACTGGCAGCTGCAAACAGCTGGCGGCCAGCGGTTTGGGGATCAGGCGTTCGTGCGCATCATCGTGTCTGCTCCCACGCCAACATCCGACACACGTCCCCAGATCAACATTACCGTGCGGAATGACACAGGTGGCTCTCTGATTCTGAAACTGAGCGGCCCAGCGGAATATACGTTCAAACTAACGACCGGCGATCACTCCATTAGGGTGGTTGTGGGGGAGTATCGTTACGAGGCAATTGGTTGCGGAGGCTCGGTGAAGAGAGACACAATCTTCTTAGGGCTACCAGGTGACGTCTGGCGATTCTGGTGCGACCGGTTTTAGCGCGCTCTTCTCCATATCGCTCGGCTCAGCAGGTACGCCTCGCGGTCAACACGCACAAATAGCCCCGTGTTGCTGGGGAGGCCCCTTTCGGCATTTTCCCCGTTGGGTGCAGACCATTCCGGTGCTAAGATGAAGGGTGAGAAACCGACATCCTGTGCTCGGTGTGCAGTTTGTCCCGGGGAGCTGCGCGATGTACCACTCGCGATGCCACCTGCTTCGCATTGCGCTATTTGCAGTGTTTGCGCTGATGACCCTGTCAGCATGGCCGCTGGCCGTCCTGGCAGTCAACCTGTCCTTCAATGGCGATTTCGAGCTCTTTGATCCCTACTATAAGAACGGCCAGGCACAGTTCTGGCGCGAATTCCCTGAAAGACAGGGACGCGGCTGGACGGTGCGTGTGCTGAGTGGTGCCGACCGGCTACACTTTATGGACAGCGACACTTTTGGCCAATTCCTTCAGTCCGTCTACGGCGTACCCTATCTCAACTATCACCTCGAAGGGGGCAAGGCACAAGCTTTCGCGTCACAGTATCCTTTCTCTTTCGTCTTCTCGCAAACCGTAACGGTTGAGAGTGGTGTCGATTACGTCTTCGGAGGCAAGATGGTCACCTTTTGGAAAGGGCCCGGTGGGGAAGTTGACCACTCCAAGATTTACAAACGCATTGGTGTCGACCCTACCGGTGGAAGCGACCCGTTGGCAGAGCGTGTGGTGTGGAGCGGATGGGACGGGCGCGACAACGAATGGCTCAGCCCGACACTGGCGGTTACCGCTCAAGCAGATCGAGCCACCTTGTTTATCCAGGTGGATAACCGCGGCGACAACGTGGGCGTGCAATATCTCAACACAGGTTACCTGGACAGCTTCTACTTTGAGAAAGCACCCGTAGTCACGGTAAATATGCCAGATCAGGCACCCCCAGGTGCGCTCTGGGTGAGCTGGAACGCTGTATTGCCTGATCCAGATTATTGGTCCTTGTGGGGCTATGATGTGCAATGGCGGGTGGAGGGAAGCGACTGGCAAACGATCCAACGGGTCGACCAACCCGGCGGCCAGGCGCAGGGCACCACGCTGCAGCTGGATGCTCATGCCACGTATGCGCTGCGTGTGCGCGCCTGGCAACAGCGCAAGCCGAGCGGCGATCCGACCATTCCAGCGCTGCCAAGTGTGTGGGCGGAACGCCAGGTGCATGTGACGGAGGGGGGCGATCCCGCGCGCTACAGTATCTTCCTGCCGGTGATTTCACAGTCGCCTCCGCCTACCCCGACACCCATGCCCGAGCCGGTCACTTCTCCCACACCTAACCCAACGGACCTCCCCACTCCGACTACCGATAACTTTCGCTTGGCTACAATGCGTATGCTAAGCATCGCCGAAAATGGTGGCTGCTTGGGCAATCACCATGTTTTTCTGTCGGTAATTGATCGCACCGGCAACCCGCTCTTTGGGCCGGTGATCGGCGACCCACCGGTGAACAACTTCCGCGTGACTAGCGGTGACAAAAACGAGCCCTTCTTCAATTATGGCATCAAGACAGCTGAAATCGCCTTGTATAATAGCGGCACACGCCTGAGGGTGATTGAAAACCCCGCCGGCACACCAGTGACCAGCGAGCAGACCCCGCTGCTCAGCACCAATACGTGGGAGATACCCGTGGAATGGTTGGTTGAGGCGGGCTATTGTCCCGATGCAGAGCATTGCAGTGGGTTGTTGTGCCAGGGACATTATTCCTACTGGGTGGTCTTCCAGGCGCAATAAGCATCCCTGCTCCCCACTCGTTCATGGGGAGGGTTCTTGGGTAAGAAGTGGTGTTGTCGTGTTTCCCTCACCCTTCGTTCCCTGCTTCTGCGGCTACGTGGCGCACCTATGACCACATCTGACCTGTAACCTGATCCGCGCCGCGCTTCAATCCGAGCCGCGACCGTGAGGGAGCAATGATATAAGTGATCCCATTTTCTCCCCTCACCCAGGGAGTTCTGTCGGCGGGTTGAGGAGATGATCTCTATACTGCAGCGGTCACGGATACTTGCCCGTTGCTCTTGCCCTTGGTATAATCGGCGCGTTGCCGCCAGAGCAACAGAATCACCCGAACGGGAGGAAATGACCATCCATGGACCTGGCAAGCCTCATTCGGGATGTCCCGGATTTCCCGGTGCCCGGCATCCTCTTCAAGGACATTACCACCCTGTTGCGCAACGCCGCAGCATTGCGCGAAGTGGTCACCCTGCT
>JBMFPH010000203.1:0-5466 GCA_049969215.1 Anaerolineae bacterium | reverse complement strand
AAGCAACAATGTACCAGGTTGATATGCAACAACAAATATGGATCATATTCGACAGTTTTGAATAAGCCTAGTTCATTGCCATTCTCATCCATCAAATAGAAATCTGCATAAACAAGCCCCACCGACTGGTCTCGGCTTAGCGATTCAACCAGAACAGACAACATATCTGGCAGCATAATGTTGTCGGATGAGGTCCAAGTGAGATATTTTCCACGTGCGTGCGCAAAACCTACATTCAAAGCGCGAGGCAAGCCCTGATTTGTCTGGCTGATCACCTGCATCTCGGGTCGATCGCGGTATTTTTCCAGAACCGCCGCAGTCCCATCGGTGGAACCATCGTCCACCACGATCAGCTCGAAGTGACGATAAGTCTGCCAGAAGACACCATCCAATGCCTGGCCGAGATAGTGCGCCTGATTATAGGTTGGTAGCACAATACTAACTAGTGAATCCAACTTACACGTTCATCAACTCAGTTAAGATGATCATCAAGTTTGGCTTTATCAACCTTTTCTATGCACAGCTTCAGCAGGTTATAAGCGCGGATGCGTGAGCCATTGTCGGGCGGATAGGGAAACCAGGTGGAGAGGAGCAGAATTCTCATATCGTTCTCGGATAACACACCCGCGCCACATCGGCGCCCATTTTGCCCCAGCGGCCCAACAACGCATCGCGCAAAGCCAGCAGGCGCGCATCCCGGCTGCGTCGCAGATGGTGATGGCATGGTTTCAGACTGTGCGCTGCCAAGGTGCGCAATTCACGCAACAGAAGACGGCTCAGCAGGGTCGTGCGGGCCAGGCCGCGCGTGTGGCGCGCGTAGAAGAGAAACTGGTTACGCGTCATATAGTAGGTGGTAGGCGGCGAAGCGATGCCCATTGTGCCGGATACCTTGTGCCAGATACGCGCGCAGGGCACCATCAACACCTGATATCCGGCGCGACGGGCACGCACACACCAGTCAGTCTCTTCGTAGTATATAAAGAACCTTGAGTCCAATATGCCGACCTGCTCGATCACCTGTCGCCGGATACACAGCGCGCAGCCGCTCACGTAGTCCACTGCATAGGGCTGCGTTCCCACTCCAACGGCCGGCTTGTCACCATATAGATTCGCCACACTTCCATTGCGCCAGTCGATCGCATTGCCAGCGTTCCAAAGGACATCGGCCGGCTCATAGTAGTAAATCAGCGGCCCGACGATGCCCACCCGCGCATCTGTCTCGGCGACCGCGATCAATTCCCTCAGCATGTCCGGCGCCACCAGCGTATCGTTGTTGAGCAGCAGCACGTAGTCAGCGCCTTCCGCCAGCGCATGGCGGATGCCCACGTTGTTGCCCTCGGCATAGCCGAGGTTCTCGCCGTTCTCGATGAGCGTCACCGTGGGATAAGCCGCGCGCACCGCCTCGGAGCTGCCGTCCGTCGAGCCGTTGTCCACCACCAGGACGTGGAAGTTCGGGTAGTCGGAATGCAACACCGATTCCAGGCATGCCAGCGTGTCCGGCGCGTTGTTCCAGTTGAGGATGATGACCCCAACGCTCGGTGCTCTTGACATATGCTTCGGATTATCCATCTTTCCGCGCAACAACGATAAACTGAAAGGCAAAGAGATTCTTGAACGCCAAAGTGATAAGATACTCCAGGCGTCTGTACCATTTCCACCTGCCAAACACTCGCTCAATCGTTGCATGGTACAGGGGCAGCACAAACAAGCCAGGCGAGACGTCAACCCGCTCGATTGTCAACCCAGCCCCTCGAAGAAGATCCTGAGCGGAAGACAAGGTGAAAAAGCACAGATGCCCCCGAGCCAGAATCGAGGTGGAGTTATAGTCAAAACGTCCCGCAAGTAACCTGAGACGTAAAGCATAGTTAGCCACATTAGGTACCGAGATAATCATACGCCCCCCCCCGCGCAAATAGCCACTGAGCAGATGAGCCACCCGCCATGGATTTGGAAAGTGTTCAAGCACATCGGCGGCCACCACAACGTCGAACTGGCCATCAGGTGGCAAGGATTCAGGCAAGTTCATTACGTCGGCAATGATCACCACATCGAGTCGCTGAGCAGCCAGACTGTAATAGTAGGACTCTCTCTCCACACCTACCACATAGCAATCCCGGAGCGCTTTCATTTGAGCGCCTAACTCTCCTGTGTTACACCCAATGTCCAAGACCTTTGTCCGTGGTGGAAGGTGAGTCAATATACGCATATGAGCATCCCATAGACTGGGGTTGAACTTACTCACCCAATGTCCTGCCATCGCGATCTTTTCTTCTGATGGGGGACAGAAAGGAGGTAAATCAGTATGAGAACGATTCACTCTACCACACCTCGATAGGCTGTCACTAAAATGCTGGGTTTTAGGTGCGGAAACATTCGCAGAGCTACCCTCCAGTAAAGCTTATACCACGGACATTTCACTCCATAGTCGGCATACTCTATTCGGTCAACTGTAAAGCCGGCTGCCCACAATAGACGTCGCAATTCTGGGATAGTGTATTCAAAAACATGGGCATAGTAGATAGGATCATCGGTGGGGTTGTTATACCAACCGTATCCTTGCACATCGCAGCCTCTTGCCAGTCCCACCAGATTGTAGACACTGGCAAAATTCGGGGTGGTCAACACCAGAACACCGCCCGGCCTCAGGATACGTCTTATCTCCTGGAGCAATGGAAGAGGATAAACCGGCAAGTGTTCAATCACTTCCATCAAAAGCGCAGCATCGAAACTTCCGTCTCTGAACGGCAGGTGATTGTACAACACATCTGAGCCAATCACCCTAACATCAGCCTGCGAAAGCACTCGCTCCCGCCAATGAGGGTTTCTCAACCATGTCCGTCCAACCTGCTCGATGCCGTAGACCTGACAATCCTTTAACGCACGTAATGAAAGCGCTGCCACTCCCGGTCCCATTCCAATATCCAAAACTCGGGACTTGAGAGAGAGAGGAAAGCATCTCCAAGACATCTGTGACACGCCGAGCTTCGCTCCGGAGCTGTTCCGATGTCAAAGGATAATGGATCCCATATTCAATCAAATCAGTCAATAACTGCTCAACAACACACTGCGGAAAGTGCTTCTTCATATATTTGCCTGAGTCTTGCATTGTGATATTGCAACGCAAAACGCTCTTGAAAAACACGGCGTGCACCTTGCGAAAGCACCTGCAACTGCTCTCGATCTTGGGCTATGCGCTCCATACATGCGGTCAACGCCTCCAGCGACCCGGGTGGGATGAGATATCCGTTTACTCCATCCTGCACAATTTCCGGCATCGCCCAGGCGTTTACCGCGATGACCGGCATGCCAAAGGACATGGCTTCCAAGAGCACCAGTCCGAAACCCTCCGCCCGGCTTGGCAACACCAAAACATCGGCATACGGGTAGATTCTCTCCTGTAGCTCCCGACGCGTCAGGAAAGGGTAATGCACCACACCCTCTTCCGACAGCTGGCGGCCGTCAGGCAGCTGGCTCACCAAGATCAACTCCGCACGCGAACAGCGTTCCCTCACCTGCCGAAATGCCTTCAGGACTAACATCCCATTCTTGCGCACGAAGTCGCGCCCGATGAACAGAAAAGTCACTTTATCAAAGGGGGTTTTCTCTCTTGGCCTGCCATCGCTTGCCGGCAACCCCGGATAGAGCACTTCGATCTGCTCGGGCCGCACGTATCCTTCCTCCAGGTGCATACGCCGCGAGAACTCGGACCATATATGCACACGGCATGCCCTCTCAGGGCGCAGACTCGAGTCGTGGGCATCGATCAGGCGCAAGTACAGGCGCTTCATCCGGCGTGCTCGGTGCACCCGTGCATCCTCCCATCCTAAATAGAACTTCAGGTCACTGTAGCTACCTGTACTCATTCCCAGAACCACCGGAGGGTACGTCGGGCTTTCGGGAAACCGCACCACTGCGGAGAATCCGTAGATATGCAACACATCTGGCACAAAATCGCTGGCCAAGTACTCCGCCCACAGGTCGGGGGGCAGTATGCCGTACTTCACCAGCCGTGGGCCAATGCGATACAGCCATGTCAGCTTGCGCACCTGGCCGGTGGCAAGGAGGTCCTCGTAGTGATGATAGCGCACACCGGGCGGTGGGTGCTGCAGCAGCATATCGGTGTAGGCATTGTCCCCTCCATAGCGCGGATGGGTGGAAGGCAAACGCGGGCTGACCAGCAATACGTCGATCATCGTTGGCGTTTGGTCTCTCCCTGCATCAGCGGATAGCTGCCGCGCCGCTGGCAGAGCTCCCGATACAGCTGCCCCAGTTCCCGCATCTGGCGCTCGATGGTGCGATCTGCCACCGTCGCCCGAGCGGCTTCTTCCATACGCCGCCTTTTCTCCGATGAAAGGTTCAGCGCCCGTTCCATCGCCGCTGCCAGACCGGGCACATCGTCACAGTCTACCAGAAAGCCGTTCACCCCATCTTGGACAACCTCCGGCACACCACTGTTGCGCGTTGCCACCACGATACGCCCCACTGCCAGTGCTTCGAGCACAGCAAGCGGCAATCCCTCCGGCATGCTGCTGCGCGACGGCAACACCAACACATCCAGATCCTGCAGTACGTCCGGAACATCCGTGCGGAATCCGGTGAAGATCACCCGATTGTCGAGTCCCAAGTCCTTCGCCTGCTCGACCAGGTGCGCTCGATAGGCTCCCGCGCATTCGTCCTCGCCCACGATCACAAAGTATGCCCCCGGCAGTCGCGAGGCGACGCGTGCTGCAGCTTGGATGAAGTCCTCAACCCCTTTCTCCGGCACCAGGCGCCCCACCACGCCGGCCAGGGGTGACTCGCGAGGGATACCAAACTGATCTCGCAAGACATGCCCATCCACAGGCTTCCTTGTCATAGTGGACAAATGGAGACCATGGGAAATGAGGTACATCTTGGAGATGGGCACCTCACCCCCGATCAAGCGGTCGTATACTGCCTGGGATACTGCCACCACTGCATCCGCACGTGCCAGCCAATACCGAAACTGCACAAGGGTGTATGCATCCAACAGGTTCTGCACCTCGCATACCACCGGACGGCGCGTCAGCCGCCCGGCCTGCACGGCGAACTCGGCCAGCCAGTGGTGGGTCAGGTGGATCACCTCGGCGCGCGTGTGCAGCACACAGTGCACCAGCGTCGCCAGCGTGCGCAGATAGTGCAGCGGATTGCGCCAGCGGAAGGCGTGATAGCTGGCGTAATACACCGGCACGCCCACCTGTTGCACCCTGGCGACCAGCGGACCAGCGCCGGGCAACACAACCCCCACCGGTCTAAAACCGCCCTCGGCGCTGAAACGCAAGATATCGAGCAGGTTGACCTCGATGCCGCCGATGATGCTGCTGTGGTTGATGTAGAGGACTCTGATGGGTCTATCTAACTTTATGGGCATCTGTCTGTCCTTGTGCCCAACAGCTGATGATAAAGAGCAGACAGCCGTTGCATCCCTTGTTGGATATCAAACCCGGC
>JBMFPH010000202.1:0-5520 GCA_049969215.1 Anaerolineae bacterium | reverse complement strand
GGCGGTGGTGCACCGCCTATGGTCCACCATACAGCGATCAGTGCGAACTGGGAACGCTCATAGTAGTCCACCTGCACGCGATGGGTGCCAATGTTAAGCGCTTTGACTCCGCAATGCACCGCCGCCGCCTGCTCGAACCACGAGTCGATCACCAGCGCGCCATCCACGTACAGCCGCACGCCGTCGTCATGGCGGGCGCAGAAGGTGTAGGTACCGTTGTCAAACCACACCTCGCGTGTCCATCGGATGGAGAAATCGTCTGCCGGCATGCCGGGAGCAGGTGGCCCCCAGCCCCAATCGAAATTGATTTCTGCATCGACACGTGTCAGCACGGGAGGGCCGCCCAAGAAGGTGTTATTGAAGTACTCACCGTACCAGCCGGCAGTGGGCGGTGGCACCGGTGTGGGCAGAGGTGGCACAGGTGTCGGATATGGCCAAGGCCACGGAGGTGCAGGCGTGGGTGCCGGCGGAACGGGTGGCACTGGTAGCGGAGCACTGCCCGAGCTGTAGGAGAAGGAGATGATCGCGTCGCCGCGCTTTTGCAGATAAGCGACTTGAACGGTGTGGCGCCCTGCTGTGATATAGCGCGTTGCGCAAAATGTCCGTACACTTTGCTCGCGCCACTCATCCAGGATGAGCACGCCGTCCACCCACACGCGCACACCATCATCCACGGTGGCGCAGAAATTATAGGTGCCCGCAGCGAAGTTGATGTCACGTGTCCAGCGTACCGAGTACTCATAAGCAGGCAACCCGACGGCCGGCGAGCTGGTGCCCCAGTTGAAGTTGATCTGGGGATCCATGCGCACCATCACGGGCGCTTTGGCTGGCGGGACACTGGCGCCCAACATCATATCGTCGTAGTATTCACCGATCCACGCTTCGGATGGCGAGGGTGGCCACGGCACCGGCGGTCCAGGCGATGGCACCGGTGCAATTGGGCCGGTCCACACCAGTCGGGCCATTGCATTGCCAGTGTCCTCGAAGTAGGCCATCTGCAAGGTGTGAGTGCCGGCCGTCAGATAAGGGCTGGCACAATAGGTCACCTGTGCGCCCGTCACCCGCCATTGATCGATGAGCAGCTGGCCATCCACCCAAAAGCGTACCCCGTCGTCCACCGTGGCGCAGAAATTGTAAATGCCGGCACTAAAGCTCATCGTGCGCGTCCAGCGTACGGAGAACTGGTCGATGGGCACTGCTGCGCTGGGCGAACCCGTGCCCCACACATAGTCGATGCTGGGCTCATAGCGGGTGAGGACGGGAGGGCCTGCCAGGCTGTGGTTGGCGAAATACTCGGCAAACCAACCCGGATCCTGGGCGGGTGGTGAGGCCATCACAGCTGCCGGCAGCGTGTTCGCCAGCAATGCCAAAACTATCACAAACCAGGTGAGTATACGTTTCATTATGTTCCTCCTTCACTGGGAGTGCTGACCACTCGGTGTGCCTGCCTGATCGGCGCAAGGAGCATCGCGCCGCTTGTTGCAGTTTTCCGCTGCACACCTTCTACCATACCAATTTTCCATGAATATGTCAACCATGACACCGGATAAGCGCGCATCAGGTCGTATAATCAAAAAGCCCCCTTTCCTACGAGGGAAGGGGGATGTCCGTCGTGATGTCAAGGAACAATGACCGCGCCCTCTCAATCGGCTGAAGCTAGACTCTTCTTATGTCTAGCACCCCTATTATACATCATAATTTTAATTTGTGCAATAGCTTTACCATAACATTTTCGGTGTATTTGGGCGCACACCGCCCAAAAATTGGGACATGACCTCTTCCAGATAGGGGGACATCAGCCACTTTGACATTGATTCTACATTTCAAAGAGCCTGCTCACAACAAGGGAAGTGCTTATCCCCCCTCCCCAATAACACGCAAGATGTCTCCGTGTTAGCCATGAGTTTTTGCGGTTGCACTATCTGAATTATAAATTTTCGCATTGCGGATCCGGGATATGGATCTTCCACCGGAGGGGTTACCGAGGGGCGCAGAGGTATTTCCATATTGTCTGCGGTCTCTGCATGTTCTGCGTGGAACATCCGCCGCTTTGCGGATGCGCACAGCCCGGTTCGTCCGGGGAGTCCTGGAGATTGTCCACGAGAATCCTGAACCAGCATGGGTGTATTTTCCTTGTCAGCACGGATGGAATCCTGGCTAACATGGGGTATGATATATCATGATAGAACCCGTCTTACTCTGGCGAGGGGATTCTGTTTGTCATGGGCACCATTGCATGAGATCCAGAAGGAGGCAGGCAAAATGGACAAAAAGCGGATTGGTGTCGCGCTGGGGCTGGCCATACTGATCACCCTTTTGACGGCTAGCCTGGCATTGGCGCAGGGGCCCTATTGGGGTGGGTATTACGCATATCCTTACTACGGATATCCGTACTATGGCTATCCCCAATATGTCTCCAACGTGCCCTATCGTTATCCGAATCTCACCCCGGGCTCCTACCCTTACACCATTCCCTCTTTGGCAGGAGGTTACTACGGTGGCACACGCGGAGGCTACTATAGCGGTCCCTACTATTGTTATCATGAACCCTACCGCGGGGTAGGGGTTGATGTGTACCGCTATGCCGGAGGCCTCTACTTCTATAGAGGCTACAGCTATTCAGGGTGCCCCGAAGTAGGGGGCTACCACTATCAAGTGCCCTGATTCGCGGGTGTGGGAGTGGGTAATCTAGCATCATCCCACGTGGGGCGGTAAGAGCGAGAACACAACGTTCACAGCTCCAGGGCGGCCAGCATGTCGCCCAGTTCGGCCTGATGCTGTGCTGCCTTGATGAACACGGGCAGTAGTTGCTCGTATATAGCTGCATGGCGCGGGATGGGGCGGGTGATGTGCTCGATCTTGTGAATCGCATCGATCTGGTTGAAATCGCGCCATAGACCTGCGCCGACGCGCACCAGCCCGATCCCCAGGCAGCCTGCGAGCGTGCCACCCAGGTGTATGCGCTGGCGCGTGCGGGTGCCAGCCTCATCCAGGGCCCTACATCCACCATGGAACAATTTATGGTGTCCAGCTTCGCCCAGGCGGTCATTGACAATGAGATCCTGGACTATGTCTTTGCTGCACTGATCCCGCCCGACGATGGGGAAGAAGCGCTGGCGCTCAACGCCACCGAGGATGTGCTGACGGATCCGTGGCTAAAGGATCTCAAGTTCGCCGGACATCCTCACACTGCTAAGCACCTGTACGAAATTCAATGGCGACCACGTTGTTTCGACTATGCGAGTCCCACTGCATGGCAACGCGCAGGCGCTCCGAGCGTCGTCGAGCGGGCGGCGGCGATCGCGCGTGACATTCTGGAATATCACTCCCTGGAAGAACTGCCACCAGCTGTGGCCACCGAGCTGCGGCGCATCGCCACGGCCTGAAGTGTGTCGGCGGGTGGCTCGGCTGTGTGAGTAACCTCGAAAGGTTATCTGCGCGGCCTTATCCCCAACAACGAACCTGCGCAGGGTTCTTGACGTACATGTTGCCCTACGTTACCATACGCACCACAATGCAGCGAGGAGAATAACCCTATGCCCCAACGCGCGCGAGTGGTGCTGCCGGAAGATCGTTACTTCGATCCCTATCCGCCCCAGAAAGCTATCGCCCTGCAGCTGTATCGCCTGGTCAAAGATCTGCCGCTGGTCTGCCCCCATGGTCATATCGACCCGCGCATCTTCGCCGACCCGGATTACACGTTCCCCAATCCGGCGGAAATGCTCGTCACCCCAGACCACTATGTGTTCCGCATGTTGTATTCCCAGGGCATCCCGCTGGAGCGCCTGGGCATTCCCCGCCGTGACGGTGGACAGGTGGAACGCGATCCGCGTAAGATCTGGCAGCTTTTTGCCGAGCACTTCTATTTGTTCCGCGCCACACCGACCGGAATGTGGTTGACACACATGCTCCACTCTGTCTTCGGTGTGACGCAGAAGCTCAGCGGCGAGACCGCCCAGGCGATCTACGACCAGATTATGGCCCAGCTCGCTTTGCCCGAGTTTCGCCCACGCCGCCTGTATGAGCGCTTTAACATCGAGGTGTTGTGCACCACCGACTCGGCGACCGATCCACTGGAACATCATCGCGCCATTCGCGCTTCCGGTTGGCACGGGCGCATCCTGCCCACGCTGCGGTTGGATGGATTGGCCAACATGTACGCCCCGGATTGGCGCCAGCACATCGCCGCACTAGCCCAGGTGAGCGGACGGGAGATCGGCAGCTATCGTACCTTCATCCAGGCGGTCGAGGAAAGGCGCGCTTTCTTTAGGGCGATGGGTGCGCATGCGACCGACCACAGCCCGGTGATGGTGCATATTCCCGACCTCTCTGAGCCGGAAGTGGAGCGCATCTTCCAGCGCGGCCTCAAGGGCACGGCGAGCACCGAAGAGGCACTCCTCTTCACCGGGCATATGATCCTCGAATCGGCGCGCATGAGCATCGAGGATGGCCTGGTCATGCAGTTGCATCCCGGCTCGTATCGCAATCACAATCGATGGGTGTATGACACTTTTGGCCCGGACAGCGGCGGTGACGTCCCCGTGCAGATCGAATTCACCAGAGCGCTGCACACCCTGCTGAACCGGTACGGCAACGACCTGCGTCTGACGTTGATCGTCTTCACCCTGGATGAGTCCACCTATTCGCGCGAGCTGGCGCCGCTGGCCGGCCATTACCCGGCGCTGAAGCTGGGGCCACCCTGGTGGTTCCAGGACAGCTTCAACGGCATGATCCGTTACCGTCAGCTGACGGTGGATGCGGCCGGCTTTTACAACACGGTGGGTTTCAACGATGACACCCGGTCGTTCCCGTCCATCCCCTCCCGGCACGACCTGTGGCGGCGCATGGAGGCGAACTGGTTGGCGGGATTGGTGGTGCGCGGCATTATCGATATGGACGATGCCGCCGAGATGATCCAGGATTCAGCCTATCGCCTGGCGAAGCGGGTCTACAAGTTCGATTTTTGAGGTTGAGAGATCGTCTCATATGCGTGCCCTGCTTTTCGATGGTCAGCTGCGGTTACGGGCCGATTATCCCGTGCCCTCGGTGCCACCGGGTGAAGCGTTGGTGCGCACCCGACTGGCAGGCATCTGCAACACGGACCTGGAGATCATCCGCGGATACTTGAACTTTCGCGGAGTCCTGGGACACGAGTTCGTAGGCCAGGTGGTGCAGGCGGAGGGGGCTCCCGAGCTGGTAGGGCAGCGTGTGGTGGGTGAGATCAACGCCTTCTGTGGGATATGCCCGACCTGTCGCCGTGGCGATGTCACCCATTGCCCGCAGCGCACCACATTGGGCATTAGCGGGCGCGACGGCGCGATGGCCGATTTCTTCACGCTGCCAGCTCACGTGTTACATGTAGTGCCCGAGACCATCCCGGATGAATGGGCCGTTTTTGCCGAGCCACTGGCCGCCGCGCTGGAAATCACCGAGCAGCTGCACATCCGTCCCACCCAGCGTGTCGTGGTGCTGGGGGATGGCAAGCTGGGATTGTTGATCGCTCAGGTGCTGCAGCTCACC
>JBMFPH010000201.1:0-5583 GCA_049969215.1 Anaerolineae bacterium | reverse complement strand
GCCAAAGCAGGTTGCAGTGTGGGCCCAGCATATACAGCCGCATAAGGAACACCAGCCAGCTGCACGCGGTAGAGCGGCTGCTGCGCCTCGTAATAGTGTAGCCACGTGAGTGATGGCATGCCCTCTTGCACCTGTTTGATATATAGCACCACATAGTCCAGCTGACCCGCAGTCACCTCGCTGATGCGACCACGGAAGAAAGGGGCTAGGGCCGATGGGTATGCGCAGCCAACACGCAGCGCATAGCTATCTGGCTGGGCTTGCAGCCAACGTCCCACCATGTCCAGTCCTTCTCCCCAACCGATCTTGATCAGATGAGGTGCCACCAGCGCACCCCCCACGAGGGGATTGTGATAAGAGAGATAGTAGGGTGCAGTGACTCCAGCGGGCAAAATTAGTAAGGCGCCCAACAAGCTAGCCGCAGCCCATTTGGCAATGCGTGCCACGCGCATCGTCGCCAAGATACGCCCCAGGTGGAAGAGACCCAAGGCAGCCAGCAGATACAGCGCGGGCCAAATTGGCAAAAGGTAGCGATGACTGCGCTTGCCTCCCAACGTCATAAAGAGGATGAAGAGGATGGCAAAGGCGCATAATACTCCCTCATCGCAGGCTAAACGACTAAAACGGAGAGTGCGCATGCCTCGACACAGAGCAACGCTCGTCACCGCAAGCCATATTGCCAATCCCAGGAGAGCCAAAGGGGAGAGCTTGAAGAGGGCATGGATCGGGTAGTAGAGCAACCCCAGTTGGGGGACCAACCCCTCATCCTCAGCAACTAGGGGGTTCATACGCGTGGCGGAGAGAAAGGCGTTATGCACGACGGCGTAGGACGTCGCAATTGGTTGCTGCCATGCTGCAGGCCACAGGACAATGAACACCACTCCAGCCACTCCACTCCACAACAGCCATCCTAGCAGACCTTCACGCAGCCGCTGCCAAGCATTTTGCCGAGAATTCCGGCACCACGCCGACGTTTGCATCATGTCCTCACTGCTGGGAGCACGTGCCAGCATGAAGCTTGCCGCTGCCAGAAAGGGAACAAGAAAGAAAGTGGGAGATTTGCTCAACATAGCGATGCCACCCAACGCACCGGAGAGGGTCAACCAACCCAGCCACTTTCGCCGTGTCTCCTGCCGCCATGCCACCAGGTAGGCGAAAAGGGCCAGACCAGTGGCCAGTCCTGCCGGCGCATCGTGGCCCAATACGCGCGTGAGGGCAATCAATTGAGGGTCAAGCGCGAGGAGCACGCCGAAGAGAAATGCGACGCGAGCGTCGACCAAACGACGAGCAAGCAGGTACAAGCTGACCACAGCACCGCTGCCAAAGAGAGCCATAGGCCAACGCACTGCCATCAACACGTCCAGCTCGGCACGAAATTCAGGCAATGTCGCCAGCCATTCGGTCAGCATTGCTGTGCTCCCCACCTTGCCCAAGAGATAGAAGGCACTTAGCCCTAGCGCGCCCATCCATGTGGTGGTGACCGCAGGTGTCAGGTTGACGGCGGTGCCCGCCAGGTCACCCTGCCACAGGGCGAGCAAGAACTGGGCGGAACGATACACCCATTTTGCCTCATCAACGGTGGCGAAGGCATCCAGCTGGAGCACGCGGGGCACCAGTGCAACCACAAGAAGCACCAGCGCTCCTGCAAGTGGGATGGAGCTCCACCGTTTCCTGAAGAACGGATCTCCGTTCACAGATGTATACCCTATGCGATTAAGGGTGCACTGCATCGGTGAGCTTGAACATCGCACGCAGGATACCACCAACCTGACGGCTTCGCCAAAGTGATCTGGGACCCAATTTGAGTAGTGTATCCGTGCGATGGGAGTTCGTTTCACAGCCGACGGCGTCGCCGCGACCACAACACCCCCTTGTGTGGCGCCAGCAGAAAGACGAGCACAAAGAACCCTGTCGCCGTCAACACCACGGCTGCACCCGAGGCAACGTTGAAATAGAAGCTGAGATACAAGCCGATGACACCCGAGAAGGCGCCCAGCCCGGCCGCCAGTATCATCATGGAGGACAGGCGACGCGTCACCAAATAGGCAGTGGCACCCGGTGTCACCAGCATCGCTGCCACCAGTCCTGCCCCGACAATCTGCAGCGATACAACGATCGTCAGCGCCAGCAGAATCAGCATAAGGTGACGCAACAGGTTGGTAGGCAGGCGCAGTGCCGCCGCGTGCACGGGGTCAAACGAGAGCACCAGAAACTCCTTGTAGAGGAACACAATCGTGACCAACACGACACAGGTCAACCCACCGATGAGCCACAGGTCGCCTGGGCTGACCCCCAGCACGTTGCCAAATAGGATATGGGTCAGATCGACAGCGTACGTGCGGATGGTGCTGATCAGCAACACGCCTAGCGAGAGTGAGGCAGCGAATAGGATACCGATGGCGGTGTCTTCCTTGATGGTACCTGGACGCGAAAAGAAGGCAATTCCCAGTGCCACCACGATTCCGGCCGCCAACGCGCCGAGCCTCAGGTCAATCTGCAATAGATAGGCGATCGCCACGCCGGGAAGGATGCCATGCGCCAGCGCATCCCCCAGGAAGGCCATCGAGCGCAACACGATGTAACAGCCTACCACGGCACATAAGACGCCCACCAGCACTGAGGCGATCAAGCCGCGCTGCATGAACCCGTAGGATAGCGGTGCGAGCAACCAATCGAGCGGTATCATCATCGCCTGCGAGGAACACTTTGCTCAGGCGGGCAACAATGACTTGCCGCCACCATGCGCGGCCCCTCGCCCTGTGGTTCGAGCCAGAACACTTGCCCGCCGAATGTCTCCATAATTGTCTCGGGCGTCAAAACCTCTTCCGATGACCCATAGCGGATCAGCCGGCGGTTGAGCAAGATCACTTGGTCGAAGTAGGTGGCTGCCAGGTTCAGGTCATGGGTGGATAGCAGCACGGTGACTTGGGCGTCGCGCAGCTGGTCGAGCAGCTGGAGCGTAGTCTCCAGCGTGGCGGCATCGATACCGGTGAGGGGTTCATCCATCAGCAGGATATGAGGCTCTTGGGCAAGGGCACGCGCCAGGAAGGTGCGGCGCTGCTGTCCGCCAGACAGCTCGCCGATGGGGCGCTCTGCCAGTTCGGCGATGCCCAGCTTTTCCAAGCTGCGCTGCACGATGGCTCGATCGTGCACACCGGGGCGCCGCAGCCATCCCAGGTGGCCATAGCGGCCCATCATGACCACGTCGGCCACGGTGACCGGGAAGCGCCAGTCCACCTCTTCGCGCTGGGGCACGTAGGCGACGCAATCGTGGTGTGATCCCAACGGCTGCCCGTGGATGAAGATCTGGCCTGCATATAGTGGTACCAATCCCATCAGCGCTTTGAACAAGGTAGACTTGCCGGCGCCGTTCGGCCCCACTACTGCTACCCGTGCCCCATGGGGCACCTGCACCGTCACATCATCCAGCGCGATGTGCTCCCCATAGACCACCGTCACGTGGTGCAGCTCCAGGCGTGCAGGTTCCTCGGGCAATGGAATCGCACTCCTGAGCCTGTTGCGTTGTTGGATCATCCGATCACCGCCTGTTCTAGTTCTGAATCCTAACGCAGCGCCTCCACGATGATGGTGGTATTATAGCGCATCATATCCAAATAGGTAGGTGCCGGGCCGTCCGGTGGGCTAGGCGAATGGGTGTAAAGGCCGCTGACCACCCGCACACCGGTCTCGCGCGCAAGCTGTTCCGCCAACTGGGGATTGCTACCCGTCTCCAGAAAGATGGCCGGCGCACCGGTCTCGCGGATGAGATCGATCAGCTGGGCGAGTTGCTGCGCAGACGGCGAAACACCTGTGCTCACCCCCGGCAGGATGGTGCCGACAACGCGGAAGCCATAGCGATCAGCAAAATACCCAAAGCTTTCGTGGTTGGTTACCAGCAGACGACGCTCCGGTGATACCTGGGCTACCTGTTCACGGATCCAATGATCCAGTTCTTGCAGCTGCGCGATGTAGGCATCCGCGTTCCGCGCATAGAGAGCGGCACCGGCCGGGTCCGCTTGGCTCAGACCGTCACGGATATTTTCCACGTAGTGAATGACGTAGTTCGGGTCGAGCCAAAAGTGAGGATCGCCTTCATAATGCATTGCGAGATGCCCCCCTTCAGCTGCTCCCCCCGAAGACGGTTCGGGGGTATCTTGGCTTGTTGGGGTGTCTTCGGCGTGTTTTGCTTCCGTGCCCACCTCGCGCCGCTCACGGGGTATCAACCCTCTGGTCGCCTCGATCAGTTGATAACTGCCGCCTGCGCTCTCCAACATCTTTTGCAGGAATTCCTCCAGTCCGGCGCCGTGGGTAATGACTACATCGCTTTCGGCGAGCACGTGCAAGTCATTCGGCGTCGGCTCGAAGCTGTGCGGATCCACTCCTAAGGGGATGAGCGACGCTACCTTGAGGCGATCGCCGGCCACATTCTGCGCAATGTCTGCGAGGAAGGGTTCAATGGCCACCACGCGCAGCGCGATTGTCTCGACTGTGGCGTCCGGTGTGGGCGTTGCGGCGTGCGCATGAATGCCGGGCAGTTCCCCCAAGACGAGCCATAATCCCACCAGAAGTCCGCGCAGTATGTCTTTGAGTGTTATCATGTCATCCTCCTACTCGATCTTGAATGAGAAATAGTCTCACTTAAACCCAATAAGAAACTAAAATCCGTCGCATAGATGCTTATGCATGCATCCGGCACGCGTGGCAGATGCCGTAGAACTCCAGTAGATGGCTGCGGATCTGAAAATCGAAGCGCTGCGCCAGATCAGCAGCCAGCTGATCCACACCGCAGCGCTCGAATTCGAAAACGGCGCCGCACGTGCTGCATACCAGGTGGTGGTGGCCCCCCTCGCCCGTGACATAGCGTTGGGCAGTGTCCTTCTCCTTCAGCAGAATGGGACGGATCAGGCCCAGGTTGGTGAGCACCTCGAGCGTGCGGTAGACCGTGGCCCGGCTGAGGAGCGGGTAGATTCGGCGGCCCAGTGCCAACACCTCGCCCGAGCTGAGATGCTCTCCTTCCTGTTCCAGCACCTGGACGATCGCCTTGCGTGGCACTGTCAATTTGTAACCGGCGCGTTTGAGCGCTTCTGCGAGATGTCCTGATGGCTCCATCGTTCGTTTGAATGAGAATTTGTCTCAATTAAGAACTCATGATAGGGCTATTTCGAGATTTGTCAAGTAAACGTAGGTGGGGTCAGGGCTTTTTACTCCTCAAACACTTTGTCAAGCGGATGGAGCAGTAAAGTCAGACCCCGGTCCGGCTGTGCGGCCAGTGCCCGCCAGCCGTCCGGGATAAAACGAAACCCTAGAGAGCGAATAAGGTTGAGCGCCACGTTGCGCAGGCTGCTCAACGCCAGAGCCACAACGCGCGCGTGACTGCGATCCTCGCCATACGAGACATCCCGCACCCAAAAGATGCGGTTCTCCACCTCCCAATGGCCCCGCAACCACGCCAGCGCCCGCTGCGCACCGAACGCCGGAAGATGACCCCCTGCCACCCAGAAGGCCTCTTCCACACTCTCCCATTCCGGCTGCCCGATCCGTCGCCGATAGCGCCGCACCCGACCGCTCCACCACACCTCCGGC
>JBMFPH010000200.1:0-5679 GCA_049969215.1 Anaerolineae bacterium | reverse complement strand
GGTTACGACCATTGCCGATCCTTTCGTGGCAGAAATTGTGCGCGGAGTGGAAGAGGTGGCGTTGGATCACGGTTACAGCGTTTTCCTGTGCAATTCCAATGCCCAACCGCAACGGGAAATTGCAGCCGTGCGCATTCTACGCGAGAACCGCGTGGATGGCGTGATCGTCACTTCATCGCGCGTGGGGAATCTCTATCTCCCCTTGCTCGAAGAAATGAAGGTTCCCATTGTGCTTATCAACAATCAGCGCGCAGGCCAATATGTATGGTCTGTGGCTACGGATAATGTCCACGGAGGCCGGCTGGCTACTGAATACCTGATTGAGCTAGGCCATCGGAGAATTGGTTACCTCGGCGGGTCCCCCGAGGTCAGTTCCAACCGCGATCGTTTGCGAGGCTACAGGAAGGCGCTGAAAGCGCATGGAATACGATATGATCCCCAGTTGGTTACCAGGGGCAATGGCCGCATGGAAGGTGGTCAAAAGGGAGTTGAGGAACTGCTCCTGCTATCCCAGCCACCGACCGCTTTTTTCTGCTATAACGACATGACCGCCATCGGGGTGCTGAAAGCGTTGAGAGAAGCAAAGCTTCGCGTACCCCAAGATATGTCTGTGATCGGTTTTGATGATATCGCATTGGCAGCCTACGTCGAACCTCCTCTGACAACCATTGCCCAGGCAAAACACGAAATGGGGCAACTGGCGATGCGCATGCTGTTGGAGTTGCTCTCTGGAGAGAAAGAAGTGCACAACATTGTGCTGCAAGGCAAGTTGATAGTGCGGGCTTCTTGTTGCCCAGCTTAAAGATACGGAAAGGAGGTAGTCAGCGCATGAAAGCGCTAGTGCTCAGTGCAGAGTGGAAGCCCAGAGAAGGGTACGTACTTTCTGATTTCGAGCGCCAAACAGGCAAGGCTATCACCGGCAGTAGTGTGTGGCGCAATCCAAAGCTGGAAGTTCGAGAGGTGGAGCGGCCAACACCTGGCCCAGATCAGGTGCTCATCCGAGTGAAGGCTTGCGGTGTCTGTGGTTCTGACATCCATTTCTATGAGACGGATGAGCAGGGTTATATCCTCTATCCTGGCCTGACCAAGTTCCCCACGATCCTAGGGCACGAGTTCTCTGGGGTGATCGAGGAGGTGGGTAGCCAGGTGAAGGATTTGGTGCCGGGCGATATGGTCACGGCTGAGGAAATGATCTGGTGCGGTTATTGCACCCCGTGCCGCAACGGGTTCCCCAACCATTGCGAGAACCTGGAAGAGATTGGCTTCACCATCCCCGGGGCTTTTGCCCAGTATATTGCCATCGGTGCCAAGTACTGCTGGAAAATCAATGATTTACGCCATGTCTTTGATAGTGAAGACAAGATCTATGAAGCAGGTGCTCTCACTGAACCCACCTGCGTGACCTACAACGCTATGTTCGAGCGTGCGGGAGGCTTTCGGCCAGGTGCGTATGTTGTGGTGTTTGGCACAGGGCCCATTGGGTTAGCAGCAGTAGGATTGGCTGAAGCGGCTGGTGCGGGGAAGATCATTGCCTTCGAGGTTTCGCCGCAGCGGAGAGAGTTGGCCAAGAAAGTTGGCGCAGACTATGTGTACGATCCTCGAGAGGTCAAGCCGAGCGAAGTGATCATGGACTTGACCGGTGGCCAGGGCGCTGACCTGTTTGTAGAGGCTGCTGGGGCACCTCATTTGACCGTGCCAGAAATGGAGAAAAGCTTGGCCATCAATAGCAAGATTGTCCAGATTGGCCGTGCTGCGCAGCGGGTGCCGATTTATCTCGAGAGGTTCCAGGTGCGACGTGGTCAAATCTTTGGCTCGCAAGGGCACTCTGGCCATGGCAATTTCCCCAACGTGATCCGCCTAGTTGCTTCAGGCAGGTTGGATCTGACGCCGATTATCACAGCACGCTATGACCTAGAGCATGTAGTGGAAGCCATTGCGCAGTCTGGAGCGCGACAGCATGGCAAGATCATGGTAAAGCCCGCATAGGACATGGAACCAGGTTATCTCTTTCCCCACCGGAGGATGACATGACACAAAATGTCAATGTTGGTGTTATCGGAGCTGGGCGCATTGGTAAGTTGCATGCCCAGCACCTTGCTTTCCGTATCCCCAATGCTCGTCTCGTTGCTGTTGCGGATATCGCACTTGAGGCTGCTCAGAAGTGTGCTGCGGATTGTCAATGTCCCACCGCCTGTGCAGATTATCGCACGCTGCTGGAGAATCCGGACATTGATGCGGTGGTCGTTTGCAGCAGCACAGACACCCATGCGCAGATTGTGGAGGAGGCTGCTGCCGCAGGGAAGCACGTTTTCTGCGAAAAGCCGCTCGATTTCGATTTGGCGCGTATCGATCGTGTGCTGGCTGCGGTGGAAAAAGCAGGGGTCAAACTGCAGGTAGGATTCAATCGCCGCTTTGATGCCAATTTCAAAAAGGCGCGCGACCTGGTCGCAGCAGGCGAGATTGGCACGCCGCACATCCTGCGCATTACCAGCCGCGATCCACAGCCGCCCCCTATCGAGTATGTGAAACGCTCTGGGGGCATCTTCCTGGATATGACCATCCATGACTTTGACATGGCGCGCTATCTCCTCGGCAGCGAGGTAACCGAGGTATATGCTGCGGGCGGCGTCATGGTGGATCCTGAGATTGGGAAAGTGGGTGATATTGACACGGCTATCACCACTTTGCGCTTTGAGAACGGAGCCATCGGCACTATTGACAACAGCCGCCGCGCTGTCTACGGCTATGATCAGCGGGTCGAGGTGTTTGGTTCAGGAGGGGTGGTGGTCGTTTCGAACAAGAAACCGGATACAGCAGAATGGAGCACTGCGACAGGAGTTCACTCTTCGCTACCCTTGTTCTTTTTCATCGAACGGTATACCGACTCCTATATTGCTGAGATGCAAGCGTTCATCGAGAGCGTCCTGCAGGACAAGATGCCTCCGGTTACGGGCTGGGATGCTCGCGCCCCTGTAGTCATGGCATATGCTGCAGCCAAGTCCTATAGAGAAAATCGCCCGGTCAAGCTGAGCGAGGTTGATCAGGTTACGGGGAGGAGATAGGCTTCAGATGCGCTATGGTGTTTGTACGTGGATATTTGGTGATCAACCTCTGCCAGAGATAGCGGCCCAGTTGGCATCCCTTGGCTACGACGGGGTGGAGTTGATGGGCGATCTCGCGCATATTGATGCTCGCGAGGTCAACACGATATTCGGCGAGCATGGTCTGCGTGTTCTTTCCCTTACTCCGCAGAATGTGGACCTGCCTCATCCAGAGGGCCGCATTCGTCAGGAAGCACTCGACTACTACTACCGTTTGCTGGACTTGGCTAGCGCCTTGGGTAATCCTATCGTCTGTTGTCATGGTGCAGTGGGCCGTGTTCGTGCGGTCACCAGGTACGAGGAAGAATGGGGCCTTTTTGTCGAGGCAGTGCGCCATATTGCCCAGCGCGCCCGGCAACAAGGCCTTTCCATCGCGATGGAGGTGCTCAACCGTTATGAGGCACATCTCTTGACCACAGCACGCGAGGCGCTGCGTTTTATCCAGGAAGCGGGCATGGAAAACGTGGGTATCCTGCTCGATGCCTACCACATGAACATCGAAGAGGCTGACTTGCGCTCCGCCATCCTGGCGGTCAGGGAGCACCTTTTGCTCTTTCATGCGGCTGATTCCAATCGTCAAGCAGTAGGAAGAGGGCATACCGATTTCATTGGGATTATGCGCACCTTGGGCGATGTTGGTTATAACGGTTCTGTGATTATCGAGTGTACTGCTTCTGGACCTGATCCATTCACGCCAGTCAAGGGTGAAGGATGGCGGGATGAAGTATGGCGCTATGTCGCGGAATCGCTGGAGTTATTGCGCATGTACGAACGACTGGCGCAGAGAAAGGAAGGGTGAGGTATGCTGCTGGGCTTGAATGGCGCAACCACGATGAAGGCTGATTTGCCCACGGACATCGCTGCGGCAAGTGCGGCTGGCTTCCAAGCTCTGGAAATCTGGGCGGCGAAATTGGACACCTATTTACAGGAACACAGCATAGCGGAACTGGACGCACTTTTCAAGCAGCATGCCATCTTTCCTGCTAGCATCAATTCGATTGAATTTATCACCTTCCGTGGCGAGCGTGATTATGCGCAGATCATCGCCCGCTGCCAGCAACTTTGTGCATGGGCGCATGAACTGGGTTGTGATAAGATCGTTGTGGTACCCAGCCCGACGCCAAAGGGCAAAGTGAACAGAGCGGCAATTCAGAAGGAGTCGGTCCGCGTGCTTCGGGAATTGGCTGCTATCGCCAAGCCACATGGCGTGAAGCTGGCATTTGAGTTTTTGGGTTTCCCCTGGTGCTCAGTACGCACTCTGGAGCAGTGTTGGGATATTGTCCAAGAAACGGCTTTGCCCAACGTGGGTCTGGTGATTGATACGTGCCACTTCTATGCGGGAGGCTCCTCGCTGGATTCCATTGAGAGAGTTTCTCCGGAAAAGATCTTTATCTTCCATATCAACGATGTGGAAGAACGGCCCAGAGATACGATAGAAGATGCCCATCGCTTGTTACCGGGTGAGGGAGTGATCCCGCTGGATGACATCTTGGCACGATTGAAGAGGATCGGCTTTGATGGCTTTTGCTCGGTGGAACTCTTCCGCCCAGCTTATTGGGAACGCGAACCGGCTGAGCTGGCTACAGCAGTGCGAGCGGCGGCACTGCGTGTGCTGAGCCCATACTTTGCAGTAGAATGAACTGCTTTGCAACTGCCCTGAGGCAATTACAGCAAAACTTGCGATGTTTGCCCTGAGATGCTATAATGAGAATAGGAAACTGAACAATGTCCAGAAATCTCTAACGAACCCAGAGGGAAAGGAGGTGGTCGGACAGACAGAATTGCCCGCAGAGTCTTTTGGGACCAGGTTATCGGTCTCACGAATCAATTCTTTCAAGGAGGAAAGGAAAATGGGTAACAGAATGTGGAAATTGCTCGTGTTGACCATGGTCGTAGCAATCTTCGTGGCTTCGTGTGCACCATCTCCCACACCTACGCCGCAGGTGATTGTCAAAAAGGAGACCCAGGTCGTCAAGGAAACGGTAGTGGTGCCGATCACACCAACGCCCCCGCCACCTCCGCCGACCGAGATCACTATGGTGGACACCAACTCCGGCGCCAACTTCCAATGGTATTGGCAGAACATCGTCATCCCCTCTATCCAAGAGCAGTTGGGGGTGAAGGTGAACTATGTGGTCGGCAGCGAATCAGAGCTGATCGAGCGCATGAAAGCCTGGGAAGCAGGCAAGGGCGATGTGCACCTGCTGTTCGTAAAGCCTGAGCACATTGCCAACATAGTGCAGCAGGGGATCCCGCTGGTCAAGCTGTGGCCTGACCTCAAGGATCAGATTCCGAACCTGACCAAATGCCGTGAGGATTACCTGAAGCTGGCACAGGGCGTGGACATCCAAGGCACGGGTGCACTTTACTGGCGCAGCCAATACACCCTGATCTACAATACAGAGTACGTCAAGAATCCACCCAAGTCCTGGAAAGAGTTCTACGAACGGCGCGCAGAGTGGAAAGGCCACATCGGATGGATGCGCCCAGATTCCAAGTCCGGTTCCGGTCGCAGCTTGCCGTACAGCTTCCTCAATGCCTATGTCCCGCTCACGGATGCCCAAGGCAAGCCCATACC
>JBMFPH010000199.1:0-5687 GCA_049969215.1 Anaerolineae bacterium | reverse complement strand
GATGCCCAGAAGGCGGCGTATGTATGCCTCATCCGCGGTTTGCGGATAAATCCCCACCCAGACCGCTCCCAGCCCCAGGCCAGTCACGGCGAGCAACAGGTTCTCGGTCAGCGCACTGCAATCCTCCACCCAGCGGGAAGACCGCCGCGCATCGCCCAGGACTACGAACACCACCGCGGCGGATTTGCACATCGCAGCCCAGGGATGCACCCGGCTCAGCTCTTCTCGCAGGTCCTTGCGGCGCACCACGATGATTTCCCATGGACGCATATCATCTGCCGAGGGAGCCGCCATCGCCGCCTCCAACAATGCCCGAATCTCCGAATCCGAAACGGGATCAGCAGTGTATTGCCGAATGCTGCGTCGCTTCTTGATCAGCTCTAACATCTCTGTCATTGCGTTTCCTCCTCGTTGCATAGCGCCTATTTCCGACAATGATTAATCGCTTTGCTTCGCGTCCATCTTTGCCAGAATTTGCTCTACATGGGAACCCACTGCGTCCAGTTCAGCGGTGACAATCTCCCACACCACATCCAAGCTGACCCCAAAGTAGTGGTGAATCAAGCGATCGCGGATACCTGCCATACCTCTCCAGGGAACAGCTTCATGTTTTTCGCGTATCTCCTCCGGTGGATTCTTCACTGCCTCGCCGATGATCTCCAAGTTGCGGACGACCGCATCCTGGGTCTTCGTATCTTGCAGAAAAGCCTCATAAGCCATACCAGCTGTGTATGCCTTGATGCGGCGGATCGCTTCCAGTATATCGCTGAGAAACTCTCTATCGGTCCGCTTCGACATAGACAAGGTCCCGCTCGATCTCAGCCGCAATCCAAGGAATGCGAATCCCTCGGATTCCGGTAGGGGTCAACAGATCGACCTTTCGCCCTAACAACTGTTCGAGGTATTCCGCCAACTCCACAAATCGCAATCCGATCGGGCGCTCGAACTCAACAACGAGATCGATATCGCTCTCCTCACCCGGCTGTCCTTGGGCGTATGAGCCGAACAGGCCAATCCGTTTGACCCCATACTCGGCAGCAAGATAAGGGTAATGCTGCCGCAATAAGGCGAGAATCTTCTCACGGTTCATTGTTTTGCTCTTGTCTTGAGGAGTGTTTGGGCACACTGCGCTCGGATGTCATTTTACCGCAAAAGTAAATTTTTTGCCCAGGCGTCTTGCCGGCACGAGTGCGGTCACCGTACGCACCCGAAGAGCCTGTCCGGTGCATCCGCTAGGGCACCTTCAGTCGCCTGGATTATCCGAACGACCTTGCAGGCGATGGGGCATCAGGCGACAGTTCATGGCAAACATCTTGCCGAAACCGGGGTATAGAGCGAGCTCAATAAAACGCACCCGCGTATGCAGTGCGCGCGCCGCCTGACGCAGCGAATCGGACAGCAGCAATTGACGCGCGCCCACACCGGCGGCGTTCCCGATTTGGGCAAAGCGTTCCAGGGGCAGAGCAGGCAGCATGCCGATGGCGACCGCATTCGCGATATCGATGTAACTGCCGAAGGCACCGGCGATGAGCACTTTGCTCACTTGCTCCGCTGCGATCCCGTTTTCCCGTAACAGCGCCTCGATGCCGGTCTGGATCGCTGCCTTGGCCAGCTGGATTTCGCGCACATCTTGTTGGGTCACGGTGATGAGGCGCCCGTCCTGCTCCGCCAGGACGAAGTGCCACTGGTTGTCGATGCGGCGCAGGCGCGGGTGCGAGTCCGCCCGGAAGGCGCCGTTTTCGCCCAGGACACCGGCCAGGCGCAGCTGCGCGATGGCATCCAGAATGCCCGAACCGCAAATGCCCACCGGTGGCGCGTCGTGAATGGTTTTGTAAAACACATGTTCGGACGTAATCTGAACCCGCTCGATGGCGCCGGCGGTGGCACGGATGCCGTGTTGAATGTGATAGCCCTCGAACGCCGGTCCGGAGGCACACGAGAGGCTGGTGATGGCACCGGCAGGGGTGATGAGCGACACCTCGGTGTTCGTGCCGATGTCGAGCACCAACGTGGTGCCTTCCGACCACACACGGGCGGTCGCGATTAACACGGCGACGTGGTCAGCGCCCACATAGCCGGCGATGTTGGGCGGTATGTACACGTGCGCGCCCGGCGCGATGCGCAGGCCGAGGTCGCGCGCCTGGATGTCGAGGTCCCTCACCACAGCCGGAATAAACGGTGAACGCGCCAGCTGCCGGGTCGGCAGGCGCAGCAGCAAGTGATGCATGGCGGTGTTGCCGACGATGACCGCCTCGAGAATGTGCTGACGGTCTGCACCCGCTGCACGGCACAGCGCCTCGATCAGCTGATTGAGCCCTTCCACCACCACTTGCTGCAATCTGACGGCGCCTTCGGGGGTGTTTTCGGCATACGTGATGCGGCTGATGATATCCTCTCCATAACCGATCTGCGGGTTCATCATCCCGTGGGTCGCCAGGAGGCGGCCGTCGCACAGATCGACCAGGTAACCGGCAATTTTGGTGGAACCAAGGTCGACTGCCAGGCCGAGCGGCGGAGTGCCCACCGGGGTCACCGCCACGATTGCGTTGCCCCGTGTGTGCGCCTGACAGCGCCAACCCCACGCCCGCAATTGGTATGGCAATTCTTGTAATACTCCTAGGTCGATCGCGGTCACCAGTTTATCGCACGAGCGATTGACCGCCTGGAGCAGGTTGTCCGCATCGGCGATGGGATGGCTCAGCGAAGAGGGCGCCAGTTCAACGCTTATGCTGCGCACCGGCGGGTCTATGGCACCCACCGCCTCTTCCATCCCCTCGACCTGCGTGCGCATGGGTGTGCTGAGCGATTCGGAAGGCACATCCACCTTACAGTCGCTCAGCGGAAACGCCATACAGGCCAGCCGGAAGTTCTGCTCGATTTCCTGTTGAGAAAGCGCTGCGCGTTCGTGGGCGGTGAGCTCGGAGAGCTGCCCGGACAGCAAGCGCACTTTGCAGCGCCCGCAGATGCCCACACCGCCGCATATGCTCACCAGCTCGACCCCCAGGTGGCGCGCCGCATCTAACAAGGACATCTCGGCAGATACCACGCCGCGCCGACCTATCGGCTCGAATTCGACGTACACTGTGGTTGGGGGGGAATTATGGACATGCATATTCGACAACAGATCCTTTATGTCCTTGTCTTATAATGACTCGAGTTGCTATCTTTGACCAGGTGCATTTGATTTTGAGACGAGGTTTGTCCCAAACCGAGCCGCGCGCGGCAGCAAGCGGCCGAGATTTTACCGCCGGGCACGCAGAGAGCGCAGAGAATTAACAGAGGGGAAAAAACCTCGGCGTGCTCGGCGTTCTCTGCGGTGAGTTTTGTGCCGCTCCCTTACGGTCGCGGCTCGGTTACATGGTCGTGGTTCGGATATGCTGTTTACCATTTCGAGTCAATCGGTCCACGCGGTAACCCTCCATTAAGCTGGAGCTAAGAGTCACGCTTCTTATGCCAGCCCATAGTCCTCAACTTCCTTTGGTAGCAACTTGGGTTATAATGGCCAAAAGTGTGTTGTCAGCAGGCCGATTATAACAGGGAAGGGGGCGCTGATGCTACCCCCTTCCCGACCGTCATCTGCCTTCGAGTTAAGACAAGAGCCGGATACCCCTTAGCGATACACCCCATACTCGCGCGTGAACTCGAACATGGCCTTGACGTTTTCTGGCTTGGCCTCGTCGAGTAGGGCCGAGGTGTCCATAATATAGCCGCCGTCCTTGCCGACCGTGTCGATGAGCCACTTGCAGTACGCTTTGACGTCGTCGGGGGTGCCGGTCAGCAGCAGGCGGTTGGGGACGTTGCCCGAAATGGCGGCAATGCCCTTCAGCATCTCCTTGGCCTTGGCCATGTCCATCGTGGCGAAGTGATACACCACCTTGCCCTTGGGCACATCGACGAAGTATTTCAGCCGGGGTGTGTCATTGCCCTCGCAATAGATGACCACGATGCATCCTCGTTCGACCAGGCCTTCGATCGCGCGCTTCAGGAAGGGCCAGTAGAAGGTCGCATATTGCTCATCGGACATGAACCCCTCTGAGCCCTTATGCATCCAGATCCAGGTGAGCGGCAGATCGGCCCCCGCTGCGGCGGAACCATATTCGATGCACAGCTGCGTGGTGATCTCGAGCGCTTTGAGCAGCTTATCCGGTCGGCGGATCATATCGGACATGATGCCGCGTGTACCGCGCAGCGTGTCGCCGATGATGTCAAAAGGTGGCCAGCTGAGGGCGCCATAAGCCAGCGGGAAGCCTTTTTGCTTGATTTCTTGGGTGTACTGCCCAAGCGAGGCGAACCACTCGCTCAGCTGCTTGCCGGCCTCAATGGCATTCTGCAATGCCTGCTGTAGCTCAGGATTGGCGAACGCTGTCAACAAGCCAGTCCAACCGAACCACATCATCAGGCGCATAGGTGGGAAGCCGGCAAAACCCTCCAGCGCTTTGAACGAGCGCGGCAGCCATTTGGTGGCCATGAAATGAGACGGGTCATAGATGAACTCGTCGTACTCCTCGGCCTTCATGTACTCGCCTTCGATAAACTGGTACATGATGTTGTCGCCCAGTCCATGTCCGGCCCACTTGAACCACTTGACACCCAGGAATTCCATCGGCTTTGCCGGATAGGCGAGCACGGGCCCGAAGTCGGCATCGGGTTGAAAATCGTCCAGAAACTTGTGGCATGCGCGGCGCGCCAACGCATAGTCGTTCATCGCCTCTTTGATGGTGACGCCGGCATAGTTGTAGACAAAGAGCTCATAAGGGCCCATGATGGGCACGCGATCTGGCACCTTGCCCGTGCAGGCGTCCAGGACACGTTTGACACGCTCTTGATACAGCTCTTCCGGTGACTTCTCCATGATCAATTCCCTCCTGTCCACTGGTTGGCCAATTTGACGGCGGCAGCAGCGTCTTCGCCATAAGCATCGGCGCCAACATACCTGGCGGCATCTTCGTCCATCGGGGCACCACCGATCATGATCTTGACCTTGTCACGCAGGCCGGCCTCTTGGATCGCCTCAACGGTCAGGCGCATCTGATCGAACGCCAGGGTGAGAAATCCACTCATCCCCACAATTTCAGGATTGACCTCGCGGATTTTTTCCACGAATTTGCCGGGCGGAACGTCAACCCCCAGGTCAAAGACCTGGTAATTGTTCACTTCGAGCATGAAAGCGACGATGTCTTTGCCGATGTCATGGATGTCACCCTCGACGGTGCCAATGACCACTTTGCCGCGCGGTTTTGTCTGGGCGGTGGCTTCACCCCGGAGCTTGGGTTTGGCCAGCTCGGCAATTTCCTTGAGGATTTCTCCGGCAACGACCAGCTCCGGCAGGTAATACTCCTTGCGCTCGTAGCGTTCCCCCACGATTGTCATAGCTGCGTGACCGGCCTCCAGAACAACGCGCGGGTCAACGCCAGCATCCAACATCTGCCGGGCCAGTTGGAGAGCTTCTTGATCTCTCATATTGGCAATGGCATCAACCAGTTTCTCTTTTGTCATGGATTCTTCTCCTTCAAATTATGGTCCTTTCATCATCCTTGGCCGAAAGCGGATCGAGCTGGATAGGTTTTCAACTTCGGGGCGTCGCTCGGTGAAACTTCTCTGCTATTCACCCCCTTTCGCTCACAGCGTTGCATCGTAAAAACAAAGAAGTGGTTGAAGCATTTTGCGCTTCAACCACTCCCTCTACC
>JBMFPH010000198.1:0-5695 GCA_049969215.1 Anaerolineae bacterium | reverse complement strand
GTGAGAGCATGGTTTCAGCGGGACAGGTGGCTGACCCCGATAACATTTAGTGTGTTAACGACTGCCGGAGTGGCGCTCCTGGTGACTGCTGCCGTCACCTTGCTGAGTTATATACGGGGACTGACGCCGGCTGTTCAAGGACGTTTTCTGTTGCCAGCTCTGCTTCCTTCGGCCTGGTTGGTAGGATTCGGCTCATGGCAGCTCGGGAGATATTGGCGAGCATCCGTCGCTGCATTATTGATCCTCCTGGAATTGATACTGAGCATGAGTGTCTTGTTCTTCCATGCGCTACCCAAATTTTACGCGCCTCGTGACCGTGGGTTTCTGGGCTACTGGGAACAGACACGTTATCTTTTTCTCGACCCGGATGGCATGTTTTGGGACAAGCCGGATTTTGTGAACTTTTGGACGGTGACGCTGGTCCTGTTGGCATTTCTGGTTTGTGGAAGTGCGCTCGGAATAGCGTTGTGGCGTCGCTATGGCAGCCCATTGCGGGTATATCACTGGCACATGGTTCGAGAAGCTCTGCGTGCTTTGCAGATACCGCCCGCACAGGGCCAGGCTACCAAAGCGCGCGCTGAGCCGGATAACCCTTCGCCTACCCGAAGTGGTTTGTCATTCACACTTGCTGGCACGCTGCGCGTGTTGCGTTCCATAATACGCGATTCGCTCTTCTGGATGAGCGGGGGTTTGCTGGCCCTTTATCTGATTTGGGTAGCATCCTATCCACCTGAAATCTTCTGGTCGCTGGACGAGGGTGGCAAATATCTGCACGTGCAGAACATTGTACAATCGGGCGACGCATCAGCCCCTTTGCCTTATCCAGGGCGCTATTTAGATCGAGACTTACAGTTTGTCCCCTTAATGTACTGGTCACGCTCCGGGGATCAAATCTACTCGTGGTGGCCAGTGGGTTTCCCACTCATATCTACACCGTTGTACTCATTTTTTGGATGGTATGGAGTATATATCCTACCGGCTGTCTGTGGTGCTGTAGCGAGCTTACTAACTGGCTTGCTCGTGCGCCGTATCGTTCCGCATGCGCAGTGGTTGGCTGTGGCTGCCTTGTTCATCGTCGGTCTGGCTACACCGGTGATATTCTACAGCACTACATTTTGGGAGCACACTCTCAGTGTCGCATTGGTAATGGGAAGCATACTGGCTATCTTGTACGCTTGGCAGAGCGGGCGGATCGCCTGGTTGGTCGCTGGTGGGGTGTTTCTGGCGTTTAGTGTTTATTTCCGTCCCGACATGCTGGCCGTAGCAGTAGGTGCTCTACTGGCCTTGCTCATTGCTCACTGGCAGTGGGGCATCGTGTTTGGACTCAGTTGCGTCATGGGCACCATGCCTGGGCTTCTGAGTAACTGGCTGTTGATGGGGCACCCACTTGGTCGGCAGTTCCTGCCGGCCGGTACTGTGGAATGGTCACCTCTTTTCTCCGGAGTGCAAGACGCTGGTATATGGTTTGCGCCTTATGTGTTGTTCAATTCTCCGCGCGTGGGTGCCATCGCTATTGAGCCGGGATTGCTGGCGCTAGCAACGCTGTGCACCGGTATCGCATTGCTCTACCCTCGCATGTCACGCTGGCGTTGGATACCCTTGGCAGCTCAAAGCATAGTGCTGTTAATCTGCGGTTGGATATTGGTGCAAGTGGAAGGCTACCGCTCGGTACACGGGTTCGTGCTGATTGCGCCTCATGTCCTCTTTGTAGCTTGGCTATATGGTGCATATACCAAACAGCGAGGAAACCCGTTTTCTCTCCTGCTTCTGAGCATTTGCGCAGTGTACGGAATAGTTTATGTGGCACAGGCTTGGATCCCGGCAGGCGGTCTGCAGTGGGGTCCGCGCTATCAGCTGGCGTTTTATCCGTTGTGCGTGGCTGCCTCCTTGATCGGTCTGGCAAGTGAATGGCAATCGCTTGGAACATGGATGAAGCGTGCAGCTGTGGTATTATACGTAGCGAGCGTATTGGTGGGCTTCGGCTTCCAGGTGCGCGGTCTGCTGAGCGCCCAACAGACACGCTATTACTATCAGCTGAGTGAACAGGCGGTGCAACAGCTGCCTTCTCAGACGGTGGTGACCAGCTGCTCTTGGCTGACCATGGTGATGCCACGCCTATATTGGAATGGAAGGATTTTCAAGGTGGATAATGAGGTCGCTCTGGGCGCCTGGGTGGGTGAGGCACGGCGTGTCGGCGTGCACTCGATGTGCCAGGTGGAGATGGACATGTGCTCGACCACGCCGTTGGATCAGATTGCACCGGACAGGGCAGTCAATCCTGGTGGTCTTGAGGTGCGATGTTATGCCGAGTGAGCAACATGCCCGACAGAGCTCCTGATCCAGAGCCGACGGGTGACTTGCCCTATGAAAATATGCTTTGTCACCACTAATTTTCCCCGACATGTGAACGATAGTGAAGGGACTTTTGTCTGGGAGGCAGCGCGTGCAATTGCGCGCCTGGGCCATCGGGTGCGGGTGGTTGCTCAGCATTGGCCCGGATCACCAACACATGAGTGGATGGAGAACATCGAGGTGTTCCGTCCACGCTATTGGTGGCCTGAATCCGCCGAGATGCTACGCCAACCCGGTGGAGGTCTGCCCATTGTATGGCGTCGTTCCCGGTTGGCTCGGATCCAAGTCCTTCCTTTCATCGTGGTCCATACCATGGCTGTAGCACGCCGGGCACGCGACTGCGATATTATCCACGCACAGTGGACACTCTCCGCCGCCGCCGCTTGGTTGAGCCGTCCTTGGCATGGTCGGCTTATAGTGGCCACCTTACATGGGAGCGACATTTTCCAGGTGATCACAAAACGCTGGGGCACTTGGTTGACTCGCTTGGTCCTGCAACACTGTGACCGGATCACGGCGGTAAGTCGTGCACTGGCAGACGCTACAGAGGCGATCGGCCTGCCTGCGACAGCAATCACCGTGATACCGAACGGTGTTGATCTAGCTCAATTCACGCCAAGCTACCAGACTCGTGCCCCCGTAATCGTCTATGTAGGATCCCTCATCCCTCGCAAAGGGGTTATTTACTTGCTTAAAGCGATGGCTCAGCTAGTACCCACACATCCCTCTTTGCGTCTTGTGATCGTGGGAGAAGGGGTGGAGAAGCCCTCGCTACAGAGAGACGCTTGCGAGCTTGGCATTGCCACACGAGTGTCTTTCGTGGGCGAAGCATCCCGGGAACACGTACGCAGCTGGATGCAGCAGGCCAAAGTATTCGTGCTACCTTCTACGGAGGAGGGATTCGGGGTTGTGTTGCTTGAGGCTCTGGCGTGTGGAACACCCATTGTTGCCAGCCAGGTAGGTGGTATTTGCGATGTAGTAACCCCGGAAGTGGGGATCCTTGTGCCACCTGGGGACCCAGATGCTTTGGCAGCCGCAATCGCACAGCTCATAGGTGACGAGAAGCGATGGATGGAATGCAGCTTGAATGCCAGAAAGCGAGCAGAAGAGCTGTACGGCTGGCATCGAATTGCGCTACGCTATCTGGATTTATATCAAGATCTCCTATCTCAGGACAAGCACAAGTGAGAAAAAAAGCAAAGTAATGTCGCAATGGAAAGAGCATCTGCGTGCTCGTCGACGCCAGCTAGAGATTGAGCTGCTGTATTCTGGCAATCGTCATCTGTGCTCACCACTGTACTATGCGCAATACCGCGTCACCTTGCCTCTAATTAGAGAGCATGTTAAGGGGAAGCTGATCGACCTGGGCTGTGGTGATGTGCCGTTCAAGCACGATATCGAAGGGTTGGTTACCCGCTATGATACGCTGGATCTCTTCCCCAAAAGAGCTGATCTCACCTATGTGAGCGATATTCAGGATATGCCCTCCGTGCCTTCCGGCAGCTACGATTCAGCCATCTGCCTGGAAGTTCTTGAGCATGTAGCAGACCCGTTCCGGGCAGTTCGCGAGATCCATCGTATCCTGGCACCCGGAGGTGTTTTGATCATCTCAGTACCTCACCTTAGCCGCTTGCACGATTTACCCCATGACTACTTTCGCTACACCAGCTTCGGCCTTCGATCTATACTAGAGCAAGCTGGTTTCAACGTCTTATGCGTACGCCAACGAGGAGGGCTATTGTCATTCTTGGGTCACCAGATCTCAACTGTCCTGCTCGCTACGGTCTGGAACTGGGGATGGATTCGCAAGGCGGCCTGGTTGGTGAACAGCTGGCTGGTAACCAGGATATGTTTTGTGCTTGACGAGTTGTTGTCACTAGGTGAAGAGTTTGCTGCAGGTTATGTGGTCGTGGCTGTCAAGCCCTCCGTCGACCGGAACAGGTAGGGGAACTGGGATAAGGTTGCGACTCGTGAAGGACAAGAAAGGCCTCTGGCGTTCGTTCTTCTACTACGGTGGTATTCTGGTCGGTATGACCCTGTTCCTTTACCAGCTGCTGCAGGGTCTCCAGGGATTCCGCGATCAGCCCATTGGGCCCAGTCAGATGCCTTATGTAGGAGCAGCCGTTGTAGCTCTCCTCGTGGCATATGCGCTGCAGATGCTGGCCTATGCTTGCCTGCTGCGCGGGCTGGGTGTCCATATCCCCATGGTTGAGGTGTTTGGGTACTATGTTCTCTCATTCCTGCCGCGCTACATCCCGGGCACGGTTTGGGGTTATCTTGGGCGCAGTGAATGGCTGAGGATGCGCTTTGGCGTCTCCTATTCCACCTCCGGCTTGAGTTCCGTACTGGAGGCTGGAGTTGGCCTTCTAACCGCTCTGACAGTAGGTGGTGTCTCCTATTTGTGGGCTATGGCCTCTAGTCCGCTTCGCTGGGTGAGCATTCCAGCCGTGCCGCTCATCTGTTGGCTGAGCTGGCACATCTTTGCCAGTTTGAGCCACCTGCCCCTGTTCCGCAGCTTAAAGCGGCGTCTCTTCAACTCAGATGTTGGGTCGAAAGTTGCGTTGGGCTATTGGCTCTTGGCGTGTCTTATCTACTACTTTTTCTGGCTTTGTTATGGGAGTGCACTCAGCTTGTTGCTCCAGGCCTCGGCACAACGATCGGTAGGACTGCTGCAATCCACCTTTGTCTACAGCGTCGCGTGGACGGTGGGTTTCTTGATCTTGATAGTACCTTCCGGGTTGGGAGCGCGGGAGACAATGCTGTCTCTGCTCCTTGTGCGACAATTCCAGCTGAGCGCACATTCTGCAGGTGCAATCGCGATCGCGTGTCGCATTGTGGTTTATGTTGCGGAATTGTTGTGGCTGCTGGTAGGCTGGCTTCTAATGCGGCTGACTGCTAAAGGAAAATCGGAGCAAGTGGAAAACCATCTGCCCTGACCGTGATTACGTACACCGCGGTCAAATCAGCCGCAACATTAACCCTAAAGGGCTATTGATTTTTCCAGGCCTCAGCTGTTATAGTGTGTGTAGAATCCGTACAATACTATGAATCAGACCGTATACTGAGTGCTGAAGGGAAGGAGATGATCCTATGAAGAAAATAGTTTCAATGCTCTTGGTGCTTGCATTGGTCATTTTGTGGTCCTCGTCGGCTGTGACGGCGCAAGGGCCTGTCGAGGAGAGCACTACTCCACCCGAGATGTCAGGAGTTGAGGCGCTCCAAGAGCCTACTCCCACACCCACTGTGGTGGTCGAGATACCCACTGAGGAAGTGCCGACCGAGGAGCCCACGGAAGTGCCGACCGAGGAGCCCACGGAAGTGCCGACCGAGGAGCCCACGGAAG
>JBMFPH010000197.1:0-5718 GCA_049969215.1 Anaerolineae bacterium | reverse complement strand
TGTCTATAACGTGACAAAGGAGCTGAGGCTGACCGACAAGGTCAAGATCGCCACGGTGGATGAGAGCCCAATGTCGGTAGAGGGCATCCTGCGGGGTTATGTCATCGCCACGCACAGCCAGCAGTTCTACCTGCAGGGCTACCTGCCGGTCGTGTGGCTCTACATCTACAAAGAGTATGGCTATGTACCGCCTCCCGAGGAGATCATCGGCCCGGTGATCATTGATAAGAGCACAGCAGCGGACTGGAAGGCACGGTTGGTGAAGCTCTTCGGAGAGCAAACCTATAACGAGCTGGCTGGCTGGGGTCAATAGCGCGCGTCCATGAGAAGCTGTAGCAAGTCGCAGCATCGGATTGCCGACAGAAACTTTTGTATCCGCAGGTGATCCGCGTCTGTTCTGCGATCAGGGGTTTGGGGTCGCCTCACCCCGGCGGCAAAGTGAGCAGGCCACCTCTTTGCGGAGGTGGCCTGCCTTTAACGGGATATCACCAGCTGCTTGGTCGGTCATTCCATCATCCTCGGGGCAGGAGGTTCATTAACGCGTATGCATCTCGTGAGAACAATGGGCAAGCGGCCCGAGCTGGGGGTGTTGATCAGCCTGGGTATAGTGTGGCTGGTGTTTGTGTTCCTGTCGGGAGGCAAGTTCGCCGGGCTCGGAAATGTGGCAGCTTTGCTGGCACAGAGCGCCGAGTTGGGCATCGTGACGGTCGGGGTAGCGTTCACCCTGATTTGCGGCGAGATCGATCTCTCGGTGGGCTCGGTGTACGGATTGAGTGGGCTGCTCTTTGTGTTGCTTGCAGCTAAACTGGGTAGTGTGCCTGCCTTTGTGATCGGCCTGGGGATTGCTTGTATGGCCGGTCTGGTGAATGGGCTGGTGACCACCCGGACGATGGTGCCTTCTTTGATCGTCACGTTGGGCATGTCCATGTTTCTTCGGGGGCTTATCTATTTCACCACGGGCGGTTTCACACGCACCTTTGCCGAACTGGATTTTCTCGTCAACTCGCTGGGCGGTCCGCTAGGAGGGGGTTTCAACGTTTCTATCGTGTGGTTTCTTTTGATCGTGGTGGTCTTCACCGTCATCCTCAGGATGACCCGGTATGGCAACTTCGTGATGGCGGTTGGGGGGAATAAAGAAGTGGCCAGAGCCATGGGCATCGAGGTGGATCAAGTGAAGTTGATCACCTTTGTGCTATGTGCGGGTCTGGCCGGTTTGGCAGGGATGATCTCGGCCAGTCGCTTTCATTCGGTCGCTGCGACGACGGGAACGACCACCGCGCTGGAGGCGATCGCTGCCGCTGTGATGGGTGGCTGTCTGGTAACGGGTGGCTACGGCACCATTCCCGGCGCTGCGCTGGGTGCCATTCTCATCCCGGCAGTCGGCGCCGGCCTGGTGATGTCCGGTGCGCCGGCGTACTGGTATCAGGCGTTCATCGGGGTCGTGCTGGTGGCTGCCGCAGTCCTTAATCTGGTCGTGCATAGGAGGGCAATCGGACAATGATCTCTAGAAAACCTTTGGTGAGGATGGTCAACATCTCCAAGAAGTTCGGCGAGGTGCAAGCTCTGAAACGGGTGTCTTTTGAGGTGTACCCGGGTGAGGTCGTGGGGTTGTTGGGTGACAACGGCGCGGGGAAGTCGACACTGATCAAGGTGCTAACCGGACTGCACCAACCGGACGAAGGGGAAATCTATTTCGAAGGGAAAAGGGTGCTTTTTTCCTCACCGCGTGAGGCACGCGACGCCGGCATCGAGACCGTCTATCAAGGCTTGGGCCTGGTCGATCTGATGACCATTTCGCGCAACTTTTTCCTGGGACGCGAGCTGACCAAGCAGGTGGGGCCTTTCCGCTTCCTCGATATGAAGCGGATGGATCGAGAGTGCGAAAAGGTTCTCCACCAAATTGGAGTGCAAAGGAGATCGCCGGATACGATCACCGCCGTGTTGTCTGGGGGTGAGAGGCAATCGATCAACATCGGGCGCGCCATGTATTTTGATGCCAAGTTGGTCATCATGGATGAGCCCACCAATGCCCTCTCGGTGCGCGAGACCGAAATGGTGCTGGAGTTCATCCAGCGCCTGAAAGATCATGGCTTGCCGGTTGTCTTTATCACCCACAACATCTATCACGTCTACCAGGTTGCAGATCGTTTTACCATTCTGGATCGCGGAGAGAAGACCGGCGATTTTGCCAAGAGGGATGTGAGCGCAGAGGACATTATTGAGGTCATCCGCCTAGGTTACTGCCCTGAGCGACTGCAGCATAAGAGAACAGACATTTCTATGACCCAGCCAGCTACGGTTTGAAAATCTTCGGTTAAAGAGCTCGAAAAACGGGATCAAGATCATCCATAGCTAGGCCACAGGAGAGTTTCCTATGTTACTCGCGATCAATGGCGCTACCACCATGAAAGCTTCGCTGCCGCAAGACATCGCGGCAGCTGGTTCCGCGGGATTTAAAGCTCTGGAGATTTGGGCGGCGAAGCTCGATGCTTATCTCGGTTCCCCCACCCATTCAGTGGACACCTTAAAGGCGTTGCTCAATCAAGCTGGGGTGCAGCCGGTCAGCTTCAACTCCATCGAGTTCATCACATTTCGTCCGCCGGACGAGTTCGCGCAGATCAAAGCGCGTTGTCGACAGCTGTGTGAGATCGGTCAAGCGCTGGATTGTCGCAAGATTGTGGTCGTTCCCAGCCCCAAACCGGAGGGGGCCAGCTGGGATGAGATCAAGCGCGAGTCGGTGCGCGTCCTGCGCGAGCTCGCGCAGCTGGCTGCCCCCTATGAGATGCAGTTGGCATTCGAGTTTCTCGGCTTTGGTTGGTGCTCCGTGCGCACTCTGAGCCAGTGTTGGGAAATCGTCCGCGAGGTGGATCGTGCCAACGTTGGGCTGGTGTTGGACACCTGCCACTTTTATGCCGGTGGTTCCGCGCTGGAGAGCATCACCACGGTGGATGCTGCCAAGATTTTCATCTTCCATATCAACGACGTCGAGGCACGCCCCAAGGAGACCATCGAGGATGCGCATCGGCTGCTGCCCGGTGAAGGGGTTATCCCGCTGGACGAGATTCTCACGCGGCTAAAGCGTATTCACTATGATGGTCTGTGTTCCATCGAGCTGTTCCGTCCGGAGTACTGGGAACGCGATCCGGCCGAGTTGGCCGCTGCGGCGCGTGCCGCGACACTAAAGGTTGTGGGACGCTTCTTCCAGGTGGTGTAAGCCCGTTTTTCGGGCAAAAAATTTCTTTGCTCAGCTCTTGACTCTGAGGCATTTTCATGTAATAATAAGGATACGCACACGTGTGCAATGAATGGCGGCACATCTTCCCTGGCGCAAAGGTCGGATAATGGAGCGCCGACAGGACACCTTTGTGCATCCAATCTTGAAGACATCTTACACACATCAGGAGAATAATCGAGTATGGCTGAGGCAAGAGTGGTTCCACCAGGTTTGATCCCCACCGATCAACCCGATCTCTTCTTTGAAGACAATGCCGTGGGGCGTCTAAAAAAAGAAGTTTGGGATATGACCGAAGAGCAGTTGGATGCTGTGTTGGCAGAGTACGGCATCCCCTCGCCAAGTGAATGGGGCAAGGAAGGCGCGTACATCCAAACCACGCCCCGCTACAAGCTCATCGAGAATCGCCGCAAGAACGACATCGTGTTCATCCCGGTAGGTTGCACCGAGAATCATGGCATGCACCTGCCCAGTGCCGCCGACACGCTCTTCGTCAGCATGATCTGCGAGGGTGTGCGTCGCTATACGGAGAAGCATCGTCCTGGGCATGTCAACCTGGCACTTCCGCCGCTGAATTATGGCGCCCATCCATATCACCATGTCGGCATGCCCGGCACTGTGATCGTGCGCGAGCATATCGTACGCGAGCTGTTGATGGATGTTATGCTGGGTCTGTGGAACGATGGCTTCCGCAAGCAGATTATCATTAACAACCATGGCCAGCTGTGGGTGCTCGAATCGGCCATCCAGGAGTTCCAGAAGCGCTATCAGCTGCCCGGCATCTTCCGCGTGATCGACTGGCACCGCGCCGTGCGCGAGATGTTCCGCACCAAAGAGCGTGGTGGTAGTTGGGACACCAACTTTGTGCACGCTGACGAGTCGGAGACCTCATTGGCACTGCTGCTCTTCCCCGACATGGTCAATATGCAATATGCCGTGGACACCGAGGGCAAATCGTATCTGCCGGATGGCCACTTTGACAAGGCGGTCGATCCTTTCAGCCGTCCCAGCCGCTGGAGCGAAGGGGAAGGGCATTTTGCGATCGAGATCGCGGCCACGCCGGAGGGGGTGGTCGGCAAGGCGACCCACGGGGATGCGCGCAAAGCCAAGCGTCCGCTGGTAGCGATCCTGCGCTATCTGACCTTGATCAACGATGAGATCCTGGCAGCATTCCCAGCCGGAACGGTGCCGCCTGTCGAGGAAGTCACCCTGCGCACCGCCGCCGAGATGGAGCCCTTCTTGCGCGAACCGCAGAGCCCTGGCTGGCGACCGGTCTATGCATTGCCGCGTCTCGGTCAGGACAATCACGTCTGATGAAGCTGAGCATCGTCCTGTCCACCCATGCGGCCCGTTTCGAGGCGGTGACCTTTAAGGGGAACTTCGAGGCGAACGTGGCGCGCATCGCTTCCTATGGGTACGATGGCGTGGAGCTGGCGATCCGAGATCCGCGCCTGGTGGACGTGGAGGAGTTGGAGGCGGTCGTCCGGCGCCATAACCTGGAGGTGCCGGCGATCGGCACCGGTCAAGCATGGGGAGAAGAGCGGTTATCTTTTACCAGTGGTGACCCTGTCGTGCGCCGTGCCGCGGTGGAGCGCGTGAAGAGCCACATTCCGTTGGCACGGCGCCTGGGGGCGGTGGTGATCCTGGGTCTGATCCGGGGGATCACGCCACCCGGTCAGAGTCACGAACAGTCTCTGGCGTATCTGGTGGAGGCATTGCAGGAGTGTGCCGCCGCGGCGGCACCACAGGGGGTGCGCTTCGCGCTTGAGCCGCTCAACCGCTATGAAACCGACCTGATCCACACGGTGGAGGAGGGGCTGGCGTTGATCGAGCGTGTCGGCGCGGCGAACTTCGGCCTGCTGCTGGACACCTTTCACATGAACATCGAGGAGCCCTCCCTGGAGGAAAGCATCCGCACGGCGGGCCGGCACATCTTCCACTTTCACGTAGCCGACTCGAATCGTTGGTATCCGGGTGCCGGCCACCTGGACTTTGTGCGCATTTTGAGCGCTTTGCGCGATACCGGCTACACCGGTTACGTGTCGGGCGAGTTTATGCCGCAGCCGGATGCTGATACTGGCGCGCGTCGCGCGTTGGAACATCTGCGGAAAGTGTTGGAGCAGCTAGGGGTTTTGAGCTATAAACAGGTGATGTGCTGAAAGCTTTATGCGCGTGTCGATTAAGGACATTGCCAAAGCGGCAGGGGTTTCGCATCCCACCGTATCGCGGGCGTTGAGCGACAGTCCGCTCATCAGCGCAGCGACCAAGGCGCGCATCCAGCGCCTGGCGCAGGAGATGGGCTACTCGCCCAATGCTCTGGCGCGCGGCCTGGTCACGCGCCAGACCTACTCGGTGGGGGTAGTGGTCACCAGCATCGCCGACCCATTTGTGGCGGAGATCGTGCAGGGCATCGAAACCACGGCACATGACCACGGTTACACGGTGATCCTATGCAATTCAGGAGCGGAGCCACAGCGCGAGATCGC
>JBMFPH010000196.1:0-5818 GCA_049969215.1 Anaerolineae bacterium | reverse complement strand
CGCGTGAGAGAGGCTTCATAAGCGCTGTGAACCCCATATGGGGGCAAATAGCACTCCCAAACCAACTTTTTCAACACCCTCCAAATCCCAGGGCTTTCGTTCCCGGCGCATAGGGATGGACACCCCTACTGCAAAGTGTTATAATCCTGGCAAGAGCGATAAATGACTGCATTCGCTTCGTCCCACCGGGAGAGGTACATAGATAATGTTTTCGGATTATCGTTTGCGGCAGCGCGATTACCTGCTCCAAATCATCCACGCGATGACTGCCCAGCTCGACTTACCCTCCTTGCTCAAGCTGATCCTGCAGAGTGCAGTGGAGATGTTGAGTGGGCAGGTCGGGCTGATCGTGTTGCGGCGCGAGGATGGCTCGTTTTATCCGCGCGCCAGCTATGGCTTGGCCATCCAGGCGATCCATCTGCTGGAGCCCCTCTGGCGTGACCTGCCGCAGCACGCCACCAGCCGTAATTGGCACATTCCTGATCTCTCGTTTCGCCTCGATCTCGCCTCGGCGGCGGTAGGGGTTCCACTACGCCAGGTAATCGCATTGCCGATGGTTATCGGTGATGAAGTCATCGGTATTATCTATGTTATCCGCTCGTTCGGGGCCGATTTCACCCTCAATGACCGCCAGCTGTTGGCCGATTTCGCAGACCAGGCGGCGATCACCGTGCAAAATGCCCGACTCTACCAACAGGTAGAAGAAGAGCGTGCCCGGCTGAATGCCATCATCGAGAACAGCGGCGACGGGGTGATGATTCTCGACCCCGACCGTACCATCCGCATATGGAACCGGGCGCTGGTGAACATGACCGGGGTGCCCGCCGAGGATGCCATCGGGCGGCATTGCTATGAAGTTCTGGATCTGAAAACTACGGGCGGGGTGAGCGTGTGCTACACAGCGTGTCCTTTGAGGCACCCACCACCGGATGGACGATTGTATGCCGAAGGCGATACACGCCGCATCGATGGCGTCAAGGTGAGTCTGGCTGACAATTACTCACCCCAGTATGATCGTGAGGGGAACATTGTCCAAGTCATTGCCAACGTGCGCGATGTGAGCCGCCTGCGTGACGCTGAGGAGATGAAAAATATGCTCCTGTCGGTGATCTCCCATGAATTGAAGACGCCGGTAAGCGTCATCAAGGGATACGCCGGCACGTTAGCACGTCAGGACGCCAATTGGGACCGTGAGACATTGACCGAAGGATTACGTGTTATTGAGGAAGAAGCGGATAAGCTCAACGAGCTCATTGATAATTTGCTGGATGCCAGCCGCTTGCAGGCGGGTGGCTTGAAGCTGCAGTTCACCTACGTCGACTTACCATCGCTGGCGGAAAAGGTGGTGCAAAAACTGCGTGCTCAGACGCAGCACCATACCTTCTCGGTGGACTTTCCACCCGATTTTCCCCCTATCCAGGCGGATTACGAACGCATCCGTGAAGTGCTCAGCAATCTGCTCAACAATGCCATCAAATATTCCCCAGCCGGTGGGCTGATCCGGGTGAGTGGTGCGGTGCGCAACAACGAAGTGGTGATCAGCGTCAGTGATGAGGGTGTCGGCATCCCAGAGAACGAACAAGAGCGCATCTTCGAACCTTTCAGCCGAGTAGACAGCAGCTTGACACGTCAAACACCGGGGGCAGGATTGGGTCTTTTTCTGGTCAAGTCGGTCGTCGAGGCGCATGGCGGGCGGGTATGGGTGGACAGTCGGCTGGGTCATGGTTCCACCTTCTCTTTTACCCTGCCTCTGGGGGAACGCCGACCTTGACTTTTGGGGATTTTGCAGCTAGAATATCGCCAACTTTAACCGATTTATGGGGTTATTCATATCCTGTGCACTGAGGAAGTCCAATTTATGTCGCAATCCAAGCGTTGGGTGCCTGTGGTCGTCGTTGCAGCCTTAATCTGTCTGATCGGTTTTTGTGTCGCGCTGGTGTTGGGTGGGCAGTCTCTGGTGCAACGGCTGGCATCCGATATGACCTTGGCTCAGTTGTTCGAACGCGTTCTCACCCCGTCGGTGGCCACTGGCGAGAGTGGCGGATTGCTGAGGCTTCCCAAAGGCGAGCAAGTCCTGCGCCTCCCTGGAGGCGATCCTCCTACGCTGGACCCTCAGCTGAGTGGCGATTCCACTTCCGCCGAATACATTGTCGAGATTTTCAGCGGTTTGGTAGCCTTTGACCGCGATCTCAACTTGGTGCCTGACTTGGCGGAGCGCTGGGAAGTGGATGCGCAGGGCACAGGATACACCTTCTTTCTGCGCAAAGATGCCACCTTCCAAGACGGCAAACCGGTGCGGGCACAGGATTTCAAATGGTCCTTTGAACGCGCCTGTGATCCCCAGACGCGTTCCATCACGGCAGATACATACTTGGGCGACATCCTCGGATGCAGGGACAAGCTGCGCGGCCAGGCCGACCAGGTGAAGGGTGTGGAAGTGCTCGATGACTTCACGCTGCGCATCACCATCGATCAACCACGCGTGTATTTCCTGTCCAAGATGAGCTTCCCGGCCGCTTTTGTCCTAGATCGAGAGAATGTTGAGCGCGGCGGTCGTACGTGGACGGCCTCTCCCAATGGCACAGGGCCTTTCAAGCTGGCCGAGTTCAGGCCAGGCGAGCGCATTGTGTTGGCGCGCAATGAACGGTACTACCGCGAACCCAAGCCGCTTTTGGACCATATTGAGTTCATACTAGCCGGTGGCTCTGCGATGGTAATGTATGAGCAGGGCGATCTGGATATGACCCCGGTCGGCTTGAATGACATCGAGCGCGTCTCTGACCCGCTGAACCCGCTCAACCGCGAGCTGGTGCCGGTGGAAAGCTTGGGGGTTTATTACATTGAAATGAATACCCGCCAGCCGCCTTTCGATGATGTAAGAGTTCGTCAGGCTTTCAACTATGCGCTGGACCGCGAGCGCATCATCAACTTGGTGTACAAAAAGACCAGGCAGGTAGCCTGGGGGATCATTCCGCCTTCGATGCCCCATTACAGCAATCCAGAGCTCAAGCCATTGCGCTTTGATCTGGAGAAGGCACGCCAGCTGATTAGCGAATCGAAGTACGGGGATGTTACGGAATTCCCAGATATCACCTTTCATGTGTTGGGTGCCGGGGGGGCAACCGGACGTCTCATCGAAGCAATTGTCGCCTCGTACAGGGAAAACTTGGGGGTTGAGCTTGAGGTACAGCAGACGGATTGGGCAACCTATCTGCGCGACTTAAACGATCCTAACAATACCAACCAGATGTGGGGTGGGGAAGCAGGCTGGATAGCTGATTACCCTGACCCGCACAATTTTCTGGACGTGCTGTTCCGCTGTAATAGTCAGCAGAATCACAGTTTCTATTGTAATCCGGAAGTAGACCAGCTGCTGGATCAGGCGGCAGTGGAATCAGACCCCCAGGTGCGTGAGTCGCTGTACCGTCGCGTGGAACAGATGGTTGTCAACGACGCGCCATGGGTGCCACTCTTCTTCGATGTACAATACTGGCTGGTCAAACCGTATGTGAAGAACGCTTGGCTGCCGCCGATGGTGGCGCCCAAATTCCAATACTACACACTGGAGCGCTGAACACGGGGCCTGTCGTACCGAACGAGTCGTCTCATCTACACGGCCTCCGGCATGGCGGGTTTTATCATGCCGGAAGATCTCCCTCATTTGTCTCCATCTCGCGTTGCAACACCGGTAACTGGGTGGCTTGCGCGCACCTGTTCGATTCTCTGTTTTACACACAGGGGGATGATTGATCCATGCTGCTTGAGGTAAAGGATCTGCGAACTCATTTTTTCACCCAGGATGGCGTGGTCCATGCGGTGAATGGCATCTCTTACTATCTAAACGAGGGTGAGACATTGGGCATCGTGGGAGAGAGTGGTTGTGGCAAGAGCGTAGGGGTGCTCTCGCTCATGCGCTTGATCCCAATGCCTCCCGGCAAGATCGTGAGTGGACAGGTGCTCTTTCAGGGACGTGACCTCATGCGCATCAGTGATGAGGAGATGCGCTCCGTGCGCGGCAATAAGATCGCCATGATCTTCCAGGATCCCATGACCTCGCTCAATCCTGTGCTTACCATCGGACGTCAGGTCAGCGAGGCGCTGGAGCTGCACATGGGCATGAGCAAGCGTGAGGCGCGCCGCCGCACCATCGAGTTGTTGGAGATGGTGGGCATCCCGATGGCCGCGGCGCGGGTGGACGACTATCCACACCAATTTAGTGGGGGCATGCGCCAGCGCGTTATGATCGCCATGGCGCTCAGCTGCAACCCGCAGCTGCTCATTGCCGATGAGCCGACCACGGCACTGGACGTGACCATCCAGGCGCAGATCGTCGATCTGGTGAAGAAGTTGCGCGATGAGATTGGCATGGCCATTATTTGGATCACGCATGACTTGGGCGTGGTGGCTGGACTGGCCAATCGTGTGGCAGTGATGTATGCCGGTTACATCGTAGAAGAAGCGCCTGTGAAGGATCTCTACAAGGATCCGCGCCATCCCTACACGATCGGTCTGCTAGGTTCTCTGCCACGCCTGGACGAGGCGCGCCGGCGCCGTTTGACCTCGATCGAGGGCTTACCACCTGACTTGATCGAGCTGCCCAAGGGATGCCCCTTCTACGACCGCTGCAGCTACCACATCGATCATTGTCTGGCCGAGAACCCGCAGCTGGAACCGGTAGCTCCCAATCACAAAGCGGCATGCTGGGTGGATGTGACCACAGGTCGGCCGCGTGTCTAACATTTGGTGAGGGATTGGACGGATATGGCCAACAATAATGTCTTGCTCGACGTGCAGAGCCTGAAAATGTACTTCCCGATCACCCGTGGCATTGTGGTCCAACGCCACGTGGGGGACATTAAGGCGGTGGATGACATCAGCTTCCATGTCAAAAAGGGGGAGACATTGGGGCTGGTGGGCGAATCGGGCTGCGGGAAATCCACCGCCGGGCGTGCTATCTTGCAGCTCTATCGACCTACCGCCGGACACGTTTATTTCAAAGGCGAGGATCTCACGCAGTTGAAGGGCGAGGCACTGCGCCGCAAACGACGCGAGATGCAGATGATCTTCCAAGACCCTTATGCCTCGCTCAATCCACGCATGACGGTGGGCAGCATCATCAGCGAACCATTGGAGGTGCACAACATTTATTCATCGCGCAAAGAGCGCCAGGAACGTGTGCAAGAGCTATTGCGGGTGGTGGGTCTTAACCCGTACTTCATCAATCGCTATCCGCATGAGTTCTCGGGCGGTCAACGCCAGCGCATCGGCATCGCGCGCGCCCTGGCGGTCAACCCGGAATTCATCGTGTGCGATGAACCCATCTCCGCATTGGACGTCTCCATCCAGGCGCAGATCATCAACCTGCTGATGGACTTGCAGGCTCAATTTGGGTTGACCTATCTCTTCATCGCCCATGACCTGAGCGTGGTGCGTCACATCAGTGATCGCATTGCGGTAATGTACCTGGGCAAGCTGATGGAGCTGGCCAGTCGGGATGAGCTGTACAACAATCCGTTGCATCCCTACACCCAAGCTCTGCTGAGCGCTGTGCCGATCCCGGATCCTTTTGTTGAGGAACGTCGTCAGCGGATCATCCTGCAAGGCGACGTGCCCAGTCCGGCCAATCCACCTAAGGGGTGCAACTTCAACACGCGCTGCCCCAGGGTGATGGATATCTGTCACACCGTGGACCCGCCCTTCAAAGATGTGGGCGATGGGCATTGGGTAGCGTGTTACTTGTACTAGAAAGCCTACGGAAAGGAGGTGGTCGAAGAGGACCCTTACGCCGCTGATCCTCTCCGGTGCGGATAGTAGGTAC
>JBMFPH010000195.1:0-5827 GCA_049969215.1 Anaerolineae bacterium | reverse complement strand
ATGTACTGCCTGCGCGACCGCGAGCTGATCCTGGACATCTTCGAGATGTTCTGCGGCGGGCGGGTGACCGTCACCGGCATGAGCGTGGGCGGCCTGCGCCAGGACATTCCGCCTGCCTTCCCGGACGCGGTAAAGGTCTTCCTGCGCGTGTTCCGCGAGCGCTTCAAGGAATACGACGCCATGCTGACGCGCAACCCCATCTGGCAGGCACGCCTGCAGGGCATCGGCTACTTGCCGGCGGATGAGGCAGTCGCGCTGGGCGTCACCGGCCCGATGTTGCGCGCGGCCGGCATCCCGCTCGACCTGCGCAAGGTGCAGCCCTACTGCAGCTATGACCACTTCGACTTCGAGGTGCCCACCGCGACCGAATCGGACTGCTACGCGCGCTACCTGGTGCGCATGCGCGAGATGGAGCAGAGCGCACGCATCATCGAGCAGGCGATCCACCGCCTGCCGGGCGGACCCTTCCGCACCGCCGACCGCAAGGTGGCGCTGCCGCCGCGTCCCGAGCTGGACACCTCGATGGAAGCGGTCATCCACCACTTCAAGCTGGTGACCGAGGGCTACAAGCCGCCGCCCGGCGACGTGTACGGCATGGCCGAGAACCCCAAGGGCATCCTGGGCTTCTACCTGGTGAGCGACGGATCGGCGGTGCCGTATCGGCTGCACATCCGCGGGCCTTCGTTCGTCAACCTGCAGGCGCTCAACACCATGGCGCGTGGGCATCTGCTGTCGGATTTGATCACCATCATCGGCTCGGTGGACATCGTCCTAGGGGAGGTGGACCGCTGATGACAGCGCAAGACTGGCGACAGGAGCTCCAGGAAGTGCTCAAGAAGTACCCCGTCAAGCCGTCCGCCGTGCTGGAGGCGTTGCACCTCATGCAGCGCGACAAGAACTACCTGGACGACGCCGACATCCGCGCGGTGGCGGAGGCGCTGGACATGCCGGTGACCGAGGTCGAGGCGATCGTCGGCTTCTACTCTCTCTTCCGCCGCCAGCCGACCGGCAAGTACCTCATCCAGGTGTGCACCGACCTGCCATGTGCGCTGCGCGGCGCCGAGGGGTTCTACAAGCGCTTGTGCGCGCGGCTGGGGTTGCCACCCGAGGGGGGCACCACGCCGGACGGACTGTTCACCGTCGAGGAAGTGGTCTGCCTGGCCGCCTGCGACCGCGCGCCGGTGGCGCAGATCAACCTGCGGTATTACGAGCATTTGACCGACGAGACGATGGATGCGATCATCGCCCGTCTGCGCGAACAGGCAGGGAGATGAGACGGTGGAGTTGAAGGAACACATTCTATTGCGTCATCGCGATGTGCCCGACATCCGCTCGCTGGATGTCTATCTGGCCCATGGGGGGTATCAGGCGCTGGCCAAGGCATTGCGCACATTGCAGCCCGGCCAGGTGACCGAGATGGTCAAGGCGTCCGGCCTGCGCGGGCGCGGTGGCGCCGGATTCCCCACCGGCGTCAAGTGGAGCTTCATCCCCAAGGACGCGCCGACCCCATACGTCGTGGTGAACGCCGACGAAAGCGAGCCGGGCACGTTCAAAGACCGCGAGATCATCGAGGGCAATCCACACCAGCTGCTAGAGGGCACGGCGCTGTGTGCCTATGCCATCGGCGCGCGTGTGGCGTATATCTACGGGCGCGGTGAGTTCCGCACCCTCTTCGCCGGGCTGCAACAGGCCATCGACGAAGCCTATCAGGCTGGCTGGCTGGGGAAGAACATCCAGGGCAGCGAGTTCTCGCTGGACATCTACACCCACCTGGGCGCCGGCGCCTACATCTGCGGCGAGGAGACGGCGCTGCTGGAGAGCCTGGAGGGGAAGCTGGGCATGCCGCGCGCGCGGCCACCCTTCCCCGCCCAGGTGGGCCTCTACGGCAAGCCGACGGTGGTCAACAACGTCGAGACGCTGGCCAACGTGCCGCCCATCGTGCTCAACGGACCGGAGTGGTACCGCCAGTTCGGCACCGAGCGCAGCCCGGGGGTCAAGATCTTTTGCCTGAGCGGCTGCATCACGCGGCCGGGCAACTATGAGCTGCCGCTGGGCGTTCCGCTGCGCGTGTTGATCGAGGACTGCGGCGGCGGGGCGCCCGACGGACACGCCATCCAGGCGATCCTGCCCTCCGGCGCTTCGTCGTTCCTGCTGCCCGGCTACAACCCGGAGCTGCGCCTGGACTACGAGTCGCTCCAGGCCGCCGGCGCGGCGCTCGGCTCCGCCTCGTTCATCGTCCTGGACGAGACGGTGGACATCGTCTGGGCGGTGAGCAAGGTGGTCCGCTTCTTCAAACACGAGAGCTGTGGCAAATGCACCCCCTGTCGCGAGGGGACGTATTGGATGGCCGACGTCTATCGCCGTCTGCTGGAGGGACGCGCCTGGCCCGGCGACGCGGATTTGCTGCTCAGCATCGCCGACCAGATGGATGGCAACTGCTTCTGTGCACTGGGCGAGTTCGCCATCTGCCCGGTGCGCAGCAGCATCCAGCACTTCCGCGCGGCATACGAGGCGCGCCTGCCGGGCAAGGGAGCATAGGGCTTTGGGACAGATTGGTGGCAATTTGCGTGTGGGATGGATCGGTGAATTGGGGAACGTGGTATGGATGTGACGTTGACGATTGACGGACGCAATGTGACGGTGCCGGCGGGGACGCTGATCGTCGAGGCGGCGCTCCGCATCGGCATCGAGATCCCGGTTTTCTGTTATCATTCCAAGATGGCGCCGGTGGGCATGTGCCGCATGTGCCTGGTGACGGTGGGCATGCCGGTGATCAACCCGGAAACCGGCCGGCCAGAGGTCACCGAGGCGGGCCAGCTGGTCATCCGCTGGCAGCCCAAGCCGGTGACGGCGTGCACGGAACCGGTGCGCGAGGGCATGGTGGTGGTCACCGACAGCGCGCAGGTGGCAGCGGACCGCAAGGGCATCCTGGAATTCCTGTTGACCAGCCACCCGCTCGACTGCCCCATCTGCGATAAGGGGGGCGAGTGTCCCCTGCAAGACCTGACCTACCGGCATGGGCCGGGCATCAGCCGCTTCGACTTCGCCAGCAAGCACCACGCCGCCAAAGCATATCCGTTGGGCGACCTGATCGTGCTGGATCAGGAGCGCTGCATCCTGTGTGCGCGCTGTACGCGCTTCCAGAGCGAGCTGGCCGATGACCCCGTGCTGGCGATCGAAAATCGCGGTCGCGATGCAATGATCGTCAGCTATTCCACACCGGTGTTCGACAGCCACTATTCGGGCAACACCACCGACATCTGTCCGGTGGGAGCGCTGACCACGCGCGACTTCCGCTTCCGCGCTCGTCCGTGGGAGTTGACGCCGGTCGCCAGCGTGTGCAACCACTGCGGCGTCGGCTGCAACATCGTATTGGACACACGCCGTGGCCACATCGCGCGTATCATGCCGCGCCAGAACGAGCAGGTCAACGAGGTGTGGATCTGCGACAAAGGGCGCTTTGCGCACCATTTCCATGCCAGCCCGCAGCGCCTGACGGTGCCGTTGGTGCGCCAGGGCGATCGCCTGGTGGAACGCAGCTGGGATGAGGCGCTGCAATACGTCGCCACGCGCCTGCAGGCGATCCGCGAGCGCTACGGCGCGCAGGCAATCGGTGGCATCGCCGGCGCCCATCTGCCCAACGAGGACCTCTATCTCTTCCAGAAGCTGCTGCGCCAGGTGCTCGGCAGCCCCAATGTGGACTACCGGGTGGGGCTGAGTGCCGCCTGCGAGGACGACACCGCCTTCGAGGTGGGCGTGGGCTGCGGCAGCGACCTGGGACGCGTCGGGCGCGACACCGCCATCCTGGTGCTCGGCAGCGACCTGGATGAAGAGGCGCCCATCCTGTACCTGCGCGTGGCCGGTGCGGCACGCCGCGGCGCGACGGTGATCAACGCCGGCGGACGCGCCACCAAGCTCGACCGGCACGCCGGCCACGTGCTGCGCTACCGCTACGGCAGCGCCGTCCACCTGGTGCTAGGGCTGTTGCATGTCGTGTTGCACGAGACCACGGAGGAGGGGCGGGCGCTGACCGGCAATGAGGTCGTGCCGGGGCGCGTGGAAGGGCTCGAGGCGCTGCGCGCGCAGGTGGCGGTGTGGACGCCGGAACGCGTCGCTGAGGTCAGCGGCGTGCCAGCTAAGGCCATCCGCGCAGCGGCGCACGCCTTCGCCACAGCTAAGAACGGCATCATCCTCTACGGTAGCGAGGCGGGCAACCACCCCGCTTTGCGGCATGCCATCGCCAACCTGGCGATCGTGACCGGCTTCGTCGGGCGGCCCAACAACGGTGTCATCGCCGTGTTGGCGCATGCCAACAGTCGCGGCGCCGAGGACTTGGGTATCGTGCCGCACCGATTGCCGGGATACGTGCCGGCGGAGCAGCCGGGGCTCAACGCGACGGAGATGATCCAGGGTGGCGTGCGTGCGCTGTTGGTCGCCGCTGCCGACCCGCTGGCCATCACCGCGCGGCAGGCAGATCTGGAGTTCCTGGTGGTGCAGGAGCTCTTCCCGACGGCCACGGCGCGCCAGGCCGATGTGGTGCTGCCCGCCGCGGCGCCCGGCGAACGCGCCGGCAGCTACACCAACCTGGAGCGGCGCATCCAGTACTTCCAGCCGGCGCTGTTGCCACCCGGTATGGCACGGCCCGACTGGAGCATCCTGCGCCAGCTGGCCATATTGCTCAGCGCCGATTGGAACTACGCCACCCCGATGGCCATCTTGGAAGAGATGGCGTGCACCATCCCGCTCTATTCCGGCATGGACTGCGAGCGCCTGACGCGGCCGGTTGAAATTTCGCGCCCGATGCGGCATTATATCTACGCCGGGATGAGCTATCAGTCGGAAGGATACACCACCTTCCAGTGGCCCACGCGGGCAGAGGACCCGGCGCACATCTTCCGGCTGGCGTGGCTGGAGCCGCCCGACCCGCCCGCCGGGGAGATGCTGCTGGTGGCACCGCGTGTGCTGTACGACGGCGGCACTCTACTGGGCCAGGCGGACATCCTGGCGGCGCACATCGTGCGTCCACACGTCGCGCTATCGCCGCAGGACGCTGCGACCCGCGGGCTGAACGAGGGTGACCCGGTGGCGGTGCAGGTGTGCGAGCGTGCCATGCGCCTGCCATGCCGGGTGCAGAGCACCTTGCCGCCAGGCGTGCTCGCCATCCCACGCAACCTGGCGGGCAATGTCGCTGAGATGCTGCTGGGTGCGGAGCGTGCCTTCGGACCGGCTGCGCTCCAGGTGGACGGGCAAGGGGAGTGACCGAGCGATGGACTGGATCGCCTGGGTGTTGATCCCGCTGGTCAAGGCACTGGTGCTGCTGGTGCTGCTGCTAACCGCTTTTGCCTATCTGAGTTATGTCGAGCGCAAGCTGGTGGCGCGCTTCCATGTGCGCTACGGGCCCAACCGCGCCGGCCCGTTCGGACTGCTGCAACCTCTGGCCGACGCGCTCAAAATGCTGTTCAAGGAGGAGATCATCCCGCGCCACGTGGACAAGCTGTCCTACCTGGCAGCGCCGGCGATGGTGGTGGTGCCGGCCCTGCTGCTCTGGGCAGTGATCCCCATCAGCAACCTGTCGTTTCGCATCTTCGGCTATGAGATCACCTTCTACCTGACCGATCTCCACGTGGGGCTGCTCTACGTGCTGGCGGTGGCGGAGCTGGGCACGTACGGCATCGTGGTGGGCGGCTGGAGCAGCAATAACAAGTATGCCCTGCTGGGTGCGTTGCGCACCAGCAGCCAGATGCTCAGCTACACGCTGCCGATGGGCGTGGCGCTGTTGAGCATGGTGACGATCGCCGGTTCGTTCAGCCTGGTGGACATCGTCAAC
>JBMFPH010000194.1:0-5835 GCA_049969215.1 Anaerolineae bacterium | reverse complement strand
CCTTGCGCTCCGAAAACCTACCCATGAGAGACTACGGGCCAGGAAGGGCATTCCATTTCACGAGACCATCTCCGGCGGCAGGTGGTCCACCCGGTTGAGGTAACACACGTCCAGGTGCCCTTCCGCGCTAAAGGTCAAGTAAGTGACCGCTGTGTTGGCATGATGGTAGAAGATGGGCCACTCCACTGCTTGCTCGAACAGCATCTTCAGGAAGGAGTTCAGAAAACCCCCGTGGGAGACCATCAGGATGCGCTCGTCACCGGGGAGCCGGGCGCGCAGTGCCGCAATCACACGCGCCGCTCGCGTATAACACGCCTCCAAATCCTCGCGGCCGCCATGCCACCAGCCCTCCTCGGTCACCTCAGGCGGCAGAATGACCTCAGGGAAAACGGTCAGGATCTCCGAGCGTGTCTTACCCGGGTAGCCCACCACCCCACCGTCCTCTCCGTAGTCCATGTAGATGCCGCCGTGCTCGTGAATGTCCACCCATACCTCGGGCCTCAATCCGGTCGCGCGTGCGATAATGCTGGCGGTATGCAATGCGCGCCACATAGCACTGCAGTATAGCCGTGTCGGTCTCCCATCGTGCAACGGCAAGGTGCGCGCCAGATGTTCGGCCAGCAGCTCCGCCTGGCGCACCCCCAGCTCGGTCAACAGTGGATCCATGGTGCGCAGTCGCTCATCGTCGAGGATATTGTTGGTGGATTGGGCGTGACGGATGAGAAAAAGCTCCATAAACCGCTTCACGTTGTGCGTCTCAGGACGCGCACGCCTTCCACACCCGCCACCACCACCTCGCTGGCGATGCCCAAGAAGAGGCCGTGCTCGACAATGCCGGGCCGCGTGTGCAGCACCTGATCCAGGGCATATGGGTCAGCGATTCCCTGAGGAAAGGTGCAATGGACGATGAAGTTGTGGTTGTCGGTGACATAGGGCGAGCCGTCGGGATTGCGGCGCAATTCGGCGCGGCAGCCCAGCGTGCTCAGCCAGCGCGCATGCACCTCCCAGGCGAACGGCACCACTTCGACCGGCAGGGGGCCGCGCGTGCCCAGCCGATCCACCAACTTAGACTCGTCCACGATGGTGACAAAGCGCCTGGCAGCGATGGCGACGATCTTCTCGCGCAAGAGAGCGCCCCCCAGCCCCTTGATGAGGTCGAGCTGGGGGTCCACCTCATCTGCGCCGTCGATGACCATGTCCAGCTCGGGGTGCTCTGCCAGGGTGGTCAGCGGGATGCCCAGCTCGCGTGCCCGGTGGGCAGTCGCTTCTGAAGTGGGCACCCCTACGATGGATCGCAGACGACCCGAGGCAACGCGCGCCCCCAGCTCTTCCAGAGCATAGGCGAAGGTCGAGCCGGTGCCCAATCCGAGCACCATGCCATCTTCCACCATGTCCACGGCGTGGACAGCCGCTTGTTGCTTGAGGTTCATGGTTCTGCACCGTCGCCTATGCCTTGCCGAGCAGCTGCAGTGCCCGTTGGGTCACGTTCTCAACGGTGAAGCCGAACTTCTCCAGCAACACCTGGTAGGGCGCCGAGGCGCCGAAGCGCTCCATTCCAATGACGTCCCCATCGTTCCCTACATAGCGCTCCCAGCCCAGTGGGATGGCTGCTTCCACGGCCAGACGCTTGGTCACCTGCGGTGGCAATACCTGAGCGCGATATTCGGGCGGTTGTGCCTCGAAAAGCTCCCAGCTGGGCATGCTGACGACGCGCGCCTGCACGCCGCGCTGTGCCAAAGCTTCGCGCGCGCCCAAGGCCAACGCGACCTCGGAGCCGCTGGCGATCAGAATGATGTCGGGTTGCCCCATGCTATCGGCCAACACATAAGCGCCACGTCGCAGGCCGCTTGCCGGCGCCAGCGTCGCCCGGTCGAAGATGGGGATTTTCTGGCGCGTTAGCAACAGGGCGGTGGGTCCTTCGCGCCGCTCCAATGCCACACGCCACGCCTCACTGGTCTCGTTGGCATCCGCCGGCCGGATGACCACCAGGTTGGGGATGGCGCGCAGCGCAGGCAGATGCTCGACTGGCTGATGGGTTGGCCCATCCTCACCCAGGCCGATGCTGTCGTGGGTGAAGACGTAGATGACGGGTAACTCCATCATCGCCGCCAGGCGAATGGCGGGTCGCATATAGTCGGAGAAGACCAGGAACGTGCCGCCATAGGGGATGACACCGCCGTGCAATGCCAGGCCGTTGAGGATGGCGCCCATAGCGTGTTCGCGCACGCCGAAATGGATGTTGCGGCCGGCATAGTTGCCTGGCTCCATCCAGGGGATGCCCTTCAGCTCGGTGTTGTTGGACGGGGTCAGGTCGGCCGAGCCGCCGATGAGCGTCGGCAGCAGCGGCGCCAGCGCGTTGAGCACCATGCCCGAGGCGACGCGCGTCGCTTCACCGCCGGCGGACGGGGCGAAGACGGGCAACACCTTCTCCCAATCCAGCGTCACGTCGCGCGACCAGACGCGCTGCCACAGCTCGGCCAGGTCGGGATACTCTTTGGCATAGTGCTGGAACATCTGGTGCCATTCGTCCTCCAGTTGCTGACCGCGCGGCACTGCCTGGCGGAAGACCTGGAGCGCCTCCTCAGGCACGTAGAATGTCTTATCCTCCGGCCAGCCCAGGTTGCGCTTGGTCAGGATCACCTCCTCCTCGCCCAGCGGCTCGCCATGCACCTTGGCGGTGTCCTGGCGGTTGGGGCTGCCGTAGCCGATGTGCGTGCGGCAACAGATCAGCGACGGGCGTTCCGTCTCCGCCTGGGCAGCCCGGATGGCTGCCGCCACAGCGGCGCGGTCGTGGCCATCCACCTGTTGTACGTGCCAATTGTAGGCGGCGAAGCGCGCCGCGCGATCCTCGGTGAAAGTGATCTCGGTGGGACCATCGATCGAAATGTGGTTGTCATCGTAGAGGTAGATGAGCTTGCCCAGCTTGAGGTGACCGGCGAGCGAAGCGGCTTCATGGCTGATGCCCTCCATAAGGTCGCCATCGCTGACAATGGCGTAAATGTAATGGTCCACCAGGTTGTAGCCGGGACGGTTGAAGGTAGCTGCCAGGAAGCGCTCCGCAATCGCCATGCCGACGCCGGTGGCAAACCCCTGCCCCAGCGGGCCGGTGGTTGTCTCGACGCCGGGCGCCAGGTCGTACTCTGGGTGGCCCGGTGTGCGGCTGCCCCACTGGCGAAAGCGCATCAGCTCCTCGAGCGGCAGGTCGTAGCCGGTCAGGTAGAGCAGGCTATAGAGCAACATGGAACCATGTCCGGCCGATAGGACGAAGCGATCGCGGTTGGGCCATTTCGGATTGGCGGGGTTGTGCCGTAGGAATTGCGTCCACAACACATAGGCGGCATCGGCCATGCCCATCGGCATGCCCGGGTGACCCGATTTCGCCTTCTGCACCCCATCAACGGCCAGGAAGCGGATCGTGTTGACACATAGTTGCTCGAGCTCTTTGGACATTGTAGCACCTCGTGTGAAAAGGATGTGGCAGGGAATAAAGACAGACCGCGACATGCAGGATAAGCTTTGTGCGAGACACCATTGTGCATATGGGCTGCGCGGCGCATATGGCGCGTGCGCGTAGTTGAGGATCATTGTAACATGGCATGCACGAAGGGTCAATCGGGCGTGGACTACAGGGGTGTATTTCATTTTGGGGAGGCGCGGGATCAAACCAAGGTGCGTGCATCAGTTGTAGGGGCGACCGGCCGGTCGCCCCTACAACTCTGGGTTACCGCTTCAATTCGCACCCAAATTGAAATGCACCCCTGGTGGGCACAGATTGCGTTCCCTTACCATACCTGTTATATAATAGCATATCGTTGTCTTGACTTTGTGTGCGAATGGAGGTGCCTCTAACAATGGGAGGATCGAAGAAGAGTGGTGTGCTAACCCGTGCCGGGATCGTTGGTGAGTTGTTGCAGTTTCTATGGCAACGCAAGCTGTGGTGGCTGATCCCTATGGTGGTGGTGATTGTGTTATTTGGCGCCTTGTTGATATTCGCGCAGGGCTCCGCCGTCGCGCCGTTTATTTACACCCTGTTCTAAACTGTGAGGAGATAACCTTACAGCAAACGTATGTGACGGCAGCTCCTTGAAAATTGACTTAGCTGATGGGTAGGAACTCTCCTATGGAGCTTATTTCGGGCATTGCTTTGATCTTGCTCACTCTGACGGGCTACTCTGCGGGGGCGGCGCTGGGTGCACGCGGCAAGCTCCCGGTTCCGGGATTGCTTGATCTCCTGGTTGTAGTGCTGTTATGGATTGGGGCGGTATCAACCCGCGCTGCGCTGGGCAGATGGCCGGCCATTGGCGTGTGGGTGCTCACAGGTCTGATCATCGGGCTGATTCTGGCGCGCGCACGTGTCGCTCAGTATCCTAAGGCAGGTAGCAACACTCCTGCGGCAAATTTGTGGCAAGCGTGGAAGGCCTTTGCACGCCGAATGGGCAACTATCAGGGACGCATCCTGATGGCTTTTCTTTATTTCACCGTTGTGTTACCCTTCGGCGCCGCCGCAACTGTGCTGGGGGATCCACTGGGGATCAAGCGAAAGAAAAGCGCTTCGAACTGGCAGCCAAAGCAGATGTTGACTAAGCCTTCGATTGAGGAAGCGGGGAGACAATACTGATGGATATCTTGGGTGTGTCTTGTTTCTATCACGATTCGGCTGCTGCCTTGTTACGAGACGGGATGTTGGTGGCAGCGGCGGAAGAAGAACGTTTTACCCGGCAGAAGCACGACAATGGCTTTCCGCGTCACGCCATTCAGTTCTGCCTGCAAATGGCCAACATTCGTGGCCGTGATCTGGACTATGTCGTCTTCTACGAGAAGCCCTTTGTCAAGTTCGAGCGCATCCTGTTAAACATCCTAGGCACCTTCCCGCGCTCATGGCGCGTGTTCGGCGAGGCCATGATCAACTACTTCGATGAGAAGTTATGGATCAAGAACATCTTGATGCACGAGTTGGAGGTGCCAGCTGAAAAGATTCTCTTTGTGGATCATCACGTCTCGCACGCTGCCAGCGCGATGTTTGCCTCGCCTTTCGAGGAGGCCGCGATCCTCACATTGGATGGGGTGGGCGAGTGGACAACGGCCACAATCGGGCGCGGCACTGCCAGCTGGAGCGATGGCAGTCGCAATTGCATTGAATTGAGCGAGGAGCTGCGCTTCCCCCACTCGGTTGGGTTGCTGTATTCGGCCTTTACCGCCTATTTGGGCTTCCGCGTCAACAACGGGGAATATAAAGTGATGGGGATGGCGCCCTACGGCGAGCCGCGCTATGTGGACAAAGTTTACAAAGTGGTACACGTTGCGGATGACGGCTCCATCGAGATCAATTTGGATTATTTCTCCTATCACCATTCGACCAGCGACACCTACAATCATCGCTTTGTGGAGCTCTTTGGTCCGCCGCGCCAGCCCGAGTCGGAGTTCTTCACCCTGGTGACACACCCACGGCGCGACCATCCGCAATGGGACGACCGTGTCGCGGCAGAGAATCAGCGCTTTGCTGACATCGCGGCAAGCATTCAGCTGGTTACCGAGGAAATCATGCTGAAAATGGCGCACACCGCCTACCGCAAGACCGGACTGGATCGACTGGTCATGGCAGGTGGGGTGGCACTGAACTCGGTCGGCAACGGGCGCATCATGCGTGAGACACCTTTTAAGGAGGTATGGATACAGCCAGCAGCCGGCGATTCGGGAGGAGCACTCGGCGCCGCTCTGTACGCGTATCATGTCATTTTGGGGCAGCCGCGCCGCTTTGTCCAGGAACACAACTACTGGGGCGCGGAATACACCGAAGCACAAATGCGCGCAGCCATCGAGGCGCGCGGCTTCCCC
>JBMFPH010000193.1:0-5837 GCA_049969215.1 Anaerolineae bacterium | reverse complement strand
GGCGAGTTTCACCGAGATGTTCACGATGGATTTTGCCCATAATGCTGTCCTGATGATGCACATGGGCGAGAGCAACTGGCGTATGGCGCGTCCAGACGCTCCGATCTATGCGCTGCGCAGCACACTGGGTGACATTATGCACGTGCCGATCGCACCCGTGTTGCTGGCCTTCACCCTGGCGCCCGGTGATGCCACTTTGGTCAGCCTTACCACCACCTCCAGCGGCAAGCTGAAGCTCATCGTGACAGAAGGTCAGGTGCTCGACTTTCCCTATATTCCCGACCTGGCGCGGCCTCATTTCAAGTTCGCGCCGAATGGCGATCTGTGCGCGTTTCTCACCCGTTTCAGCCAGGAGGGCGGCTCACATCATCAAGCTTTGGCATATGGCCGTTGGGCCGGCACGGTGGAGAAGATCGCCGCGCTTCTGGGTATCCCGTGCGCACACGTGTAGGTGAAAAACGAATATGGGTGAGCTAACTGGTCGCCAACGTCTGCTGCGCGTCTTCAACCAGCAACCCGTTGACCGCATCCCGGTTGCGCCTTTCATTCATATCAACTTTGTGAAAGAATTTTATAACAGCCACGAGGTGGATTGGGTAACGCGCACCCCGGAGGTCTATCGCCACTTCGGTTTCGACATCATCCACCGCAACTGCACACCGACGCCTGACATCTACGGTCCTGCCGGTCCGAACTGGCAGCTGGAGATAACACGTCAACAGGACGGACGCGACGAAACCGTCACCACGATGATCCACACTCCTGCCGGCACGCTGCGCTGCGTCGAAGCATTGCGCTGGGTGTATGAATACGATGCTGAATATTCTCCCATCGAATATCTCATCAAGAGTGAAACGGATCTGGATCTGATGATGCGTTTTCAGCCGCCTCCCATTCCGCCGAACACGGAGGACATCCGGCGTGCCAGGGCAGCAGTCGGAGAGGAAGGTATCATCGCGCCGTGGATTCAGGGGGCCTTCAACCTGATAGCCTTTTACTACAGGCGGGTGGACGATCTGCTAATGGATGCACTGTCCAACCCGACATTCTATGATCGCCTGATCTCCTATGCTTTGGAACGCTACAAGGTCCATATCCGCGCCATGATTGAGGCGGGAGCGGATGTGTTGAGCTATGGCGGCAACATCGCCAATGCGCGCTTGGTGGGCCCTGAATTCTTCGAGCGTTTTGTCATGCCCTACGAGCGCCAGCTCATCGCGTTCATCCAGAGCCACGGAGCGGCCGTGCTCTATCACAATTGCGGACGGGCGCGCAAGCTGTTGCCACTTTATCCCGCATTGGGTATGCGCGCATACGAATCGCTCACCCCACCACCATATGGTGACACCATCCTAGAGGAAGCGGTGAAGATCTTTGGCCAGAACGTCACCTTATCCGGCAATATAGACCAGATCGACCTGTTACGCCGCGGCAGCGTCGAGGAAATCCAATCGCAGGTGCGTCAGGTGTTGGACACGGTGCGTGGTCGTGCCCACTTCATTCTGGCGACCACGGACTATTTCAACGAGAACACCCCCCATGAGAACATCCATGCACTGGCAGATGCCGGACGGGAGTACGGCATTTACTGAGGCCAGCTAGTTGAACAGACGCATCTACAAACTGGCGTGGCAGCCTCAATGTGCTATAATCCACACGGAATGCCACGAGACAATATCTGGATTGCTTCATACCCGTCAAACCGAACTCTCTGGAAAAGGAGTATCCTCGCCATATGAATCAGCTGGAATTGATCCAACAACTGGCCGTCAAGAATAACACCAGGATCGTTTTGCTCGTTCTCGACGGCGTGGGAGGGCTGGCAATGCAGCCGGGCGGGCCTACCGAGCTGGAAGCAGCCCGTACACCCAATCTGGACGCGTTGGCGGCACGCTCCGCTTGCGGACTAAGCGAGGCCATTGCGCCCGGCATCACCCCCGGCAGCGGCCCCGGCCATTTGGCGCTTTTCGGGTATGACCCACTGCAGTACGAGATCGGGCGTGGCGTGCTCGAGGCGTTGGGTATTGGCTTTGAGCTCCAGCCCAACGATGTCGCCGCGCGCGGCAACTTCTGCACTGTGAACGCCCAAGGTCTCATCACCGACCGACGTGCCGGCCGCATCTCAACCGAGGAGTGCACGCGGCGCGTCCAACTGCTGCGCAACATCACCTTGCCGGGTGTACAGGTCTTCGTGGAACCGGTCAAGGAGCACCGTTTTGCGCTGATTTTGCGCGGCGATGGGTTAGGCGCCGATGTGGAGGACACCGACCCACAACGTGTCGGCGCGGCGCCGCTGCCGGCTGTGGCACGCAATCCCCAGTCGCAGCGTACTGCTGAATTGCTGAATGAGTGGATCGCCCAGGCACGCCGCATCCTGGCTGACCATCCCCCGGCCAACATGTTGACGCTACGCGGTGTGGCCAAGGACCCAGGACTGCCCAAGTTTCCCGAGGTATACCAACTGCGTGCCGCAGCTGTGGCCGTATATCCTATGTATAAAGGTGTAGCACGCTTGGTGGGAATGGAAGTGATCGAGAGCATCGGCGACTCCCCTGCCGACCAGTTTGAGACGGTGCGTCGCCACTGGGATCGTTATGACTTCTTCTTCATTCACATCAAGAAGACGGACAGCTATGGCGAAGACGGCAACTTCGACGCCAAGGTACACCTCATCGAGCAGATCGATGAAGCGCTGCCCACTTTGCTCGCGCTCGAACCGGATGTGCTCGTCGTAACCGGCGATCATTCCACCCCGTGCTTGCTCAAGGGGCATAGCTGGCATCCATTGCCCATCATGCTAATGGCACGTACGGCACGCAGCGATCAGGTGACTCAATTCAGCGAAACCGCATGTATGAACGGCAGCTTGGGTCATATACGACATACCGACATCATGCCACTCGCAATGGCCCATGCCTTGCGTCTAACCAAATACGGGGCATGACAACAATATCCTAGGGAGGGATACTATGGAGTATCGTCGCCTTGGTAAATCCGGCCTGGAGCTCTCCGCACTTTCTTTCGGCTCGTGGGTGACGTTTGGGCAACAGATTGACGAGGACGTTGCCTACGCATGCATGGAAGCTGCGTATCAGGCCGGGGTCAATTTCTTTGATAACGCCGAAGCCTACGCTGGCGGCCAGGCGGAGATCATCATGGGCAACGTGATCAAACGCGCCGGCTGGAAGCGTTCCGATCTGGTAGTCTCGACCAAGATCTTCTGGGGTGGCAAGGCACCCAATCGCAGTGGCCTCTCGCGCAAGCATCTGCTGGAAGGTATCCGTGCTTCTCTTTCCCGCCTGCAGCTGGACTACGTGGATTTGATCTTCTGCCATCGCCCGGATCTCTATACCCCCATCGAGGAGACCGTTTGGGCGATGCATTACATCGTCAGCAACGGGCTGGCGCTCTACTGGGGCACCAGCGAGTGGAGCGCCGAGCAGATCCGCACTGCCTATGACATCGCGCGCCGCGAGCACCTGATCCCACCCACGATGGAGCAACCCGAGTATAACATGTTCCATCGCGAACGGGTGGAGAAGGAATATCGCCGCCTGTACGACGAGATCGGGCTGGGCACAACCGTCTGGAGTCCACTCGCGGGTGGTCTCCTCACTGGCAAGTACAATGAGGGAATTCCAGAAGGCTCGCGCGCGACTCTGAAGGGCTATGAGTGGGTGCGCCAACGCATTGAAAGCGAAGAGGGGCGGCGCAACATTGAGAAAGTCAAACAATTAGCTCCGATCGCTCAGGAGTTGGGCTGTACCCTCGCGCAGCTAGCGTTGGCGTGGTGTCTCAAGAATCCCTATGTAAGCACCGTTATCACCGGCGCCAGCCGACCGGAGCAGGTGGTGGAAAACATGAAAGCGCTCGACGTGGTACCTAAGCTCACCCCGGCCGTGATGGAGCGCATCGAAGCAATATTGGCCAACAAACCGGAACCGGAGTTCGATTGGCGCCAGATCTGATCGGGGAGCTCGCCTCGAGAGCTGCGTGGAGTGACAATTCTGTCTCGCACGGTTGGGGTCGTGGTTACCGATGGATAATGTCTTCTGCTCCAGCCATCCATTAGTCCGACATAAGCTGACCAAGTTGCGCGATGTCGCAACCGAACCCAAACGTTTCCGGGAGCTGATCCGTGAAATCGCCATGTTGCTGGCCTATGAGGCCACCGCCGATCTGGCGCTCGAGCCCACCGAGGTCCAGACGCCGCTGGGGCGTGCGCAGGGGGCGCTGTTGCGCGAGAAGATCGGCCTGGTGCCCATCCTGCGTGCCGGCCTGGGCATGGTGGATGGCATCTGGGAAATGATGCCGGGCGCGGAGGTGTGGCATATCGGCCTATACCGAGATGAGCAAACCCTAAGACCAGTGCAATATTACAACAAGCTCCCCATCGACCCCACCGTGCAGGTTTGCCTTGTCCTTGATCCGATGCTGGCAACAGGCGGCTCGGCCGTTGCTGCGGTGGATATTCTCAAGCGTTGGGGCGCCCAGCGCATCAAATTTGTGGGCATCATAGCTGCACCGGAAGGCTTGCGGGCGATGCAACGTGTGCATCCCGACGTCCCGATCCATATTGCTGCCATTGACAGCCATCTGAGCGCGCATGGCTATATCGTGCCCGGCCTGGGCGATGCCGGTGACCGTCAGTTTGGCACCGGTTGATGGGACGAAGCAATACGCTGGCTATTAGCGTCTGTCTGATCTCACCCAGCACCTTTTATCTAGACGCCGCCGTCGTTCTGGGAGAGCACCGCATATGACCAGCTACAGCTTGATACTATGGATCATTTTTGGGGGCCTTGCCGGCTGGCTGACCGGAATGCTTCTCCGAGGGCGCGGCTATGGCTGCATCGGCAATGTCGTGGTGGGGATCATTGGCGCTGTAATCGGTGGCTGGTTATTCCGCATTGCCAACATCGAAGCACTTCCTGGCCTTATCGGCAGCGTGTTCACCGCCATTATCGGCGCTGTGGTGCTCATCACCGTGCTCGGTCTATTGACCGAACGACGCCACTAGGGGAATACAAGCCGTTATTGTTTAGCTGTGGGCGTCGGGGTCACGTTCACTAAGATTTGGTACTCTGGTGGTACAACCTCAATCCATGAGTTACCTCGCCTGAGCGGGATGGGTTCCCCATTGGGAAAGACGAACTCGGGCGTCTGTGTGCCATCCGTACGCCACAATCCCTCCATGACCACCCCATCACGGAAGACCTGCACGCGTCCTTCACCATTGACGATGATACGAATTGAGGTAGCGCCGTTGCTGTCCTCCACAATGTCAGTGGGCTCGTGGGGTGCATAGTACACGATCACGTTAGCTGCCGAAATCTGTTTCTGCGCTGCGGAATCGAACAGGGGTTCACCGGATACCCAACGCAGGTAACGTTTGCTGGGTGCATCGTAGCGCCATAACGTCTGGCTGGTACGTCGCGGGTAGGGAATGAAAACCGTCTCAGCTTTTTGGCCGCCGATCGGAGCATCGGAGAAGGTGAAACCACGCAATACAACTGGAGCTTCCATACCCTTCTTGGCCATCAGCTCACGCGCTGCACTCACATCCACCGCTAATCGTGTTTGCCAGCCCTCATTCTTACGATAGAAATAGGGTTGCGGGTAGAAATATTCATCCAGGTTGACGATAGGCAGCTGTGAGAGCTCCCAACGCACACCATCTGAACCGCCCGAACTGGCTAAGGCAGCATGATATTGCATGGTCAATTGAGTGTTGATCAATCGCGCGCTGCGGATCGGTGCGACCACCTGCGGTGCTTCGCTCAGGTAAATGGCGGTGAAACGCGTCACCCACCATTCGACAACTTCCTCGTATACCA
>JBMFPH010000192.1:0-5878 GCA_049969215.1 Anaerolineae bacterium | reverse complement strand
CCGAGCACGCAGAGGTTTTTCTAAAATTTCTCTGCGAACGCTGCGTGCTCGGCGGTAAAACCACATAGCCCCCACCCCGGCCCTCCCCGTGGACGGGGAGGGAGTCCGCTTGCTCACGCGCGGCTCGGTTTGACCCCATCTCTCCCCAAGGATGAAATGCACCCACAACGTGGCCCACCGGTGGCATTGACAGTGGGCTTTGCCTATGACATGATATGCTCAAGCAAGTAGTCACCTTTCTACGGAGGTTCTCATTCAGCTATGACCACGATCACCCCACGCGAGCTATACGAATGGTGCAAGATCCCCTATCACGAGCTGGAAGGGCATCCACGTCTCAAGGTGCGCTTTCGCCTGTGCAAGGATTCGGCGGAGATGGGGCAGCTGATGGCGCGCGAGCTGGTCGATGAGATCAAGGCACATAACGCGCGCGGCGAGGTGACCCGTGCCATCATCCCCTGTGGCCCAAGCTGTTGGTACAAGCCGTTCACCGACCTGGTTAACCGGGAGCGGGTGAGCTTGCGCAACTTGATCGTCTTCCACATGGACGAATGTCTGGACTGGCAGGGGCGCGAACTGCCGCGGCGACATCCCTACAGCTTTCGCGGCGAGATGGAACGCCTCTTCTACGACCCGGTTGATCCCGAGCTGGCCGTGCCCGAGGAAAATCGCAATTGGCTGACTCCCGCCACGATGGAGCAGGTGCGCGAACGCATCTGGTCGGCGCCGATCGACATCACCTATGGCGGTTGGGGGCAGGATGGCCATATTGCCTACAACCAGGCGCGGCGACATCCCTACAGCCACATCACCATCGAGGAGCTGCGCAACTCCAGCATCCGCATCCAGGAGAACAACTGGGATACCATCCTGGCGCTGGCACAGCGCACCTTCGGCAGCGCCTACCAGTTCGTGCCGCCCATGTCCATCACCCTGGGCATCAAGGAATGCCTCGCGGCGAAGAAGGTGCGCGTGTTCAGCGACACGGGCGCCTGGAAGCAGACAGCGTTGCGCGTGGCGCTGTTCGGGCCGATCACCCCGGAGTATCCCATCACCCTGTTGCAGGAGCACCCGGACGCGCTCATCACCGCGACCATCGACACGGCGCGCCATCCCATCAGCGAGCATCCGGAGTGGGATTTGGGGGTGTGAGTCCATTCTCTGGAGGGCGTTCAGGACGTCAGGGGTCGGAGGTATGTTGCATCCTATTCCTTGCGGTTTAGGCAGACTGACGCATAATTATGGTGTTGTTTCGGGCAATTGGGGGATGTAGAGGGGAAGGGCACTATGAATGTACTGCAAGAGGTGGAACAGCTTCTATCTAAGATGACACGTGCTGAAAAGGCGCAGGTGTTGCAATGGATTGTGCGCGATCTGGGCGATGCCTTCCCCGGTATTGAGAGCACTCCTGGCGTTTGCGGCGGCGAACCTCGTATCGTGCGTACACGCATTCCCGTTTGGGTCCTGGTGCAAGCCCGGCGTCTCGGAGCGAGTGAAGCGGACTTGCTACGCAGTTATCCCAACCTGCGTGCGGAAGACCTGGCAAATGCCTGGGCTTATTTTCGCCTGCACCGCGATGAGATTGAACGGCAAATCAGCGAGAATGAGGCAGCGTGATATATGGCGCGCTTGTATGCCAATGAAAACCTTCCCTTACCTGTTGTTGAGGAGCTGCGCCGGTCGATGTCGAGCTGCTTGTGACTTTTGAAGACGATGCCGAGTGGGGTTTGCTCGACCACATTCGAATGCAGTAGGAACTCCAGGCCCTTCATATGTGTCGCTATCAAGTGCCGCGTCACAGACCATCTCAATGGATAGACCTCCATGACCCAACCGCCCACTGTCCGATTGAGCTGGAATAAGGCCATTGTGCTGGTCATGTTGGTCTTCCTGGTCGGTGCCAGTGTGACGGCATTCCTTTTATCTCAGGCACTGTATTTGGTGCCACCCCTGACCAATGGCACCCCGGCATTTTATCTGGCGCTAGTGTTGGTGCCCACCATCCTGATGCTGATCCGATGTGCCCGCATGCGCCCGAGCGGTCTTCGCATCAGTGGGGTGTTGCTCCCTGTCTGGATAGCGGTGCTTACGTGTTTCTATCTCGCCCTGCTGGGTCCGGCGTTGTTCCGTTACTCAGCCATCGAGTGCCACTCCGCAACGCGCAAAGTATGTTTGGGAATAACGACAACCCGACCCTCCCGCAGGCTTTGAGCCTGCGGGAGGATTCAGGACGGCGTGAGGGATAAATGAACCATCCCCTCTACGTGGACATTGCGCAAGCGCCCTACCGCGCCCTTATCGGCGTGGGGGGCATCGGCGCCGGGTCGTTCTTCGCGCTGAAGGGCAACCATACGCTGGGACGCGAGGAGAGCCGCCTTGGCCACTTCCTGCCCCGGCGCGACTACTGCAAGCTGCACATCATCTGCCACTACGTCCAGACCCTGTTGGGGCCGTTGTTCGCCACCATCCCCATTGGCAAGGTGGGCGAGGACGAGATGGGGGTGCGCTTGCTGCATGAGATGCGCGAGGCGGGGCTGGACACGCGCTATGTGCAGGTCGCGCCGAGCTTGCAGACCCTCTTCTCCTTCTGTTTCATCTACCCCGACGGCAGCGGTGGCAACCTGACCACCGACGACTCGGCGTGCGCCCATGTGGACGCTGCCTATGTCCGGACGGCTGAGCCGGAATTCATCCGTTTCGCCGGTTGTGGCATCGCGCTGGCGGCGCCCGAAGTGCCGCTGACAGCGCGCCAGGCCCTATTGGAGCTAGGCACCCGGCACCGGATGCTGCGCGTGGCGTCGTTCGCCACCGGTGAGCTGGCTGAGGCGATCCAGCTGGGTATGTTGCACCACGTGGATCTGTTGGCGCTCAATCGAAGCGAGGCCGCTGCATTCGCCCATCTGGCAGCTGAGGAACACACGCCCGCCGCGATCGCACACGCTGCGGCGGAACGCCTCAGGCAGCTGAATCCGGGCGCCCGGTTGACCGTCACCGCCGGGGCGCAGGGCAGCTGGAGCTGGGACGGTCACGAGCTGGTTCACCGGCCAGCCATCCCGGTGACCGCCATCAGCACCGCCGGCGCCGGGGATGCCTTTCTGGCCGGTATTCTTGTCGGCCTGGTGGCGCGCCTGCCTCTGCACCAGGCGCATGAACTGGGTGCGCTGGTCGCCGCGCATGCGGTGACTTCGCCGCACACGATCAACAAGGAGACCGACCGCGTGGCGCTCTGGCAGCTGGCCGAGGCGCTGCACGTGCCCTTGAGCCAGGCGGTGCGTTGCCTGCTGGCATCACAGGATTTTGCATCGGGAAGCACACTCAACACGCACGAGGAGACCGATTCACGATGAAACCCCTCAACGAGATCGTCGCCCGCATGATCGCCCTGCGCGCGCAGGGCATTCAGCTGACGCTACTCGCTGCCTGCCCCAACTCGGCAGCGGTGCTCGAAGCGGCGGTCAAGGTGGCTGCGGTGAACAACCTGCCCATGCTCTTCGCCGCGACGCTCAACCAGGTGGATCGCGACGGCGGTTACACCGGCTGGACGCCTCAGGCGTTTGTCGCCTCGATCCGCCACTATGCCGCGAAGTACCACTGGGATGGCCCGCTCTATCCCTGCTTAGATCACGGAGGCCCCTGGCTCAAGGATCTGCACGCGCTGGCGAACCTGTCCTATGAGGAAACCATGGCCGAGGTGAAAGCTTCGCTGGTGGCATGTCTGGAGGCCGGCTATGCCCTGTTGCACATCGATCCCACGGTGGATCGCACCCTGCCCCCGGGCCAGCCGGTGCCAATTGAGACGGTGGTGGCGCGCACCATCGAGCTGATCGAGCACGCGGAGCGCGAACGCGCGCGGCGCGGATTGCCGCCCGTGTCCTACGAGGTGGGCACCGAGGAGGTGCACGGAGGCCTGGTGGATCGCGATGCCTTCTGCCGCTTCGTCCACAGCTTGCGCCAGGGGTTGGTGGAGCGCAACCTGTTGAGTGCATGGCCGTGTTTCATCGTGGCACGCGTGGGCACCGACCTGCACACCACCTTCTTCGACCCGGAATCGGCGCGCTGGCTGTATGACGTGGTGGCGCCGCTGGGTTCGCTGATCAAGGGGCACTACACCGACTGGGTGGAGAACCCATCGGAGTATCCTGCCACCGGAATGGGTGGCGCCAATGTCGGGCCGGAGTTCACCGCCGAGGAATATCTGGCATTGCAGGAGCTGTGTGCCAAGGAAGCGGATATGAAGCGCAGCCGCCCCCCCATCGAGCTGTCCGGTTTTATGGCGGCGCTGGAACAGGCGGTGTACGACTCGATGCGCTGGCGCAAATGGGTGCTGCCGGAGGAATATGCTCGTGCCGGGCAGCCCGAGACGGCGCAGGCAGACGCGCAGGCCATCTGGCGTGCGCTGACGCCGGAACGTCGCGCGTGGTTGACGCAGACCGGCGCTCGTTACGTGTGGACGGCACCGCAGGTGGTGGCAGCGCGGCAGCAGCTCTATCACAATCTCGCGCCCGTTGTCCCGGATGCGCATCAGGTGGTGGTCGACCGCATTGCGCGCTGTATGGAGAAATATGTGCTGGCCTACCACCTGTTCGACACGGTGACCTTGTTGGAGGTGTAGCTCGGCGCGATCCCTATAATCTCCCGCAGGTTTCAAACCTGCGGGAGGTTCGCTCGGCGTGGCGCAACACGCCGTCACACGGGGCGTTCGTGCAGGTGGCGCGCTGCGACGAAGGCGAGCCCGTGCTCGGTCAGGGCGCGCGCCGTGCGGTTGAGCGCATCGTGCTTGTCCAGATAGTTGCGCTCCAGGTGAGCCATGTCACCGCTGGCTTCGATCTCCGCCTTATCCCGGAAGTAGTCGAGGATGTCCGAGGGATGAGCGCGTGTCTGTTCCACTTCGGGGTCGCCGCCCTCGTGTTTGGCGGCGATGTTGGGCACCCGCGCCGCCAGCTCCACCAGCTCGTCACGGCGCAGGTAAGGCTGGCGCACGATGGATTTCCAGGTCTCGGTGATGTGGTGCTCAAAGCGCACCAGCTCCTCAAGGCCCAAGCTCTTGCGCACCTGCGCGGTGATCTCGATGGTCTGGTTGTTGACGCTGTTGCTCCAGTTGAAGCCAACTAACGGGACGCTGCCATCCTCACGGGCGAAGAGATGGGCACCGATGAGTGTCCACAATGCCGCATAGGGGTTATCGTTGCCCATAAAGACGGAGATCTTGAACTCGTTGTCGATGCCCAGCTTGTGCAGCAGGTATCCCAGCAACACGGTGCCTGGGTTGATGTTAAGTACTTGCTTGATGCCGTAGGTGGTGTAGTAATACAGATACTCATCCAACCATTTCAGCGCATAGTCGTTGGGTTGGCCCACGCCGCCGAAATAGCCGGTGATCGTCTCGGGTCCGCCCAGGTGGATGTTGGCACCGTCGGTGCCGCGGGTATCCAGAGTCTCGACATAGCTGGCGCCGATGATCTGCATGGCCGCGGCCACCGCCAGGATATCACCGTTATCGCGCTCTTGCTCTTTCATCTTGCGCACGCGGATGTAGCGCCCCGGCATCAGCTCACGACGCTCGATCGCCTGCTGTGCCTCGCGGATCAGCCAGGGGAAGTATTGCAAGGCGCTGATCTCCAGCACCACCGCCAGGCGGTTGTCGAACAGCATCTGCTCCGCGCGCTCGCCCAGCACGGCGCGCCGATATTCAGCCACGCTGATGAAAGCGCCGCGGTCGCGCTGTTCCATGAGCCAGTGGAGATCGTCCAGGTAGGGCGAACGGAGTTCCTTCAAGCGTGCCAGCAGATTGGGCAATTGACGCGCCTCTTCCGCCTTGCGGTTGATCTCCTCCACCGAACCGTATTTTGCCACCACCGCGAGGAAGTCATTGATGGCC
>JBMFPH010000191.1:0-5892 GCA_049969215.1 Anaerolineae bacterium | reverse complement strand
CCGGAGACCTTCGCCGGCTGGCGCGGCGAATACTACGACAACTTCCACCTGCAAGGCCCGCCGGTGCTGGTGCGCGACGATGAGGCGATCGACTTCAACTGGGCCGACCGCGCCCCCGCGCCTGGCATGCCAGCCGATGACTTCTCGGTGCGCTGGACGCGCACGGTGAATTTCCGCGGGGGCAAATATATCTTCACCGTTGAGGTAGATGACGGCGTGCGCCTGTGGGTGGACGACCGGCTGATCATCGACGAGTGGCACGACACGCGCCCCACCACCTACCGCGCCGAGATCGAGCCGGGCGCCGGACCCCACCTGGTGCGCCTAGAATATTACGAGCACCTGGCCAATGCGATGGTGCGTCTCACCTGGCATCGGCCACAGGACTGGAAGGCGCGCTACTACGCCAATCGCCGGCTGGAGGGCGACCCCGTGTTGGAACGCTGGGAGGAGGAGCTGGATCACGATTGGGACAGCGGGTCGCCCCACCCGGCGGTGCCGGCGGACAACTTCTCGGCGCGCTACATCAGCAACGTCAACTTTGAGGACGATCTGTACGTGTTCACCGTGGAGGTGGACGATGGGGCACGCCTATGGGTGGACGGCGAGCTGCTGATCGACAACTGGCGGGAGGGCATCCGCACCTTGCGCGCCGAGAAGCGCTTCGACTATGAAGGCGAACGCCAGGTGCGCGTCGAGTACTTCGAGCGCTGGGGCAATGCGCGCCTGCGCGTGTACTGGGAGCGTCGCTGAACGCGGAGCGATTCACGCCCGAGCCGCGACCGTCAGGGAGCGGCACAAAACTCACCGCAGAGAGCGCAGAGCACGCGGCAGGGGCGACCAGCCGATCGCCCCCTACCACGCGCGCGGCTCGGTTCGCTGTTGCCCGCTAAAGGATGGCCACCGCGGGCAGCTGGGTGAGCACTTCCGCCCCATCCGGGTGCAGGAGCACCAGGTCCTCGATGCGCACCCCGCCCCAATCGGGCAGGTAGATGCCCGGCTCGACGCTCACCACGGCGCCAGCCGGCAACACGTCCGAACTGGTGGGGTTGAGGCGCGGCGCCTCGTGGGCGGCCAGCCCGATCCCATGGCCCAGACCGTGGCCGAAATATTCCCCATACCCCGCTGCGGTGATGACGTCGCGCACCAGCTGGTCCGCCTGCGCGCCACTTATGCCGGCCTTCACCCCGCGCAATGCGGCCTGCTGCGCGCGGTGCACCAGCTGCCAGAGCGCCTCATAGCGCGCGTCGGACGGTTGTCCCAGGCAGACGGTGCGCGTGAGGTCGCTGCAATAGCCGTCCACCACACAACCGAAGTCGATGACGACCGGCTCACCGGCCTGGATGGGACGCTCCGAGGGGGCGGCATGGGGCAATGCCCCGTTGGGCCCCGAAGCGACGATGAGCGGGAACGCCACCGCCTCGGCACCCAGCGTGCGCATGCTGCTCTCCAGCTGCCAGGCGACCTCGCGCTCGCACATGCCAGGGCGCAGCACCTCCAACAGCTGCGACCAGGCCTGTTCGGCGATAGCGATGGCACGGCGCATCGCCGCTAATTCATCCTCATCCTTGACCTGGCGCAGCTGCTCCACCAGGCCGACCGTCTCCACCAGCGTGGCTGTACTGCCCACTGCAGCGCTCCAGCGCCGCCAGGTCTCCACCGAGACGTGCGCCGCCTCATATCCCACCGTGCTACCCTGCACGCCCAGCTCCCGCAGCAAACTTGCCAGCTGCCCTTCAAAGTCACGACCCACCTGGAAGAGCTCCCAGTCGGGGCATTGCTGGCGCACCTGCGTGTAATAGCGGAAATCGGTGGCGATCCCCTGACGCTCATGGGTGATCAGCAATACACCGGCAGAGCCGGTGAAACCGGACAAGTAACGCCGATTGTGGGGTTCGGAGATGAGCAGCGCTGCCAGCCCATGCGCGTGCATCAGCTGGCGCAAGTCGCGCAAGCGGTTTGCAAAGTTCATGTTTTCACCTGTTCAGCGGATCGGATGGAGCTCACAGCCATTGCTTGAGAAACGCGACCACCTCGGCACGCATCGCCGCCGTCTCGAAATGGCCGATGGCATAGCGGCGCAGTTGCCATGCTTCCGGCGCCCCCAGGGCAGCGTACACCTGTCTCAATTCGGCATCGATGCGCTCCAATCCGGCTGGTGGAGTGAGCGGATCGTAGATACCCGCCAAGCTCAGGTGGGGGCGCGGCGCGATCAGCGCGTTGATCTGCGCCGTGGTGAAATGCTTGAGCAGCCCCGGCACATAGTAATAGATGCCGTGGCCGTCCAGCCCGCGTGTCTCGATCAGCGCCTGGTAGTCCGTCAGACAACACAGGTCCACGCAGACGCGGATGCGCGTGTCCAGAGCGGCCACCCACCAGGCCATGGTGCTCCCCATTGAGATGCCCAGAGTGGCGATGCGGTTGGCATCCACATCGGGGCGCGCCACGAGATAGTCCAGCGCGCGCAGGCTGTCGTAGACCATCATGCCCCACATCACCTGCCCATGCCAGAGCATCTGCTTGAAGATCTCCGACTCGCTGCGTCCGCGTCGCTCGCCGAAGGCCCAGTGGTCTATACACAGTGCGGCATAACCTTGCCGTGTCAGCTCTTCGGCATAGGGCGGGGTGCGCAGGAACGTCCGCCCGGTCAGCAGCTCTTCTTTGCCGACGTGATACTCGCCTCCGTGGGCGTGGTTGTAGAGCACCGCCGGCCATGGCCCCTGCCCCTCGGACGGGCGCACAAAGTAGGCCGGCACGGCCTCGCTGCCGTTCAGGTCGAGCACCAATCGCTCCAGCAGATACCCCGGCCGCTCTTCCACCCCGATACACGTGGCACAGATCGGGCGCTGGCGGTCCGGCAGGTCACCGAGCAGCTCATAAAGCTGTTGCCGGCGTGCGGTTGGGTCTGATTGTGTTTGAGTCAATTTGCCAATCCTTTGTCGTCAGGGTTGAAATGGTGAAATTGCGCTAACTCAAGTTGCTACATTTGGCTCAATCCGAGCCGCGCGCGTCAGCAAGCAACGGTGATACCGCTCCCTCGCGGTCGCGGCTCGGATAATGGTTGTGGCGCGGTCACATGGTCGCGGCACGGATATCCTGTTGCTATTTCGAGTCAATCGATCCATGCAATGACTGCCCGTGGATCGGAGCGCAAAGTGACACTCTCTATGCCAACTCGTAGTCCCAACTTCCTTTGATCACAACTCGGGTTGCGCTATTTCACCCATGGATCGAGGGCATCGCGCAGGCCATCGCCGATGAGGTAGATGGAAAGGGTGGTCAGGAAGATGAACAGGCCCGGCGCTAGCACGAGCCAGGGCGCATCGGTGAAGTTGCCCAGCGAGCCCTGCATCATGTTGCCCCAGCTGGGCAGCGGCGGGCCGATACCGACACCCAGGTAGCTCAGCCCCGCCTCGGCGATGATGGCGCCAGCCACGTTGAACACCCCCACCACAATCACAATCGACGAGACGTTCGGCAAGATGTGGCGGAACAAGATGCGCCAGATCGAAGCGCCGATCGCGCGGCTGGCCAGAATATATTCCCGCTCGCGGATGGAGAAGATCTGGCCACGGATCAGCCGCGAGACGCCCATCCAGCCGAAAATGCCGATGAGAAGCGACAAACCCTCTGGACCTGGTTGGAAGATGCGGGAAAGGATGATCAGCAAAAACAGCAACGGGATGCTGCCCAACGTCTGGATGATGGCATTAATGATGTCGTCGATGAAAGTGGCAGCGTAGTAACCGCTGATCAGGCCCAAAACGACGCCCAGGGTCATCGAAATGCTGGCCACATAAAGGCCAATGCGCATCGAGATGCGCCCTCCATACAGCGCACGGCTCAACACATCACGGCCCGCTTGGTCCGTGCCCATCCAATGGCAGGTACCGCGCGGAGCCGCCAGGCAATCTCGCAAGCCGGTCAACGAGGTGGAGACGATAGCCTTCCACAGCGACCAGCGACAGGTGGTCACCCCGCCCTTCTGGCATGTCTGGGTGAATTCCTGGAAAACAGGCCAGGCGGCCGCCGCCCAGGTGGGAGGCGCGTTGCGTTTAGTCAGGTTAGTGGTGGTTGGGTCAAAGCCAAGCACCTGGTCGCTGATCCAGCCCGCAGCGACCGAGAGGAGCACCATCACCACCAGGCCGAAGATCGCCGCCAGGGTGATCTTGTCGCGCCGCAGCTTGGCCAGCACCGCCCGCCAATACGTCTGCTCCCTGGTTCTGCGGAAACGGGCAACCGAGACGCTCACCACCGCTTCTGCGTCTGCGCGAGGCGATTCCTTCCGGCGCATCACGGTGATCTTCACAGCTCGTACTTGACCCGCGGATCGACAAAGCCGTACAGGATGTCCACCATCAGGACACCCATGATGCCCAGGAAGGAGCTGATGACGAACAGCCCCATCATCACCGGATAGTCGCGGCTGTTGATGGCGATCACGGCCAATCGGCCCATCCCGGGCCAGGAGAAGACCAGCTCAAAGAGGATCGAGCCGGAGAGGAAGATCAGGAAGATGCCGCTCAGTCCGGTGACGAAGGGCAAGATGGCATTGCGCAGCACATGACGCCAGATGACCAGGTGTTCTGGCAACCCTTTGGCGCGCGCAGTGCGGACGAAATCCTGGTTGAGCACTTCCAACATCTCAAAGCGCATAATGCGCGAGATGCTGATCCACCCGCTGATAGCGCTCACCACGGCCGGCAAGGCGAGGTGGTGCAGACGGTCCAACAGGGAACCGTTGCCGATAGTCTCCATACCGCCCAGCGGCACGAGCCGCAGATAGCCCCCCAAGATGATCAGCAACAGCAAGCCGATCCACCATTCGGGCACCGTGTTGACCAACACTGTGGTCACCCGGATGATATGGTCGGGCAGCTTGCCGCGGTTGAGCGCCGCATAGATGCCGGATGGGATGCCCACCGCCACACTGATGACGAGGCTGGAGAAGCCCAGCATAAACGTGGCCGGGATGCGCTCGGCGATCAGGTCGATCACGTTCGAACCTTTGAAGTAGAACGAGCGTCCGAAATCCAGGCGCAGGATGCCGCGCCCGCAGCGTTCTGGGTTGGCACGGCATTGCCCGCTCTGCCACGCGGCGCCGCCGGGCAATAGGGCGAACCAGTCCTCGCCCGTCAGCCATGCCAGATATTGGACCAAGATGGGCCGGTTCAGGCCGTAGAGCGCGCTCAGGCGCTCGAAATCGGCGGCGGTGCGTTTGGGGTCATCGTCCAAGAATTGCAGGGGGCCTCCCGGCGCCAGCTGATAGATGGTGAAGCCGATCAGCGTGGCAATCCACACCAGGAAGAGGGACTGCAAGCCACGGCGGATGATATAGCGGGTAAGTGCCTGCCTCACGGGGTAGGCGCCTCCTCGATGTACCAGTCCTCCATGTTCCAGCCGATGCCCAGAGCGGTCGGGACAATCCCCTTAATGCGCTTGTTTTGGCCACTCCATGACTTGTTATAGAAGAGGAAGATATAGGGTGCGTCTTCCGCGATGATTCGCTGAATCTGTTGATACTTCTCTTTGCGGAACTCCAAGTCGCAGTTCGAGCCGGCCTCTTCGAACAACTTCTCTACTTCCTTGTTGATATAGGCGACCGAGTTCAACTGCGGGATGTTCTCTTCCGCCCAAATGGTGTACATGATGTGTGGCTCGATGGTGGCCTGCCACGCGCCGATGTACATATCCCAATTAGGTTCGTTGGAATGAAGCGCCTCCAGGTAGGTGGACCATTCCATCGCCTGAATGTCAGTCTCCACGCCGATACGACGCAGGTAGTCCTGCACGGTGACGGCGATGAGCTCGCGCGTCTTGCTTGTATTTGGGCCGAAGAGCAGCTTCAGCCGCAGTTGTTTGCCGTTCTGATCCACCATCTTGCCATCCTGG
>JBMFPH010000190.1:0-5899 GCA_049969215.1 Anaerolineae bacterium | reverse complement strand
CGACCGTGAGGGCGCGTTATAAGTCTTTCACCGCGGAGATCGCAGGGCACGCAGAGCTCTGTGTGTGATTCTCGGCGATCTCTGTGTCCCCTGCAGTGCACATTTCGTCGCTCGCGGATGTGCGCTGAAACCTCCTGCAGGTTTGCAACCTGCGAGAGATTAAAATGCCTTTGCGCCCTCTGCGGCGAGACATGTTCGCTGTGTCCCTACCGGGTTAGGGGTGGGGGTTCACCTTACGGCGCGCTCAATGGTCGAGCAAAAGCGCCAGGTCGTCCACACTCGTCGTGTTGCGCACGCGCAGACGCTCCAACTCGAAGAGCGTCTCCGTGGTCTGATGACGCCCCGGCAACGTCGTTACTGCCGCCCAGAAGCCGGCCGATTCCAGCACGCGGATGGTCTGGCGGTCATAGCTGCCGGACGGATAGCAGAAGAAGCGCGTGATCTCTCCCGTGCGCGCTTCGATGGCTTCCTTGGCGCCCATGATCTCGTATACCAGAAAATCGGTTGGCTTACCCTTCAGGTCGAAGTGGCGATAGCCGTGCGGCTGCATGGACATCCCTGCACGGTGCATCTCAGCCACCATCTCCCACGTCAGATAGTTGGGATCGCCATCGTCGATGGGACGCGTGACCAGGAAAAATGTCCCCACGTAGCCGTATTTCTGCAACAGAGGAAAGGCATTCGTGTAATGGTCGCGATACCCGTCGTCGAAGGTGAGCACGATAGGCTTTTCGGGCAGTGGCCAGCCTGCCATCAGGTGAAAGACCAGCGCGTGCAACGTGATGCTCTGGTAGCCATGGCTGCGTAACCAGGCGAGATGCGCTTCAAATTCCTCGGGCGTCACTGACAGATCACGCCGATAGCGATCGGCATCGCGCGGCGGCGCCGAGATGTAATGGTACATCAGGATGGGAACATCCACTGAGCGCGACACCCCATCAGGCGTCGGCACAGGCAGCACCCGGATGGTCGCATGCGCGGTCACCTCGCCGTCCTCGGTGCGCGCGGACAGGGTGAACGCGGTGGTCGTGGTCAGGGTGAATACCGCGCTGCCCGGCGCAACGACGCCTTCCTCCTTTCCTTCATAGAGCAGATATGCCTCGCGCGCATCGTGTAAATCCCAGCTCAGCATCACCCGATCGCCCGGATAGAGCGTCCACCGATCTGCCGAAAAGTAATCGATCGTGGCAAGCTGCGGCGTGGGCGTGGGAGTGGCGGTGGGCGTCGCCGTGAAAGTCGGTGTGGGCGTGGTCTTTCGGGTTGGAGGGGATGTCGGCGTAGGTGTGCTCGGCACGGGAGAAGGCGTAAACGAGGGCTGCCACAGGGTCGTCGGAGTCTTCAGCGCCTCGGGCGGCAAGGATGTGGAGATCCACACTGGCACTGTCGTCAGGGTTGCGGTGATTTCGCTAGATAATGCCTGAGCAGCGGGTGTGGCATCATTGGAACGGGCGAGTGTCCCTCCAATTGGACCCACCAGCGCAAGCGAGATGCCCGCGATCAGCAGCGTCCAGTAGATGCGCGCGTGTTGCCTAATGTGCACCATTCATCCATCCTCTACCTTTGCGTCGAAACCTCCCGCAGGTTCCCAAACCTGCGAGAGGTTGAAATGCTCTTGGCGTGCTCTGCAGTGTACATTGCGCCGCTTGCTCACGCGCGCGGCTCGGTTTGACACAAGCGCCTCCTCCGCAGTGTGTGGGTGAGAGCACACCCCCACAAAAGGCCCGTCCCGATGCGCGTTTACGCCCCATCCATGGGATGCCCGTAGTGATTTTCGGCGAAGCGGCGCAACGCGCTCAGCTGATCCGGCGTGAGCTTGATGAACGGGCGCACACGCCGAATTGTCTCAATCGCCTGTTCCAGGCTCATGCCGGTACTGACCAGATAGGCTGCCGCCAGCGTGGGCGCCCGGCCCACACCGCTCGCGCAATGGACATAGACCGCGCCGCCATGTGCGATGACGTGGCGGATGAATTGCACCCCGGCATGGAAGTGCTCCAGTGCTGGTGCGCGATCGTCCTGTGTGGGCAGCCACAGGTAGACGTCCGCGGCCACCCCATGCGCGCGATCATCGTGCTCAGCGCGCAGGTTGACGTCGGCGGTGATGCCGCGCCTTGTCAGCCAGCTCCAGCCGCGGGCGCGCATCTGTCCACCCACCCATAGGTGGGGCGTGATGCGGCAATAGCGTTCCACCTCACGCCCCATCGTCCACATGAACACGCGTGTCCACAACCACGTCCAGGTAGTGCGCCAACCGTAATGGCGCACGCGATAGACACTGATCGACACCGCCTTGGCCAGGATGTGCAGAAGGCGCATCTAGCTCCGCTCATCCAAGGTGAAGTAATGCAGGGATTGCGCGGGCAATGCCTCCAGAATCTGACCCTCTTGTAACAACGCCGCAGCCACGCCGATGCGATGACCCAGCGAGACCCCCAGCGCACTGCAGGGCACCCGCACCTCCCAGACGCGTTCCGCCACAGCACTCTCGATCGCCGCATCCACTTCCAGCCAGCTGCCGCGCGGGCTGGCCGTTTTCAGCACCGCCCCGAAGCCGTGCTGCAGATCCACGCGCCAGCTCGCACCGAACGGCGTCTGTAGAGGCGTCCCCTCAGCGGGCAGCGCAAAAGCCCCTTCTGCACCCGAGGGCGTTTCGGGGTGTAAGAACAAGCTCACCTCATAAGGTCCCAAGGCAACCCAAGCTTCCAGCCTGAAGTACACAAATGTGGGATTATAGCCGAAGTACAACCGGCGCAACAAACCCCGCTCGCCGCGCTGCATGGTGCCCGTCGAGGGCGTCGCATCCAGGAACCCGGCGCCTGACCATTCCAAGCTTGCCTCCGCACCAGCTTCCAAATGGGGCGCGATGTACGCACTGATGGCGCGATAGTCGCGCGGCTCGGCTGTGGAGCGGATCGGCTGGAGCAACCACACCGGCACCGGCAGTCCGATAATGCGATAGACGCCTGCCAGGTGCTCGCGGAACGCCCGATCGAACAGGGGCTCCTCAGTGCTCACGTTATGGCTGTAGTACCACCAGAACCAATCGCTGCCTTCAGCGATATAGATTTGGCGCCAGGCAGCCTCGAGGACATCCAGGCCAGCACCGGGGACAGCATTCTGCCACGCCACCAGATCATCCCGCACCTGCGCCAGAACCTCCCAGGCACGGTTCTGATCCGCCTCACCGATCCAGGTTTCCAGATTGCCGCGAATCCACGATCCGGTAGCCAGCTGTGGGAGCGTTTCCCGCGGCGCGAACGTCTCCAGATATTCGGAGACGGTCACCGTGCGCAGGTCTTCCGCGTCGCTCAACGCCTGATACAGGTGGTGCAGGAAGGGGTCGCCCTGCTCCGGGTAGCTTTCCCAGCAATTTTCCCCATCCAGGATGATCGCCACCAGATAGGGGTGCTCGGCATCGTTCAGGCGCTCGCGGATGGTACGCAGACGCCCGATCAAATCCTCCGCCGCATCCTTGCCCGGCATGTTCTGATAGACGAACCCAATGCGATCCGAGAGGACATGATCGCGGAAGATGACCGTCAGCCCATCGATGCCATACGGCTGATACAAGAAGTGGGGACGGATGACATGGCCATAAGCATCGCGCTCGATTGAGATGTTCAACGAGCGTGCCAGGATCGCCTCGTCGGTGGCAAACCAGTGGATGCCATAGCGTTGCAGCAAGGGGGGCAGCTCCGGGCACACTGCGCCTTCTGGGGGCCACAGGCCGCGCGGGGGCTGGCCGAAAGCTGCCTGGTGCGCTTCGACCGCTAGCCGTAGCTGTTCCAGGGCATCCTCGACGTGGCGGAAAGTACAGTTTGGCAATGGCAGATCAGGGCTGGCACGTCGTGCCGTCTCCAGGTCAATCAACAGTGGCAGGATGGGGTGGTAGTAGGGCGAGGTGGTGAGCTCGATCTGCCCGCGCGCTTGCAGCTCGGCATACAGTGGCAGGACGCGCGCCACCCGCTCGCGCTGCTTCTCCAGGATCAGGTCGATATCGGCGCGCGTGAAATTCTCTCCCTTCTCTACCAAGGCATGCAGCGCGGCATCCTCGCGCACCGCCGTAGGGTCGATCCACACCAGGTTGAACCATGCCACCAGGTCATAGTAATAGGCATCGCTGAACAGATAATGCCCTCCGCGTGCCTGGTGGCGCAGGTCGAGCAACTGCTGATAGCGCCGGTGCGGTCGAATGACGCGCTCCCAATTGGCGCTGAAGAAGAAAGAGAGCAGATATGCCTTCTCCTCGTCACTCCAGTGGTCTTGTCGGCTCAGTGCCAGCGCGTGATCCACTGCCTCCCCGCGCGCATACTCCTGAAGTTGCTCCACCAGGCACGGCACAAAGTTGAAGGTCGCCTTGACGGATGGATACTGGCCGAGCAGCTCGGCCATATGGCCGTACTCTTTTGCCCCGTGCAGGCGTGTCCATGGCAGGATGTACTCGCCGGTGGTGGTATCCTTGTAATAGGGCTGGTGCATATGCCAGACGAATGCTACATAGAGGGGATGTTGCACGGGAAACTCAACCTCCTGAAAGAGCGTGAGAGCGCAGAAGAGCGTGATGGTCGCGTTCTCTGCGCTCTCGAGCGCATGGTCGTAAGGTCAAACCGAGCTAAGTCGCCATCGCCTGATCGAATGTGGCGGCGATCTGACGCGCTTCAGCCACCATCTCCGGCACCGCTTCGTAGATGGCACGACCGTGCTGATCCGCCTCCACCGCCTTGGGGTTGAAGGACAGGAAGCCGATGACCGGCAGGTCAGGCAAGCTGTCGTGGATGAAGGCACGGTCGGCCTCATCGCGCACCTTGTTGCCTACCACGAAGCATCGCGTCACCCCGATATCCTTGGCCAGGCGGTGGATCGTCTGCGCCGTGCTCAAGCTGCGCCGCCCTGGCTCCACCACGATAATGAAGGCATCCACCGCGCTCGCCGTTGCTCGGCCGAGGTTCTCGATCCCAGCATCCATATCCAGGATCATCACCTCATCGCGGTAAAGGATGACGTAGGTGACCAACGCCTTCAGCAGCGCACTTTCCGGACAGATGCACCCGCTGCCTCCTTTCGAGATGGTGCCCAGTTGCAGCAGGCGAATTCCCTTATAGGTCACACTGAAGCGATCCGGAATGTCGTCCACGCGCGGGTTGAGGGTGAAGAATCCCCCCGTCTCGCCCGGCCGGGCGCCGGTGCGCTCGTAGATCAGGTCTTCCATTTCGGCAATCGGGTGCAGTTGTGCCAGCAGATCTTCCGGCACGCCCAACGCATACCCCAAGCTGGCTGCCGGGTCGGCGTCGATCGCGATCACGGCATGGCCTGCTTGGGCGTAGATATGCGCCAGCAGTGCTGCCAGCGTAGTCTTACCCACGCCGCCCTTGCCGGTCACCGCCAATTTGGGCATCGTACGCTCTCCTCAGTGCGGGGGCACGGCGCACATCAGGACGCCGCCACCGCTTCTTGTCTCTCGCGCACCACCTCCGGCCGCGGCAGTTCGCGCACCACCGGCCGCGGCAAACCCGCCTCCTCGATCAGACGCGGCACGATGGACTCCCAGTGCACAGCCATGATGTGCAGGCCGTGGATGCCGGGGGTGTTCTTCAGCCGCTCGATCATCTCCAGCGCGATCGTCACTCCCATCTCAGCCTGCGCTTCCTTGTCCCCTGCTGCGTCCATGCGCTTCAGGTCGGACTCGGTCAGTACCACGCCGGGAACATCTTTCATGAAGTGAGCTGCCTTGGCGCTGCGCAGCGGAACGATGCCGGCCAGGATGTACACCTTGTCCAGCAGATTGCGCTTATCCAGCGCCTCCAGCCACTCGGTGAAACGGCCATAGTCGAAGACAGGTTGGGTCTGGATGAACTGAGCACCGGCGTTGATCTTCTTTTCGGCACGGATGGCTTCGTAC
>JBMFPH010000189.1:0-5906 GCA_049969215.1 Anaerolineae bacterium | reverse complement strand
GTGTTCAGCATCCTGCTCTGGCCTGTGAACACCATCTGGAAGGGCTTTGTCTATGTGTGGGATGCGGCTTTTGAGGGTCTGGCGCGCCTCTACGCGGCAACACTGCGTTTCTTCTTGCGCAATTGGGGCACTTCCTTCCTGGCTGTCTTCATCGCCGGCCTCTCGCTGGTCGCTGGCGCGTGGCTGGTGTTGAGCGGTGTGGTGGGCTCTGAATTCACCCCGCAAGAAGATGATGCCCAGTTCACCGTGAACATCCAGATGCCGGCCGGCACCAACCTGGCCGCGACCGATCAGGCAGCCCGTCAGGTCGAGCAGCTCATCCTACAGGAAGTGCCGGAGACCGTTGCTATTTTGACCAATGTCGGATCGGGTGGCAGCACATTTGGTATCAGTACCGGCGGTGCGGCCAACAGCGCTACCATTCGCGTGCGTGTGGTGGAGAAAACCCAACGCCAACGCAGCACTGTGCAGATTGTCGAAGCGCTGCGTCCACTGGTGCAACAGATCCCCGAGGCGACCATCTCCCTCAACCTGAGCTCGTCGCTGGGTGGTGCAGGAGGAATGGGTGGCACCATCCAGATCCAGGTGTATGGGGAGGACCCTGAGCGGCTGATCGACCTGGCTAATCAGGTCGAGGCGGTGATGCGCACTGTTCCGGGGACGACCGACATCCAGAACCTGGATGCGGCGCGTGCGCCGGAAGCGCGTCTGGTGGTAGAACGACAACGCGCGCTTGACCTGGGGCTTTCACCTGCTCAGGTGGCCGGGACGCTGCGCACCGCGCTCAGCGGTGCCAAAGTGGGCACATTCAAGCAACCGGGCAGGTCGGATGTGGACATCACGTTGCGCGTCAATGAAACAGCGCGTGCCGACCTGCAAAAGCTCGCCGAGTTGCCGTTGAGCTATCGAGCTGGTAAGGAGATTCGCCTTGCTCAGGTGACCACACTGCAAAGTGACCTGGCACCCGCTATCATCAAGCGCACCGACCGCCAGCGGCAACTGACAGTGAGCAGTGGTGTCACAGGACGGGCATCAGGGGACGTCACCAATGACATCGAGGCAGCCATTAAAGCGAACGTGACCTTCCCAGAAGGCTACGGCTTCCGTTTAGGTGGGCAGTCTCAGGCGCAACGCAAGTCGTTCGCCGAGCTGGGTTCGGCGCTCTTCCTCTCAATTGGGTTGATCTATATGCTGCTGGTGGCGCTCTTCCAGAGCTGGCTGAATCCATTGGCGATCATGTTCTCGCTGCCCGTTTCGGTGGTCGGCGCTTTCGGTGGTTTGCTGGTCACGAACAACACGCTCAACCTGGTCTCGCTTCTGGGCATCATTCTACTTACGGGTATCGTTACCAAGAACGCCATTCTGCTGGTGGACTTCACCAACGTGCTGCGGCGTGAGCATGGCTACAGCCGCCGTGATGCGTTGGTTGAGGCAGGGCGGCTGCGCCTGCGCCCCATTCTGATGACTACGGCGGCGTTGGTGTTTGCCCTGTTGCCCTTGCTGTTCAGCATTGGGGCCGGTTCCGAAATCCGTGCACCGCTGGCCGCGGTGGTCATCGGCGGCAATATTACCTCGACGCTGCTGACGCTCATCCTCGTGCCGGTGGTGTACACCTTCCTCGACGGCGGCAGCAACCTGGCGCGGCGCATCGTGCGCCGCATCTTGGGTAGCGAGCCCGAAGTCAGGGAAGCGCCGGAGGCCCCGCAGCCAGCTGGGCCCACACCCACACCGCCGGCGCCGCCACCTCCACCGCGCCCGCGACGGCCCGAGCCACAACCCCAACCAGGCACAACGTCGTTCAATCCATCACTGCCGCAGAGCGGACCGGACAAAGGTTGACAAGCAGGGGGAATCACCGATGAAGATCAAACGTCTTGGTTTGTCGCTTATCCCTGTTCTGTTGCTCGTGTTCCTCGTGGGTTGTCAGGCGCTGCCGAACCCGTTGGGCGGTCATTCCACTCCGACACCTGAGCAACGTCTCAGCCTGTCGACCTGGCCGACGCCGCCACTCAGTACACCGACGGCAACGCCGACCCCCTTTCCTAAGGTCACCCTGCCACCCACTCCGACGCGCACCCCGCCATCGCGCATCACCCCAACCGCGGTGGCAGAGACAACAGATAGGCAACTCTCTTTCTCGGGTAATCCACAAGAGCTGGTGGCGCAGGTGGTGGCACTGAGCGGTGGTTTCACACCGACCGGCGCCGCCGTAGTCACGGGCAACGGAGTGCCTGTGCGTCAAGGACCGGGTGAGAATTATCCGACGTTGGGCTCTCCTCAAGCAGGCGAGATGGTTGCCGTGTTGGGCAAAAATCGCGATGGCACCTGGCTATATGTGCTGACGCAGCGCACCTTGCAGGGCTGGATGCCGGTCACAGCTTTGCGCGTGACTTTCTCGTTGGCTGAGCCACCTACATTGGAGGATCAGCCGCAACCGCCGAGTACGCTCCAATCTGCGCTGAGCGAATTGGTGAGCAAACTGTCGCCAGTTGCCTCAGGGGTGGTTATCGCGGATGGTATGGTGGCTCGCCAAGGGCCGGGCAGCAACTATGCCCGTGCTGCCGAGATCGGCAAGGGCGAGCTGCTGGGCATCTTTGGCGTCAATGCCAACAGGGATTGGGCATACATTGTGACCATTTCCGGTGCACTGGGATGGGTGCCGGTGGACGGATTGCGCATCATTGGTTCGCTGGAGGGAGCACCTGTGCTGCCGGCCAACCCGATTGTGCGCCAGCCGGCGCAGCCCAAGGCAACTGCAGCACCTCAAGCTGCTATGAGCCCGCTCTCGGTGGACCAGCTCGCCGAGGTCACACAGGCAACGGTCAAAAGCGAACAGCTGAACATGCGTCAGGGACCGGGGCCGGACTATCGCGTATTGAGGACATTGCAACGCGGCGACAAGCTATCGATACGGGCACTCAACCGGGCACGCGATTGGGCTTTAGTGGTGACAGGCGAGGGCAAGCCGGGCTGGGTCTATCTAGAATACCTGGACGTTACCGATTCTTTGGAGAGTGCCCCGGTAGTGCGCTCCGCAGCCCCATCGGATGCGCTGCCGGCGGATGACCTTGCCCCCTTCACCGGGACAGCTGCGTCAGGGACAGGTGTTCCACTCCCTCAATCCAAACCGACCTCTGCGCCTGTAGCGAACCCTGGTGTTTCCAATACCACTGCCACATCTGCCCCGTCCGCTGCTCTGCCACTCCATCTACCCCTGGTGCCGGTGGGCACTGCCCGACCGGCGCGCGGAGAGGCGACCCTCTACTATGGACCTGGAAGTGAGTATGCACCTGTCGCAACCTTGTACCAGGATGACCAGGCTGCTGTGCTTGCTATGAGCCGTGACTCCAATGCGTGGTTGCTCCTATTGCCATCCCACAAGAGTCCAGGCTGGGCGATGCGCAGCGAACTGGTGATAGAGGGCAACTGGGAGAACGCTCCCCAGGTGATGACCGCTTGGGTGGCAAGCAATGAGATCGCATTGCGCGAACAACCCGGAATCGCTTATCCGCGCAATGGCGTATTGACTATCAACACGCTGGTCATCGTGCTGGGTCTGGATAAAAGCCGTGGCTGGGCCCTGGTAGCGCCGCTGCAGGGGAACGCGGCAGGCTGGGTGGGGCTCCGCTTTCTCAACCCAAGTGGGAGCTGGAGCGACCTACCTGAACTGCCATCGGATATTCTCCTCAGCGCACCCCAGGCTGTGCCACAGGCAGCTGCATCGCCATCACGGCCAACCGGCAGCGGGCGTGGTCTGTTGGCCATTCAGCTCTCCAGCGGTGGCGACATCGTGCTCATCAACGCCGACGGTAGCGGATTGCGCCGTCTCACCAGCGGCGGCATTGATCCTGTCCTGTCACCGGATGGCAGCCAGGTGGCTTTCACACGCTGGAATGGCGAGGATGGCTCCGTATGGGTGATCAACGTGGATGGCTCCGGCGAACGCGCCATATTGGGCGCCACCAAGCAAGCCAAGCACCCGGCGTGGTCGCCCGACGGCAGCCGCATTGTGGTGAACTTCCAGCACGGCGGCCGTCTCGAGGAGAAAGAGGTGTGCAAAAACTTGCTCGAGATAAAGATGCGTGACAAGATGCCCAACATCCCCTGGAACGTGGATCCGGACAGCATCAAGGTGAAAATGCGCAATCGGATGCCCTATTTGTGTTGGGTTCTCCCACCCGACCCCTATTGGGGGCTGCGCGTGGTGAACCTGGCGGACGGCAGCTACCAAGACCTCCCCAGTGATAACTATGCGTTCGCACCGGAATGGGATCCGGCCAACAACTGGCGCATTGTGAGCAGCGGGCAGGTAGGACTGGTACAGCTGGATATCAACCGCCTGGAACAATGGGCGTTAACCGACCGACGTGAGGACCGTACACCCGTTTTCTCTCCTGATGGACGCTATATCGCGGTGGCATATCGCCAGAACGGTGGCTATGACATTTATCGCCTTAACGCGGATGGCAGCGGACGGGTGCGCCTGACCCAGACTCCCTTGTGGGTTACGGCCATGCCGGAGGGAGGCCAGCAATGGAATAACGTTTCACCAGCTTGGTCGCCTGATGGCTCCCAGATCGCTTTCCTCACCGATCGCACCGGACGCTGGGAAGTATGGGTGATGAACTGGGATGGCTCCAATCCCCATCCTATGTTTCCCCCGGAGGTCAATGACCAGCTGCCCATCCACTATGATTTTGTGGATGAGCGCGTCATCAGCTGGCGATAGAAGCACAAAGGGTGGAAGTTAATGTATAGCTGACATGTAGCTGACAGATCCTATATGCCCTGCCAACTCCCTCCGGAGCGGTGACTTTGTGTCTACGCGCCGAGAGAGTTCCTGAAGGCATACAATGGACCGATTAACCCTCTTCGATGAGAAAAACACCCTTATGAGCTGGCTGGTGGTAGCTCTAGGGATAAGTGTTTTTGTAGTGGTAATCACCTCTGCCGTCAGCTCATTTCTGCCATATGGTGTTGATTGGCACGAGGCTTTTCGCCCCGCTGCTCTTGCTCTATTATCCGGTCGTTCTCCCTACGATATTGATAAATTCTACAACCCCCCTTGGGGATTGTTGCCACTCCTTCCGTTGGCCCTGCTGCCGGAGGGCCTTGGGCGCGGGCTGTTGTTCGCCATCTCACTGCTTAGTTTTGCCATAGTGGCGCATCGGTTAAAGGCAAGTCCACCTGCGTTGTTAGTCTTCTTACTGTCCCCACCTGTTTTGCACGGCCTAGTAAACGCGAACATAGACTGGCTGGCCATGCTAGGCTTTATCCTGCCACCCCAATTAGGGTTGCCCTTCGTGCTGATCAAACCTCAAGTTGGCATCGGAATGGCCATCTTCTGGCTTGCAGAGGCCTGGCGGGAAGGCAGGTTCAGAAAGGTGCTCCAAATCTTTTGGCCGACCCTTCTCCTCAGCACTGCCTCTGTTGCTCTCTATGGATTATGGCCGCTTCACCTCCAATATGTTACCGATCATTCCAGAAACTTCAATACCAGCTTGTGGCCGCTGAGCATACCGGTCGGCTTGGCGCTATCCGCTCTCTCTATCTATAAACGTAACCACCGCTATGCAATGGCATCCGCACCATTTCTGTCTCCACATGTAGTATTTCATTCCTACGCCGGGCTATTAGCAGCGTTATTACCAGCAACTAGGCGGGTAACGATGGCAGCAATAGCTCTGGGGATACTGATACTCTTGAAAGTGTTAGGCTTTCCTCAGTGGTAAGTGAATTTCTAGCAAAGAGTCACCAAGAGGGTGTTGAAAAAGTTGGTTTGGGAGTGTGCTATTCGCCCCCATACGGGGTTCACAGCGCTTATGAAGCCTCTCTCACGCGCCTCATTTTGCCCTCATCCCACCGTTGCGCAACCACTTTCCTGCCCCTTTTGCCCTCTTTTCCCA